>JASIAN010000240.1 GCA_030042035.1 Alphaproteobacteria bacterium | reverse complement strand
CGCGCGCTTCGGCCACAATCTGCTGCCGATCGACTGGAAGCCGGAGGTCAAGACCTCGCCGGTCTTCAATTAACCCTATGAGATGAGCCGCGCGGCGCTGGCGGCGCTGGCCAAGAACGGCCCGCCCGATCCCTATCACGGCCATAAGATGTGTTATGTGAACCCGGCGACCGGCGAGTGGGCGATGCCGACGATCGGCACCGCGATCCAACTCCTGCCGCAGGGTTTTGCGAGCCTCTCCTATCGCGCGACCGACGCCACGGTCTATGTCTGCGTTGAGGGCGGCGGCGAGACGCGGGTCGCCGATGCGGTGCTCAACTGGCGGCCGCGCGACATCTTCGTCGTGCCGGGCTGGGCGGCGCATACCCACCACGCGGGGGCGGAATCAGTGCTGTTCAGCTTCTCCGACCGGCCGGTGCAGGAAAAGCTCGGGCTGTGGCGCGAATCCCGCGGCAACGAGTGATTAATCGCTCCCGGAAGCTGGAATACGGTCCGCGATGCGCAGCTGTTCAATCCTGCCAGAGAAAGTCGCGGAACTGGCCACGATCGGCGCCGCGTCGAGAACGCGGTCAATATTTTTGTCTTTTGAATAAAGCCCGGAGTAACCGGGCATGCGTCCATTGTATTAAGATGCCATTGCGGAAGCAGCAAATAACCGGTTTTCTCGAAACGAGCCGGAGGCCATGTGGCCAAAGCAATTGGCTTCACCTAACCTGTTCGGTATAGATACATCATCAGGGTCATAATGATTTATATCCAAGCATATCGAGAGAGGTCATTGCAACTCGGTAGCCATTGTCCAGTAGAATGTCGGCCATTTCGATTTTTTCCTGCCTCGATATGTTGGCGTGCTCGGCGATTATCAAACTGGGCGACACACGCGCGAAATCAATTGTTCGGAGGATTTCGAGATCGTAGCCCTCGGTGTCAATTTTGATGACGTCCACTTTTTCGTCGCCGATTCGGTTGAGCAGTGTGGAAAAGGAAACGACCGGGACCTCTCTCTCGATCATGTAATGTTCGAGCTGAGGATGCCATTGTTTTCCCCGCAGGAGCATATCGCGACCGAACGACGAATGAAGCGACATCGTCATCGTCTCTTGGTCGGATACTTCGACCGTATAAATTTTGGCAAATCCGTCTTGAAGACCGATTGCAGCTTGGAGGAGGGCGACGTGGCCAAGGTTGGAATAGTTACGTTGTAGAGCTGCAAACGCTTCAGGGATCGGTTCGATTTGGATGCCGCGCCATCCGAAATCGCGGATAAACGGATACAGCGGGTCATGCGTCACGCCATCATTTGCGCCAATACCGAAAAAATATGGTCGCGGCGTCGTCAACATCAGGTGCGCAGCTAGCAACGAGAAGTCAACGTCCACCGTTTGCCCCGCGCGCGACAGCACGCGGGGCGGAAACCAAGTTAGCCGATAGCCTCGGTCGCGCAGCTGCGAATTCACCAAGTCGCGCGCGCGCCCCAAAATCCTGGAACGCATCGTGAGAACCATCCCTCACAGACGCCGCCGATCGGAGCCGTGCGAACGCTACCCGATCGAGCAGGGTGGTCCTACCGACGTTGCATTATCTCAAACCGCCATGTTGAGCAATCGTTAATCGCTTGACCCTTTGTAGGCGCGGTCGCTTCCATGCTCTCCATCGCTAAATTGAAAACACTCAGGTCATCGCGACCCCACTGATCGGATGGTGGCGCATCCCTTCTGGCGAAATCCTGTGAAATACAGCGAGATGCGAGATAGCGGCCTTAGGCGAAATCGCGATTCTCTTGCGGCTGCGGAGCAATGGCGATAATGTGCCAGCTGCTGCAGGTCCTTAATAGTCGGATTAGGCGCCGCGTTTGGAGCAAAAGATGGATGGGTTAGCAACTTTGCCGGGGCGCGCGGTGACACGGTTGCGGAAATCTTGGGCCGAGCGTTCCTTCGAGCGGTCCGCAAAGGACGTTTTAAACACAATGCCGCTGCAGGTGACGGGCGATTCGCCGCTGTTTCTCAGCATGCTGCCGCGTCGCGACCTGCTTCCCTATTTGTTGGCGATCAAGTCGCTTTACGCCGAGGTCGGCCATGGGCGGGTCGCCGTCATCAATGAGCAGGGCATCATCGATCACCATTCGCTGACTGACGACGATCTCGCGGTTCTTCGCCATCATGTTCCCGGCATCGAAATCATCGACTTTTGCGCCATTTCGACCGGGCGCTGCCCCCGCGGCGGCACGTGGGAGCGGCTCGTCAAGATCATGGAACTCACGAAGGACGGTTACGTCATCCAGGTCGACGCCGATACCCTGGTATCCGCACCGATCCCGGAGGTTGTCGAGTGCATCGAGGCCAACCGATCCTTCATTCTCGGCACCGATTCCGGGCGCGCCGTGTTGCCGGCGCCGGAGACCGCCAAGATGGTTCAGGGCTGGATCAAGACGCACGGTTGGAAGATGGAGGAGGTTAACGTGGCCGTACCGGCGGAAGCGGCGCTCGACCGCCTGCCCGGGGCCGCGCAGAAGTCGTATGTGCATGCCTCTTCCGGGTTCGCCGGCTTTGCCCGCGGCGCCTTTTCGCTCGATGAGTTGGAGTGGTTTTCAACCCAGATGAGCGATCTTATTGGCGCCCGCTTGTGGCATGAAAAATGGGGCAGCGAGCAGGTCGGCTCAAACTATATTCTGGCCAATGCCGCCGGCGCGACGGTTCTGCCGTTTCCGCGTTACGCGACGTTTGAGCCGCATCTGCCGCCCGGCGAGCACGCGTTTCTCCATTATATCGGCGAATATCGGTACAATGACGGCGTCTATCGACGGCGCGCGGCAGAGTTTATGGCCCGCTACAACCGCAATGCGAATGGCTAGGCCTCCCTTCGATGGGGATATTTTCGGCATGATCCATCCAGTCATCCTGTCGGGCGGCAGCGGCACGCGGCTGTGGCCGATGTCGCGCGCGCTTTATCCGAAGCAACTCCTGGCGCTGACCGGCGAGGAGAGCCTCTTGCAGGAAACCGCGCTGCGGCTCGCGGGCGACACCGGTTTCGCGCCGCCGCTGATCGTCGCCAACGAGGAACATCGCTTTATCATCGCCGAGCAATTGCGCGCGGTCGGCGTCATGGTCGATGCAATTGTGCTGGAGCCGATCGGCCGCAATACCGCGCCGGCCGCGACAATCGCCGCGCTGCGGCTGGTGGGGGACGATCCGGATGCACTGATGCTGGTCATGCCGTCCGACCATGTCATTCTCGATGCGACGGGGTTCCGTGCGGCGGTCGTGCGCGCCGTCGCGGCGGCGCAGGCGGGCTGCCTCGTCACGTTTGGTATCACGCCGGAGCGGGCCGAGACCGGTTATGGCTATATCGCCAAAGGCCGCCAGCTAGAGGGCGCCGACGGCACCTTTGCGGTCGCCCAATTTGTCGAGAAGCCCGACCCGGCGACGGCCGAACGCTATGTCGCCTCCGGCGATTACTTTTGGAACAGCGGCATTTTCCTGTTTCCCGCCGCGTCCTATCTCGCCGAGATCGCGCAGTTGTGTCCGGCGATGCGCGAGGCCTGCGAGCGCGCCCTGGCAGGAGCGCACGCCGACGATGATTTCCTCCGCCTCGACAAGACGGCATTCAGCAAATGCCCGGCTGATTCGATCGATTACGCGGTCATGGAGCGGACCGAACGCGCCGCGGTCGTGCCGGTGACGATGGGGTGGAACGATCTCGGCTCGTGGGATGCGCTGTGGCAGATCGCCGCCAAGGACCCGGGGGGTAATGCGCTCGTCGGCAACGTCGTTGCCGAGAATACCGGCAACTGCTACCTGCGCTCGGAAGCGGGGCTGGTGGCGGCGATCGGCGTCGCCGATCTCGTCGTCGTTGCGACCGACGACGCGGTTATGGTCGCGCCGCGCAACCGCACCCAGGAGGTGAAGCAACTGGTCGCGCGGTTGTCGGCCGAGCGGCGTGACGAAGCCGACGCGCTTTCCACCGTGCACCGCCCCTGGGGCAGCTACCGCGCGCTGCACAATGGCCACCGCGCCCAGGTCAAGCACATCATCGTCAAGCCCGGCGGCAAGCTGTCGCTGCAATTGCACCATCACCGCGCCGAGCATTGGGTCGTCGTGCAGGGCACCGCCCGCATCGTGCGCGGCAACGAAGAAATGATCCTGACCGAGAACGAATCGACCTATATTCCGCTCGGTACGCCGCACCGGCTCGAAAATCCCGGCAAGATCCCGCTGCACGTGATCGAGGTGCAGTCCGGCAGCTATCTCGGCGAGGATGACATCGTCCGCCTCGAAGACCACTACGGCCGGGTGTAGCAACTGCGCCCACGCCCTTACCGACGGTCGCCCATCGTCCTGCCCAAACTGCGAGAAACGCAATAATTGACAAGGCATTCGGGATTGTCGGACGTGGCGACGCTGCGCCGCTCGAGCACCTCGCCGTCCGAGCAGTAGGAGCGATTCGCAACAACGAAGTCTCCGAACGTCGCCTGGCTGATGAAAACGAAGCCGTGCGCGGCGATCAACGAATGCAGGCCAGCACAGGTATAGGCGCGGGAATCGATGCCGGCAGCAGCGGCTGGCAGACCGCTGACCGCAGTACTCAAGACCAGCGCGAGCATGCGGGCGGGTCTGCAACCGCGGCGCCGTTTCCTGGAATCAGCCATCGCTGAGTGGCCGTTGCCTTCGCGCTATGCTTCTTTGTCTCCTGCAGGTTTCTGCGGCGCCTCGCCCTCGTGGAAATCGAGCGAGATGCCGTTCATGCAGTAGCGCTGCCCGGTCGGCTTCGGCCCGTCGTCGAATACATGGCCCAAATGGCCGCCGCACTTGCTGCAATGCACCTCGGTGCGCACCATGAAAAAGCTGCGGTCGCTGTCGGTCTCGACCGCGCCGTCGAGCGGCTCCCAGAAGCTCGGCCAGCCGGTGCCGCTGTTGAATTTCTTCGCGCCATCGAACAGCGGCTGGCCGCAGCCGGCGCAGTGATAGATGCCCGGATCGTAATTCTTGTCGAGCGGGCTCGTGCCGGCACGTTCGGTGCCGTGCTCGCGCAAGATCCGGTATTGCGCCGGCGACAGGCGCTGGCGCCATTCCTCCTCGCTCAGCGCGACCTCGAATGCGTGCTTCTTGTCCGCCTGGCCACGCCCGCCGAAGCGGCCCAAAAACCCCTCTGCCATATCGCCTGCCCCTCGCCGCGTTGCGCCGTCTGTTATATTGCGTGGCTGCCTGCCACGCGAAAGGGGATTCAATGCACGCGCTCGCCGGCGGCCGGGGCGGGGCGCAGCAATTCCGCGGTCGATCGCGCAATCCAGCACCACACGACGCAGGTCAGTTCGTCGTCGCCCTGCCTCAGCCGCTCGGCCTCGCGCTCGGCGATGCCGACGGCAGCGCTGCCGTGGCGCCGCACCAGCAACAGTGCGGCCTCCCAGATCTTGCGTTCATTAGTCATCGTGGACGTGATCATCATCTCGTAAATCCCGGACGACCGCATTCGGTTCCCGGCGACATGCTACCGGATGCCAAGTGATTGAAGTGCTTGCTATATATTGTTATAAACTGATGTCGTCATACTGCATCCTGCTTGCGCCGCATGCAAGCCTTCCTATAATCCCCGCGCCATGGCAGACCTTTTCGACAGCCTCGCCACCCACCCGGCGAGCGCCTCCGCTGACGACTATTCCGCTAAGGACATCGAGGTGCTCGAAGGGCTGGAGCCGGTGCGCCGGCGCCCCGGCATGTATGTCGGCGGCACCGACGAGCGGGCGCTGCATCACCTCGCCGCCGAGGCGCTCGACAATGCGATGGACGAGGCGGTGGCCGGGCATGCGACGCGCATCGAATTGGAGCTCGGCGCGGACGGCTGGGTCACGGTGCGCGACAATGGCCGCGGCATCCCGGTCGATCCGCACCCGCGCTTTCCCGACAAATCGGCGCTCGAAATCATCCTGACGATGCTGCATTCGGGCGGCAAATTCGGCGGCCATGCCTACAAGACCTCGGGCGGGCTGCACGGCGTCGGCATCTCGGTCGTCAACGCGCTGTCGGACGAGCTGGAGGTCGAGGTCGCGCGCGACCGCCGCCTGTGGTGGCAGAGCTATCGCCGCGGCGTCCCCGACGGGCCGGTCGAGGATGCCGGACCGGTGCACAACCGGCGCGGCACGATGTTGTCCTTTCATCCCGACCCGGAAATTTTCGGCGAGGCGCAGTTTCGCCCGACGCTGCTCTACCGCATGGCGCGCGCCAAGGCGTATCTGTTTCGCGGCGTCGAGATTCGCTGGAAATGCGACCCCGCGATGCCGCGCCCGGAAGGCGTGCCAGAGGAGGCGCGGCTGCATTTCCCCGGCGGCCTCGGCGATTTCCTCGCCGCCAGCCTCGAAGGCCGCGATCTCCTGACGCCGAAGGCGTTTCTCGGGCGCGCCGGTTTCCCCGACGAGTGGGGCACGGCCGAATGGGCCGTCGTGTGGCCTGCGGACGAGGACGACGGCTTCTGCCATTCCTACTGCAACACAATCCCGACGCCGGAGGGCGGCACGCACGAAGCGGGGTTGCGCAACGCGCTCATGCGCGGCATCAAGGCCTATGGCGAACTCGTCGGCAACCGTCGCGTCGCAGCAGCGACCGCCGAGGACGTCACGGCGGGCGCCGCGATCCTCCTGTCGGTCTTCCTGAAAAACCCGCAATTTCAGGGCCAGACCAAGGAGCGGCTCGCTTCCGCCGAGGCGGCGCGGCTCGTCGAAGGGGCGGTGCGCGACCATTTCGACCATTTCCTGTCGGCCGACCCGGCGGTAGGCCGCGCGCTTCTCGACCACATCGTCGAGCGCGCCGAGGAGCGGGCCCGCCGCCGCCAGCAGAAGGAATTGGCGCGCAAGACGGCGACCCGCAAATTGCGCCTGCCCGGCAAGCTCGCCGACTGCAGCCACGACAGTGCCGCCGGCACCGAGATTTTCCTCGTCGAGGGCGACAGCGCCGGCGGCTCGGCGAAACAGGCGCGCGACCGCGAAACCCAGGCGATCCTGCCCCTGCGCGGCAAGATTCTCAACGTCGCCAGCGCCTCTTCCGACAAAATGCGCGCGAACCAGGAACTCGCCGACCTCGTGCTCGCCCTCGGCTGCGGCACGGGCGCCGCCTATCGCGAGGCGGGGCTGCGCTACGAGCGGGTCATCATCATGACCGACGCCGATGTCGACGGCGCCCACATCGCCTCGCTGTTGATGACGTTTTTCTTCCGCGAGATGCCGAAGCTCGTCGAGGCTGGCCACCTGTTCCTCGCGCTGCCGCCGCTCTATCGCCTGACCCAGGGCGATGTAACCCTCTACGCCCGCGACGACGCGCACCGCGACGAACTGCTCGCCTCGGCCTTCAACGGCGCGCGCGGCAAAATCGAGATCAGCCGCTTCAAGGGCCTCGGCGAAATGCCCGCGCGCTACCTGAAGGCCACGACGATGGCCCCGGCGCAGCGCACGCTGTTGCGCGTCACCGTGCCGGAACTCGCAGACCCGGCCGCGCTGGAAAGCGCCGAAGAAGGCCGCCGCCGCACGGCGCAACTGGTCGAAACGCTGATGGGCCGCCGCCCCGAGCTGCGCTTCGATTACATCCAGAAAAACGCCCGCTTCGCCCGCGATCTGGACGTGTAGCCAGTCGCTTACGTATCGAGGAAGCTGCGCAATTTGCGCGAGCGGCTCGGGTGCTTCAGCTTGCGCAGGGCCTTCGCTTCGATCTGGCGGATGCGCTCGCGCGTCACCGAGAACTGCTGGCCGACCTCTTCGAGCGTGTGGTCGGTGTTCATGCCGATCCCGAAGCGCATGCGCAGGACGCGCTCCTCGCGCGCCGTCAGCGAGGCGAGGACGCGCGTCGTCGTCTCGCGCAGATTCGCCTGGATCGCCGCATCCAATGGCAAGACGGCGTTCTTGTCCTCGATGAAATCGCCGAGGTGCGAATCCTCCTCGTCGCCGATCGGCGTTTCGAGGCTGATCGGCTCCTTCGCGATCTTCAACACCTTGCGCACCTTTTCCAACGGCATCGCCAGCTTGTCGGCGAGTTCCTCGGGGGTCGGTTCGCGGCCGATCTCGTGCAGCATCTGGCGCGACGTGCGCACCAGCTTGTTGATCGTCTCGATCATGTGCACCGGGATGCGGATCGTGCGCGCCTGGTCGGCAATCGAGCGGGTGATCGCCTGGCGGATCCACCACGTCGCGTAGGTCGAGAATTTGTAGCCGCGGCGGTACTCGAATTTGTCGACCGCCTTCATCAGCCCGATATTGCCTTCCTGGATCAGGTCGAGAAACTGCAGGCCACGGTTCGTGTATTTCTTGGCGATCGAGATGACGAGCCGCAGATTGGCTTCGACCATCTCCTTTTTGGCGCGGCTTGCCTCGCGCTCGCCGCGCTGCACGGTCTGCACGACGCGGCGGAATTCGCCGATCGGCAGCTTTGCCTCATGCGCGATCTGGGCGACCGCGGTGCGGTGTTTGGCAACCTCGGCGGCGTGGCGCTCGGCAAATTTGGCCCAGCCGCGGCCGGGCAGCAGGGCAACCCGTTCGAGCCAATCGCCCGACAACTCGTCGCCCATGTGATATTGCAGGAATTCCTGGCGGCGGATGCCGTCGCTCTCGGCCAGCCTGAGCAGCCGGCCCTCCTCGCCGACGAGGCGCCGGTTGAGGTCGTAGAGCTGCTCGACGAGATGCTCGATACGCGTGTTGTTGAAGCGGATGCGCTTCAACAGGTCGATCAATTCGAATTTGAGCTTTTCATAGCGGCGCTCGGTGGCGCGCGGCAGCTGGGCGCCTTTGACCAGCGCCGCGATGCGTTGTTCCTGCACCTTGGCGATCCGCCGGTGCGCGTCGGCGATCGCATCGAAAATCGCGACCATGCCGGGCTTCAGCTGGGCTTCCATCGCAGCCAGCGATATCGAGCTGTCCTCGCCGTCGCCGTCTTCGCCCTCCGTTTCGGCCTCGGCCTCGATTTCGGCGAGATCGCCGCCGTCCTCGCTCTCCTCGGGGTCGGGATCGCCATCGCCGTCGAGCGCCGCCGCAGCGCCGTTTGCCGGCGGATCCACCTTGGCGACGACCGGCGCCGGGTCGCCAAGATTAGCGGCGCCGTAGGTCTGGTCGAGATCGATGATGTCGCGCAGCAGTATCTTGTTTTCGTTGAGCGCGTCGCGCCACAAGAGCAGCGCGCGCACGGTCAAGGGGCTCTCGCAGATGCCGCCGATCATCATGTCGCGGCCGGCCTCGATGCGCTTGGCGATGGCGATCTCGCCCTCGCGCGACAACAGCTCGACCGAGCCCATCTCGCGCAGATACATGCGCACGGGATCGTCGGTGCGGCCGATGTCGTCGTCATCGACATTGCCGCGCACCTCGCTTTCGCCGTCGTCAGCTTCGGCCTCGGCCGGCTCCTCGCTTTCTTCGCTCTCGACGACATTGATGCCGAGTTCCGACAGCATCGTCATCGTGTCCTCGATCTGCTCGGAGGACACCTGGTCGGGCGGCAGCGCAGCATTGAGCTCGTCATAGGTGAGATAGCCGCGCTCCTTGCCGCGCACGACCATCTTCTTGATCGCGATGGCGATCGAATCGAGCAGCGGCGCCTCGGCCGCATCCTCGCGATTATCTACCGTTTCCGCCGCCGTGACTGCTCTGCTCGCCATGCCGCCATCCTTTGACTCTGCGCCGTCCGGAATCATTCCGGGCATCCGCGCGCCGCGAATGCCCCCTCTATCCCAAGCGAATGTCTCGCAGCCATCGCGGCCTACTCCGACCCGCCGATCGGGCCGTCATGGAACTCGCGCTCCTTCAAAAGCGTCAAGCGCTGCGAGTTCTCGGCTGACGGATCGGCCGCGAACGCCGCGCCCGCGACGCTGACCTCGCTGCGGTTGCGCGCCTGCAACAGCCGGAGGGTTTCCCGTAAGCCGCGTTTGATCACGTCAGGGTCGTTCCCTCCGCGCACAGCAAAGCCTGCGTGCTTTGCGATCGTAGTCGCCAAAGCGCCAACGATCTCTGTGTGGCCGCAGAGCGCTAAGTG
>JASIAN010000239.1 GCA_030042035.1 Alphaproteobacteria bacterium | reverse complement strand
GCGCAGAGCGTGCTTGACGGCGTTGCCCTCGCCCTCCCTGCCCTGCTCCGCGCCGCGAAGCTCTCGCGTCGCGCCGCGCGCATCGGCTTCGACTGGCCCGATGCCGACGATGTGATCGACAAGATCGAGGAAGAACTCGACGAAATCCAAGACGCGCTTGACGATGGCGCCGACCGCGCAATCCTCGAAGAGGAGGTTGGCGACCTTTTATTTGCGGCCGCCAATCTCGCGCGCAAGCTCGACATCGAGCCGGAAACCGCATTGCGCCGGGCGACCGCGAAATTCGAGCGCCGCTTCCGCCAGGTCGAGGCGCTCGCCAAGGAACGCGGGATCGGCGCCGACCTCGCCGCGCTCGAGGACTTATGGGAGGAGATCAAGGCCGACGAGAAAATAGACTAGATTGGCCGCGGAGGACGAAGCGATCGCCGTTTGAAGGAGCGCGACCGATGCCGGAAACCGATACGGAAGGAGCTCGCTATCAGGCCGAGGTGCCGCAGCCAGCGCCAGGGTTTTTTCTCAAAGGCGCGCACCAGCTCGACTGGGGCATGAAAAACCGCCTCGCGCGCGTGTTCAGCCCGCAGAGCGGGCGCACCGTCATGCTGGCGGTCGATCACGGCTATTTCCAGGGGCCGACGACCGGGCTTGAGCGCATCGACCTCAACATCGTGCCGCTGTTGCCCTATTGCGATGCGCTGTTCTGCACCCGCGGTATCCTGCGCAGCGTCATCCCCGCCGAGTCGCCGCGGCCAATGGTGCTTCGCGCCAGCGGCGGCCCGTCGATCCTGAAGGAGCTATCGGACGAACAGATCGCGATGGACATGGAGGACGCGGTGCGGCTCAACGCCGCCGGCGTCGGCATCCAGGTGTTCATCGGCGGCGAATTCGAGACCCGCTCGATCCACAACATGACGCGGCTGGTCGACGCCGGCCTGCGATACGGCGTGCCGGTCATGGGCGTCACCGCCGTCGGCACCAACATGGTGCGCGACGCGCGCTATTTCCGGCTGGCCTGCCGCATCATCGCCGAAATGGGCGCGCAATACGTCAAGACCTATTATGTTGAGGAGGGCTTCGAGACCGTGACCGCCTCCTGCCCGGTGCCGATCGTCATGGCAGGCGGCCGCAAGCTGCCCGAGATCGCGGCGCTGACAATGGCCTGGAACGCGGTGCAGCAGGGCGCCGCCGGCGTCGATATGGGGCGCAACATCTTCCAGTCCGACGCGCCAAAGGCGATGATCCGGGCGGTGCACGCCGTTGTGCACAAAAACATGAAGCCGGCCGAGGCGCTCGACCTGTTTCACTCGCTGCGGGCCGAGGGCTGATCAGGGCTGCGCCGGCGCGGCGTCGTCGATGACAAATTGCACGGCGTCGCCGCCCCGCCAGCTGTCGCGGCGGAGATGCCCGGTAACATGCACAGCGCGGCCGCGCGCCTCGGCGAGAAAGGCGCCGAGCGGTCCGTCGGCGGCGCGGAATGCGATTGCTTTCAACCGCGCCGATCCCAACGGATCGGCCAGCGCGAGGCGCAGGTGTCCCTGCCCGACCGGCTCAATATGCGCGACGACGACGCCCGGCAGCGCGAAACGCGGCTCCGGGTTGCCGGCGCCGAACGGCGCCAACGCATCGAGATGGTCGATGAGGCCGGCCGTTGCGCCCGCGGCTGACAGCGCGCCGTCGATCGCCAATTCCGCTACCGGCGGGCCGCTCTCGCGCCCGTCGCCGAGGCGTTCGGCGAGAAACGCGCGCAAGTCGGCGAGCCGGTCTGCCGCCACCGTAAAGCCGGCCGCCATCGCATGCCCGCCGCCGTTGATGAGCAGCCCGGCTTGGCGCGCCGCGATGACCGCCGGTCCGAGCGCGACCCCCGGCACCGAACGGCCCGAGCCTTTGCCGATCGCCTCCGCGCCCGCGCCGTCGAGGCCGACGACGCATGCCGGTCGCTCGTAGCGCTCGCGCAGCCTCGCCGCGACAATGCCGATAACTCCGGGGTGCCAGCCCTCGGCCGCAGCAAACACGAGGGAGGGCGATTGCGGCCCTGTTTCGACTACGGCGATCGCGGCGGACAAGGTCTGCGCCTCGATCTCGCGCCGCTCGCGGTTGTAGGCATCGAGCCGGTTCGCCAGCTCGGCGGCCAGCCTCGGGTCTTCGGTCGTAAGGAGCCGCGCGCCAAGATCGGCCTGGCCGACCCGCCCGCCGGCATTGACGCGCGGCCCCAGCACGTAGCCGAGATGATAGGCATCGATCGGCCCGCCCGCGCCGGCCGCTGCGGCGAGTGCCTTGAGGCCGGGATTGTGCAGCTGCCGCGCGACTTTCATCCCCTGCGCGACCAGGGCGCGATTGAGGCCGGTGAGCGGCACGACGTCGCACACCGTGCCGAGCGCAACCAGATCGAGCCATTGCAGCAGGTCCGGTTCGTTGCGATCTTTGTACCAGCCGGACTGACGCAGCGCGCGGTTCATCGCGACGACCAGCAGAAACGTCACGCCGACCGCGGCAAGCGCGCCGCAGGGGCTGGTCTCGTCGAGCCGGTTGGGGTTGATGACCGCCAGCGCGCGCGGCAGCAGTGGCTCGGCGACGTGATGATCGACAACGATGACGTCGAGCCCCGCTTCGGCCGCGGCGGCGAGCGGCGCGTGCGCGGTTGCGCCGCAATCGACCGTCACGACGACCGCGGCGCCGTCAGCTTTGAGGCGCAACAGGGCCGGCGAGTTCGGACCATAGCCTTCGCGCAGCCGGTCGGGCACATAGACGGTGGCCGCCGCCCCGACCGCCGCAAAGAAGCGCAGCAGCAGCGCCGCCGAGGTCGCGCCGTCGACATCGTAATCGCCGAAGATCGCAATCTTCTCGCCGTCGCGAATGGCGCGCACGAGGCGCGCGACGGCCGGCGCCATGTCAGTGAGATGCGCCGGGTCGGGCAACTGATCGCGCAGGCGCGGCGCAAGAAAGACCGGCGCCTCAGCCACGCCGACGCCGCGCTGCGCGAGGAGGCGTCCGACGATCTCCGGCAGGCCGAGGCCCTGGGCGATCGCCGCGGCACCACCCTCCCCTGCCGCAGCAACCGCCCGTGCCCGCCATCGGCGGCCGCAGACGGACCGCCCGACACCAAGAAACGCCAAGGTTTGAGAGCCATCCACGCGACGATCGTGACGCGCGTCGCACGGCCGGTCCAGCGGCGCCGACGCGCCCCCCGCGGCCTACAGCTTTCCAGGGATTGCGCCCGCGGGTTCGACCACAGCTCCACGAGAATCGGCGTCGGAGGGCCGAGGGCGCTCTGCACCCGCTAGCGAAGAGACGGCTTTCGTCCCTTGTCGCGCCAGCGCATGAGTCAGAATGCCGATGACAATCAGTGCGCCGCCAACCAAGCGCCCAGCACCCATCGGCTCGCCCAAGACAAGCGCGCCGATCGCCACGACGGTCAAGAGTTCACTGTTCGCGACGATCGCATAGCTCGCCGGCCCGAGGCGCGGCACAGCATATGAAAACAGCGTGATCGTCAGCGCCCCCGGTCCGAGCGCGATGATGAGGATCAGCAGCCACGTGCCCGCGGTCGCCGGCACATCGATGCCGCGAACGCAGCCCGCCGCGAGGAAGGCCAAGGCGAAACCGAGATAGAGGGAGGTCGCCGCGCTCAGCGGTGGGTGGCGGCGCATCAGCGCCGCATTGGCGGCGAGGTAGAAAGCATAGAGCACCGGCGACGGCAGCAGCCATAACAGGCCGCGCGGGTCGAGGCTGCCGCGTGCCGCCCCCGGCAGCAGCACAAGTCCGGCGCCGGTGACGATTGCCGCGACGCACAGCACCGCGAGCGGCCGGATCGGTCGCCGGAAAAAGAACCGTTCGAGCACCAACGTCAGCGCCGGATACGTATAGAAAAGCAGGATCGCGATGCTGGTGTCGATCCAATGCAGGCTCTCCCAGAAGCACAGCGTCTGGCCGGCGCCGAGCGTCGCGCCGACCAGCGTGATCCGCCAGGCGCCGTTGCCCCATGCCGCCGTCACGCTCTGGCCGGCGATCGTCGCCGCGATCGCCAGCGGGATGAGCGCGATGCCATAGCGCCAGACCAGCATCGACGGCGCACTGATGCCGGCAGCATAGAGCCGCAAGGTCATGATCGGCATGAACCCGACCAGCACGCTGGCCGCGACAGCGGCCGGCATCGCCGGCCACGATCGCTGCGCCCCGGTGTCGCCGGTCACACCGTCTGCAGGATTTTGTCCTTCGTGATGTCGGGCGCCATGATCGCGTGCCAATCGGCGTCGTTCGGCAGCACCTCTTCGCCGGCGCGGATGTGGTAGTAGCTGGCGCCGGTGCCGGCCGGGCTGCCGCCCTCCTCGACCGTCTTCACGGCCTGCCGCAACATGCGTCGCGTCTGGCCGATCGCCTTGTCAGCCGGTCCCAGATGCTCCTTCGAACGGTCGACGATGCGCCCCATGCTTTCCTGCAGCGCCCGATCCTGCTGGTTGATGCCGTCGATGCCGGAATAGGTCTCGTTGCGCTGCGCCGCGCGGTCGAGACCGTAATTGTTCGTGATGTTCTGGAACGAGCGGAACGTCGTCTGGTCCACATGTTTCGGGCCATTGCCGGCGGCTTCCTCGAGCCGATCCTCGTCGGTCAGCACGGCGTTTTCGTCGAGCGCATAGAACCAGTTATAGACCATGACGTTGTAGTCATCCATCGGGACCCAGATGTGGCCGGCGTCCGATGCCAAGCCGCTCCCCGTGCGCGACGGCCGGATCTGGTGGAACGGCAACACGAAATGGTAGCTGCGGATATGCACGTCCGAATCGCCGAGCGGCCGGATGCCGGCATAGAGGTAGCCGTAATCGGTGACATCGACGACAAGCTTCGGCGCCTTGCCGCGAACGAAGGGCGACGAGGGGCGGATGCCGCCGCGCGTCGTGTTCTCGGTCAGCGCGCGGTGCAGAATCGGCGCGTGCGAGGTGTCGATGCCGCCCTCCAAGGCCTGCAGCCAGTTGCACTCCTGAATGACTTTCGTGACATTGCGCCGCGCCTGCGGCACCTGCGTCCAGGCGAATTTGGGCGCCGGCGGCATCTTCTCGACCGGGCCGAGATAGGCCCACACCAGCCCGCCCAGTTCGACGGTCGGATAGGCGGTGAGGTGGATGTGCTGCTTGAACTGATACTCCGGAGGTTCATTGAGCTGATCGAGGCAGTTGCCTTCGACGTCGAATTTCCAGCCGTGATAGATGCACCTGAGGCCGCATTCCTCGTTGCGCCCGAAATAGAGCGAGACGCGGCGGTGCGGACAATATTCGTCGACGAGGCCGACGCGGCCGTCGGTGTCGCGGAACGCGACGAGGTCTTCGCCGAGGAGCTTGACGCGGATCGGCGGGCAATCGGGTTCGGCGATCTCGGAGGACATGCAAGCGGGGATCCAATACCGCCGCATCGCATTGCCCATCGGGGTGCCGGGGCCGACGCGGGTGATCAGTTCGTTTTCCTTCGGTGGCAGCATCAGACGGCTCCTTCTCGCGGGTTTGCCGCAGCATAGGCAAATCTTCGGCCAAACGGGAGGGCTTTTGCCCATTTCTCCTATGTCAGGGCCGGGCTTGACCCGGCCATCCACGGTGGATCAGGCAGTGGGGAGTTGGCCGCCGCGGCGGTGCGACAGCGTGCCGAGCTTGAGCGCCACCGGGTTGCCGAGCCAGATCGCGTAGTCGCTGTGATCGAGGACCGCGTCGTCGGTCAGCGGGTGGACCAGGACGTCAAGCCCGTCGCGGTGCAGCATCAGATACGGCACGATGCGCTCGAACTCGTCATTCTTGAAGATGACGAGAACATTCGAGGTCGGGTGCGGTCCGCGCGGCTCGTCGCGGAAGCCCGCGATCTCGATGCGGAATTGGCCTTGGAGCGCGGCGCACAGCGTTTCCGCGGCGGGGCGCGTCGTCGCGACATCGTAATAGATGTGCGCGTGATAGCCGCGGTTATCGACGGATTCGACGGTTTTCTCGGTCATTTCTCGGCTCCCGGCGGGGTTCGCTCATAGGCCGCATTGTCGCACAGGCGGGCACTCCTGCCTATCGCCGAAGCCCGCCGCACGAAGAAGCCCGCTAGCGGGGGGCGGCGCGCGGCATCGCAGCGCCGCGGACGGCTTCCCGCTCCCGGCCGCAGCCGCTAAAATCTCGTCGGCGATACGCCATCAGCCATCTAGGGAGAAGCTCTCATGGCCGTCACGCTCTATTCCGGCTTCGTGCCAGTATGCCTGCAATTGCTCGCCGGTCTGAAGACCGTACTGCAGAAGAGCGAGGAGCACGCCACTGCGCAGAAATGGGACACCGCCACGGTGCTCAACCTGCGGCTCTACCCCGACATGTTCACGCTGGAGCGCCAGGTGCGGCAGGTCTGCACGCATTCCCTGGGCGCCGGCCGGGTCGCCGGGGTGACGCTGCCGACGCTGCCCGATCAGGACAACAGCTGGGCCGAGATGCAGGCGCGCATCGACAAGACCATTGATTTCCTGAAAGGACTGCAGCCGAGCCAATTCGCCGGCAAAGACGACACGGACGTCACGTTCCCGATGGGCGGCCAGCAGCGCACGATGAAGTGTCAGAATTACCTTTATCATTTCGCGATGCTGCAGGTGCAGTTCCACTCCACGACGGCGTACGACATCCTGCGCCATCAGGGCGTCAACATCGGCAAGCGCGATTACCTGGGGCCGATGCCGTCATAATTCGCCGCCATGCGGTCATAATCGGTTAAGTATCTCGCGCTAGGGTCGATGCCCCCGGCCGATTGCGGCTGGGGGCATCGTTTGTCCCGGCCAAGACCTGTACTGCGCACGTTGATCACCCAGGCACCAGCGAGCGAATTTGCGGCCCCCGCGACCCGCACAGTCGCGCGGCTTCCTGCGACGACCGAGCGGCCGCGGCGCGAGGGTCTCTTGCGCTGGGCAATGCGGCCGCTCTACCAGCTCTACGAGCATCGCCTGGCGCGGCAGGTCGAAGGCGGCGAAATACCGCGCCATATCGGTATCATCCTCGACGGCAACCGGCGCTGGGGCGCCCGCCGCGGCCTCCGCGACCCGTGCGCGATCTACACGATCGGTGCCCACAAGCTCGACGACGTGCTCGTGTGGTGCGGCGAATTGGCCGTGCCCGCGGTGACACTGTGGGTGTTCTCGACCGACAATCGACGCCGCCCGGTCGATCAGCTTTCGGGCATGCTGGAAGCAATCGAGGCCAAGGTGCGAACCCTTGCCGACGATCCGACCGTGCATCGTCGGCGGGTGCGCGTGCGGGCAATCGGCCAATTGGACACGCTGCCCCCGTCGCTGGTCGAGGCGCTCGCCGCGGCCGGCGAGGCGACCGCGCAATACGACGGCATGCTGCTGACAATCGCGGTCGGCTACGGCGGCCGCGATGAGATCGTCGATGCGGTGCGCGCGCTCGTCGCCGAGCAGGCGCAGCGCGGGCTTTCCACGCAGGAGGCGATCGCCGGAATCACGCGCGACGGCATCGCACGGCACCTCTACATGGCCGGTTCGCCCGACCCCGACCTGATCATCCGCACCAGCGGCGAGGTGCGCCTTTCCGGCTTTCTGTTGTGGCAGAGCGCCTACAGCGAATTCTATTTCTGCGACGTGCCGTGGCCGGCCTTGCGCAAGATCGATTTCCTGCGCGCCGTGCGCGCCTACCAGCAGCGCAGCCGCCGCTTCGGGCGATAGCCGTAGCCGCCCTAGCGGTGGGCGGCGTTGTATTTGGCGAGCGCGTCGGGGCCGGGGCAGAGGTCGCTTTCGCCGAGCGCGTTGAGCGGCATCTCGACTGTGTCGAGGAATTGGTGCAGATCGCCGTGGTCGGGCTCGACGAACAAAAGCCCGGTCACGACCTCGCCCAACGCGTGGCGCTGCTGCAGATAGGTCAGGGCCGAGACGCGGTCGGTCGGGTCGTAGTCGAGTTCGAGCTTGCGCAGGCGCAGCATCGAGCCGTCGTGCTGCACGACGGTCTCGACCGTGCCCGGTGCATAATCGGCGGTGATCGGCTCGCGCTCGACCATGAAATCGAGCTGGTTCACGGCCTCGTTGTGGGCGCGCACGTAGTCGAAGCTCTTCGTCGATTCGGGGTTGTTGTTGAACGCGACGCAGGGGGAGATGACGTCGATAAAAGCAGCGCCCTTGTGCTGGAGGGCGGCCTTGATCAGCGGCACGAGCTGGTGCTTGTCGCCCGAGAAGCTGCGCGCGACAAACGAGGCGCCGAGTTGCAGCGCGAGGCCGACGAGGTCGATCGGCGCATCGGTGTTGACGGCGCCGCGCCGCGCCCGCGACCCCTTGTCGGCGGTCGCCGAAAACTGGCCCTTCGTCAGCCCGTAGACGCCGTTGTTCTCGACGATATAGAGCATATCGACGCCGCGGCGAATGCAGTGCGCGAACTGGCCGAGACCGATCGAAGCCGAATCGCCGTCGCCCGACACGCCGAGATAGATGAGATCGCGGTTGGCGAGGTTGGCGCCCGTTAACACGCTCGGCATGCGGCCGTGCACGCTGTTGAAGCCGTGCGATTGCCCGAGAAAATAGGTCGGCGTCTTCGACGAACAGCCGATGCCGGACAATTTGGCGATGCGGTGCGGCGGCAAGGCCAGCTCAAAGCAGGCCTGGATGATCCCGGCGCTGATCGAATCGTGGCCGCAGCCGGCGCACAGCGTCGATACCGAACCCTCGTAATCGCGGTGCGTGTAGCCAAGCGCATTGCTCGGCAGTTTCGGGTGATGCAGCTTGGGTTTGGCGATGTACGTCATCAGGGGAGCGCCTTGCGCAGCGGAGCGAGGGTGACGACGGCGAGGATGTCGCCGATCGCCTTGACGATAAAGCGGGCGGTGATCGGCGTGCCGTCGTAATGCAGGATCGGCACGAGCCGAGCCGGGTCGATTTCGAGTTCGGTCGTCAACAGCGTGCGCATCTGCGCGTCGCGGTTCTGCTCGACGACAAAGACCCGCTCGTGGCTCGAAATGAAATCGACGACATCGTCATGGAACGGGAAAGCGCGCAGGCGCAGCGTGTCAAGGTGGATGTCGCGCGCCTCCAAGCCGTCGAGCGCTTCCTCCATCGCGAGCGATGACGAACCGAAATAGATGGCGCCGTATTTCGTCGCCTCCTTGGCTTCGCGCTTGACCGGGCGCGGCACGAGGCGTTTGGCGGTCTCGAACTTGCGTAAGAGGCGCTGCATGTTGTCGACGTAATCGTGGCCTTCTTCGCTGTAGCGGGCGTAGCGGTCCTTCGTCGTGCCGCGGGTGAAATAGGCGCCACGCGAGGGATGCGTGCCGGGCAACGTGCGATAGGGGACGCCGTCGCCGTCGACATCGAGATAGCGGCCGAATTCCTTGCCGGCTTCGAGATCATCAAACGTCATGACCTTGCCGCGGTCGTAGCGCCGCGCCGGGTCCCATTCGAGCGGCGGGACGAGCCAGTCGTTCATGCCGATGTCGAGATCCATCATGACAAAGACCGGCGTCTGCAAGCGGTCGGCAAGATCGAGCGCATCGGCGGCAAACGTGAAGCTCTCGTTGGGATCCTGCGGGAACAGCAGCACGTGCTTCGTATCGCCATGCGAGGCGTAGGCCGCGGAGATGATGTCGGCCTGCTGCGTGCGCGTCGGCATGCCGGTCGACGGGCTGCCGCGCTGGATGTCGAAGATGACGGCGGGGATTTCGGCGAAATACGCCAGCCCGATGAATTCCTGCATCAGCGAGATGCCGGGTCCGGAGGTCGCCGTGAAGGCGCGGGCGCCGTTCCAGCCGGCGCCGACGACGACGCCGATCGACGCCAGTTCGTCCTCGGCCTGGATGATCGCGAACTTGTTCTGCTTCGTCTCGGGGTCGCGGCGCAGGCGGTGGCAATGCGCCGAAAACGCTTCGGCGAGCGAGGAGGAGGGCGTGATCGGATACCACGCGCACACCGTCGCGCCGCCGTAGACCGCGCCCAAGGCCGCCGCATCATTGCCGGTCACAAAGATGCGGTCGCCCACCCGGTCGCGTTTTTCGAGACGGATGCCGAGCGGGCACCGCAGTTCCGCCTTCGCCCAATCGCGGCCCAGATGCAGCGCATGCAGGTTGGGCCGGATCAGCGCGTCCTTGCCGCGGAATTGTTCGCCGATCAGCTGCTCGATTGCCGCCACGTCCATGTCGAGGAGCGCCGACAACACGCCGAGATAGATAATGTTTTTGAACAGTTGCCGCTGCCGCATGTCATCATAGGTGCGGTTGCAGATCTCGGTCAGCGGCGCCCCGATGATGTTGATGTCGTCGCGGAAGCGCGAGGATGGCATCGGCCGGGTTGAATCGTAGAACAGATAGCCGCCCGGCTCGATTTCGGCGACGTCCTGCTGCCAGGTCTGCGGGTTCATCGCGACCATCATGTCGACGCCGCCGCGCCGTCCCAGATGGCCGTGTTCACTGATCCGCACTTCAAACCAGGTCGGCAGGCCCTGGATGT
>JASIAN010000031.1 GCA_030042035.1 Alphaproteobacteria bacterium | reverse complement strand
CGTCGCGCACATCAACATGCCGGTCAAATCGCTCGGCCGCGCCGGCCAGATTGTCGAGCAGGCGCGCCTGACAAAGCTCCTCGCGTTTCGCGGCCTCGAACGGCGGCCGATCGAGGAGGCGCGGGCCGGCGATATCGTCGCGGTCGCCGGATTGCAGCTGACGACCGTCGCCGACACGATCTGCTCGCCGGCGGTATCCGAGGCATTGCCATCCGCGCCGATCGACCCGCCCACCCTGGCGATGACGTTTTCGGTCAACGACAGCCCGCTCGCCGGCAACGACGGCGACAAGGTCACCTCGCGCGTCATTGCCGCGCGCCTCCGGCGCGAAGCCGAGGGCAATGTCGCGATTCGCGTCAGCGAGAATGCCGAACGCGATGCCGTCGAGGTCGCCGGCCGCGGCGAGTTGCAATTGGGCGTCTTGATCGAAACGATGCGGCGGGAAGGCTACGAATTGTCGATTTCGCGCCCCCGCGTCCTGTTCCAGACCGATCCGGCAACCGGCCAGCGCCGCGAGCCGATCGAGGAGGTCATCATTGATGTCGATGAGGAATTCGCCGGCATCGTTATCGACAAGATGAGCCAGCGCAAGGCCGAGATGCGCGACATGCGCCCGTCGGGCGGCGGCAAGCTGCGGCTGTCGTTTGTCGCGCCGACCCGCGGCCTTATCGGCTACCACGGCGAATTCCTCGCCGACACGCGCGGCACCGGCGTCATGAGCCGGCTCTTTCACGGCTATGCGCCCCACAAGGGCCCGATCGAAGGGCGGCGCAACGGCGTCCTTATCTCCAATGCGCAGGGGCCGGCCGTGGCCTACGCGCTGTGGAACCTGGAGGAGCGCGGGCCGTTGTTCATCGCGCCCGGCACCGAGGTTTATGCCGGCATGATCATCGGCGCCCACAGCCGCGGCACTGACCTCGACGTGAACCCGCTCCGGACCAAGCAGCTGACCAACATCCGCACGACCGCCAAGGACGAAGCGATGCGGCTGACGCCACCCGTTCAAATGAGCCTCGAAGCGGCGATCGCCTATATCGAAGACGACGAACTGGTCGAGGTCACGCCGCGCGCGATCCGTCTCCGCAAGCGTCTGCTCGACCAGAACGACCGGCGCCGCGCCGGCCGCGCCGCGGCGGCGGAGTAGCAGCCGCCAGCGGCGCCAGCGCGACGACCGCAAACGCCGCCAGTCCGAAGGCGAAGAGCCCGGCGCACTGCGACCGGCGGCGCTGCGCCGCGATCGGCCAGCACGAGCAGCGGCGGCAGCAGAAAGATGCGGCCGGCAAGGCCCATCTCCAGCCAGGCGCCCGCGCCGCCGCCGACCGGGCGTCGGTTTGACTTGGCCGGCCGGACGATTATAGTGGTCCCCCTTCCCGGAAATGCGGGCAACGTGCCCCGGCCGCCTTGCACCTGCGATCGCGGCCCTACCGGGACAACAACAACGTAAAGCGGATCTGTTTCCTATGAGCAAGCGCGCGGAATCGAAGTACAAGATCAATCGTCGGCTCGGCGTCAATCTATGGGGCCGCTCGAAGAGCCCGCTGAACCGCCGCGAGTACGGTCCAGGTCAGCACGGCCAGCGGCGCAAGAAGCCGTCGGATTACGGCACGCAGCTCGCTGCCAAGCAGAAGCTGAAAGGCTATTACGCCAATATCGGCGAGCGCCAGTTCCGCCGGCTCTATGAAGAGGCGGTGCGGCGCCGCGGCGACACCGGCGACAATCTCGTCGAGCTGCTGGAGCGGCGGCTCGATGCCTGCGTCTATCGCATGAAACTGGCGCCGACACCGTTCGCCGCCCGCCAGCTCGTCAACCACGGCCACGTCATGGTCAACGGCCGGCGGGTCAACATCCCGTCCTATCAGCTGAGGGACGGCGATGCGATCGAGTTGAAGCAGCGCGCCAAGGAGATGGCGCTGGTCATTGAGGCGGCGCGGTCGAGCGAGCGCGACGTGCCCGATTACATCGAGATCGACCACGACCGCATGCGCGGCCGCTTCATCCGCCCGCCGAAACCGGCCGATGTGCCCTATCCGGTGACGATGGAACCCAACCTCGTCATCGAATACTACTCGCGCTGATCGGCGGCCCGCAGCGCGCTAGCGCGGTAGGTGGACGCGAGCCCTGAGGCCGCCGTGGGGCGACGCCTCCAGCCGCACATCGCCGCCGTGGCTGCGCGCCACGTCGCGCGCAATCGTCAGGCCGAGCCCGACGCCGCCGGTCGACGGGTTGCGCGACGAATCGAGCCGGACAAACGGCCGGAACACGCGCTCGCGTTCGGCCGGCGGGATGCCGGGCCCGTCGTCGTCGACGAGGATGTCCACGCCGTCCGCGGCCGCCTCGCTCGTCAACCAGATATGGCCGGCGTATTGCCGGGCATTGGCGATCAGATTGCCGAGGCAGCGGCGCAGCGCGTTTGGCCGTACCTGAACGATCACCTCGGGCGGCTCGGCGACGGCGAGCGCGGCGCCGTCGCGCCGCGCCGTTGCCGCAAGCTCCTCGAGCAGCAGACCGAGATCGGTTTCGACCGGGGTCTCGCTCCCTTCGCCGCGGGCGAAATCGAGATAGAGATTGACGAGCCGCTCCATATCGGCCACGTCCGATTTCAATTCGGCCGTGGTCGGGTCGTCGGGGATCAGTTCCAGCGCCAGCTTCATGCGGGTCAGCGGCGTGCGCAGATCGTGTGAAACGCCAGCCAGCATCTCGGTGCGCTGGCGAATCTGGCGCTCGATGCGGCCGCGCATCTGCATGAACGCGGCGCCGGCCTGGCGCACCTCGCGGGCGCCTTCGAGTTTTGTGAAGGCGACCGGCCGGCCCTTGCCGAACCCTTCGGCAGCGGCCGCCAGCCGGCGCAGCGACTTCACCTGGTTGCGCAGAAACAGTGCCGCGACGGCGAGCAGGACGACCGAAGAGCCGACCATCCACAGGATGAAGATGTAGGTCGTCGGCGTGTAGAGGCGGCTGAGCGGCACATCGACGTGCAGCACCCCCTGCGGCAGCTGCACATCGACGAGAACCCAATGGGCGCGGCTGCGGTCGTCGATGCGGAACGGGCGATGCACATGACTGATCATCGCGTCGCGCAGCTTGGTTTCGAGGATCGAATCGTCGAA
The DNA here is from genome assembly GCA_030042035.1 of Alphaproteobacteria bacterium. Lineage (GTDB taxonomy): Bacteria > Pseudomonadota > Alphaproteobacteria > ATCC43930 > CGMCC-115725 > DATARH01. Next base: position 8,006 of record JASIAN010000031.1, on the reverse strand, counting down.
GGGCGGCGATGGTGGCAGAGACGCGCCCGCGCGAAAGCTGAAACGCAGGTCGGTCTCCCTCAAGGTGCGCTCGAACAGGCGTTGACGCGCGGTCGTGGATGCCGTCCGCCGCAGCCCGTCGATGACTATCGCAATGTCGCCGGCGACGTCCGACGAGAAGCGATACGACACTGCCTCCCAATGGCGATCGTAGAATATCCATGTCGCGATAAGCTGCAGCAGCACCAGTGGCGTCACGATCAGGAGCAGCGAGCGCCCGAACATCGATTGCGGCAACAGCCGCTTGAGAAGACCGCGCTGGCGGATTTCGAGGCCGCCCGATGCCGGCTCGCCGCCGTCCTCGGGCGCGGCGGCCGCGGCGATCACGTCACTCGGATTTGAGCGCATAGCCGGTGCCGCGCACGGTCTGCAGATAGCGCGGGAAGCGCGGGTCGGGCTCGATCTTGCGTCGCAGCCGCGTCATCTGCACATCGACGTTGCGGATGTTGCCGCTGAACTGCGCCGCCTGCGACAGGTCCTCGCGCGACACCGGATCGCCGGGATGCGCCGCAAGGATCGCCAACAGCCCCGCCTCCGCCGCCGTCAGGTGCACGAGATCGCCGCCGCGAAACAATTCCCCGCGGGCAAGATCGAAGCGGAACGAGCCGAAGCGTACGTCGCGTCGCGCGGCGTTGTCGGCGGCGGCGCCGCGCCGCTCCAGAATATTCCGGATGCGCAAGACCAGTTCGCGCGGCTCAAAGGGTTTGGCGAGGTAATCGTCGGCGCCCTGTTCCAGACCGTTGACGCGCTCCTCCGGTTCAGCCATCGCGGTCAGTAACAGGATGGGCACGCGCGGCCGCCCGCCCGAACGCAGACGGCGCGTCAGATCGAGACCGCTTTCGCCCGGCATCATGACATCGAGCACAATGAGGTCGAAGGCAAAGCTCAACAGATTGGCGTGCGCCTCCGCGGCGTCCGCCGCAGTCGTCACGCGAAAGCCATTGTCGGTCAGATAGCGGCGCAGCAGATCAAGCAGCCGCGCATCGTCATCAACGACCAAGAGGTGAGGTTCGGCGTCGCTCATCGCCGGCATTATAGGGCAACGTTCGCGCGAGATTGCGTCCGTTAACGCGGCGTTGCGCTCACCGGCGGGGCGGGCGCGGCGGCGCGAAGCGGCGGCGGTCATCCTCGTCGGCGATGATGCCGAGCAACACCTTGCGAAAGCCTTCGACCGCAGCCGCACCGGCCTTCTTGTAGGCGGCGCCGACGCGGGCGCGCTGCGGCGCCGACAGGCGCTCCTCCAATTCGCGGCCGCGTTCGGTCAGCAAGAGCAGGCGCTGGCGACGGTCCTGCGCGCCCCGCTGCTGCATGATGAAACCCTGCCGCACCAATTGGCCCAACACGCGATTGAGGCTCTGCTTCGTGATGCGCAGGATTCCCAGGAGTTCGCCGACCGTCATGTGCGGATGCCGGCCGACAAAATGCACGACGCGGTGATGCGCCCGGCCGAAGCCGTATTCGGCGAGGATCGCATCGGGTTCGGCGGTGAAGTCGCGATAGGCAAAAAACAACAGCTCGATGCCCTGCCGTACCGCCTCCTTGCGCGCCTCCCGTTCGTCGCCGTCGCTTGCATCGGGGCGGTTAATTATGTCAGTCATATTGACTTATCCGGCAACCTTCGATACAAGCGGGCCGTTCTGGGATATAACGGGCCCAGCCATTTTCGCGGCAAGGAAGCCTGCCATGACCGAATTCTCGCAACCCTTCGACGATCGCGACGGCTTCATCTGGCATGACGGCCGCCTGGTGCCGTGGCGCGACGCCAATCTGCATGTGCTGAGCCATGGGCTGCATTATGCGAGTTGCGTGTTCGAAGGCGAGCGCGTCTATAACGGCAAGGTCTTCCGCCTGGAGGATCACAACCAGCGCCTGATCAACTCGGCAAAGATCATGGGCTTCGAAATCCCGGCCAGCATGGACGATCTGGCGCGGGCGACCGAGGAAGTCATCACCAGCAACAACATCAAGGAGGGTTACGTCCGTCCGATCGCGTGGCGTGGCGCCGAGCAGATGGGCGTCTCGGCGCAGCGGACGAAAATCCACCTGGCGCTCGCCTGCTGGGATTGGCCGGCCTACTTCTCGCCGGAGGCGCGCGCCAAGGGGATCAGGATGCTGTGGTCGCGCTGGGCGCGGCCGGCGCCCAACACCGCGCCGGTGCACGCCAAGGCCTCGGGCCTTTACATGATCTGCACGATCGCCAAGCACGAGGCCGAGGCGCAGGGCTGCGACGACGCGCTGATGCTCGATTGGCGCGGCCACCTTGCAGAAGGGACCGGCGCCAACCTCTTTCTCGCGATCAATGGCGAATTGCACACGCCGATCCCCGATTGCTTTTTGAACGGCATCACCCGGCAGACCGTCATCGGGCTGGCGAAGGCGCGCGGCATCAAGGTCGTCGAGCGCCACATCCCGCCCGCCGATCTCGCGAAGGCAGACGAAGTGTTCGTGACGGGCTCGGCTGCCGAGGTGACGCCCGTCGGCGAAATCATCGGCTCCGTCGGCCACTACCGTTTCACGCCGGCGACGCTGTGCCGGCTGATGTGGGAGGATTTCGACCGGCTCGTCGGCAAGTCCGTCGCCGCCAGCGCGGCCTGATCTGATTGGTGCCGGCTGCGTGGATCGAACACGCGACCTACCGCTTACAAGGCGGTTGCTCTACCGCTGAGCTAAGCCGGCACACGGCATCGGGTCATAGCCGAGGCGCGCCGCCGCGGCAATGGCCGGCGGCGCAGCTGATCGTCGCGCGCGCCGGCCGGCCTTCGCATCATCCCGGCGGCAATCGCGGCAGGGAGCAATCATGGCGTTACCGCTGATCTACGTCGCACGCCACGGCGAGACCGAATGGAGCCTCTCCGGGCAGCACACCGGCGTCACCGATATCCCGCTTACCGAGAACGGCGAAGAGGCCGCCCGCAGGCTCGGCAACCGGTTCCGCGGCATGCACTTTGCGCAGGTGTTTACGAGCCCGCTCTTGCGCGCAAAACGCACCTGCGAGCTGGCCGGGTTCGGCGATCGGGCGAATATCCTGCACGACGCGATGGAATGGAATTACGGCCGCTACGAGGGCGTGCGCACCGTCGATATCCACGAGGAGCGGCCGGGCTGGGACCTGTTTCGCGACGGCTGCCCCGAGGGCGAGACCGCCGCCATGGTCGGGGCGCGCGCCGATCGCGTCATCGCGGCGATGCGCGCGGCCGGCGGCGATGTGCTGCTGTTCTCCAGTTCGCATTTCCTGCGCGTGCTGGCGGCGCGCTGGCTCGGCTTGGGCGCGACCGGCGGCCGCCACTTCGTGCTCGACACCGCGGCGCTCAGCATTTTCGGCTACGAGCACAACAATCTCGACGAGCCGGTCATCCGGGTGTGGAACGACACCCGCCACCTGCACGGCTGAATCGGCGCCCTCCGGCCGGCAGTCAGGCGCCGACCGCAGCGCCCACCGGGCACGAGACGCCGGTGCCGCCGAGGCCGCAATAGCCGAACGGGTTTTTCGCCAGATATTGCTGGTGATAATCCTCGGCGAAATAGAACTCCGGCGCGTCGCTGATTTCGGTCGTGATCGCGCCGTAGCCGGCGGCGCTGAGCCGCGCCTGAAAGGCCGCACACGACGCCTCAGCCAGGCGCTTCTGCGCGGGCGTGAAGGCATAGATCGCCGAACGGTATTGCGTGCCGACATCGTTGCCCTGGCGCATGCCTTGGGTCGGGTCATGGTTCTCCCAGAAGATCTTCAGCAGCGCCTCGTAGCTCGTCTTCGCCGGATCGAACACGACGAGCACAACTTCGGCATGGCCGGTGAGGCCGCTGCACACCTCTTCATAGGTCGGGTTCGGCGTCGCGCCGCCGGCATAGCCGACCGCCGTCGTCCACACGCCCGGCGCCTCCCAGAATTTGCGCTCCGCGCCCCAGAAGCAGCCCATGCCGAACACCGCCCGTTCGAGACCCTGCGGATAGGGGCCGGCCAGCTTATGGAAGTTGACGAAGTGCTCGTCCGGCACCCGCATCCTGATCGCGCGGCCGGGCAGGCACTGCTCAGGCGGCGGAATCTCCAGCTTTTTGCGCAGCGGCCACATCGCCCCTCTCCTCCCTTGGCTGACCCGCGATGCATGTAGCGCGGCTATGCCGATAAGCAAAGACTGCGTCGCGTACTGCAGGTGGGATTTCGGCAAGAAACCAGCTATCACCAGCGTGCGCATCATTCGATGGGGAGCGTGGTGGGGTTCATCAGCGACACAATTCCGGCTCTCGTCGCCGGCGTTGCGGCGGAGGCGGAGCGGGCGGAGAGCTCGTGCGGCGACGGCGCGATGGTATGGCGGATGTGGGGCGCCGGGCCGCCGCTCGTGCTGCTGCACGGTGGTTATGGCTCGTGGAGCCATTGGATCCGCAATGTGCTGCCGCTGTCGCGGCGGTTTCGCGTCATCGCGCCGGACCTGCCCGGCCTCGGCGATTCGGCGACACCGCCCGAACCGTGGACCGCCGCGGGGCTGGCCGCGATCGTCGTCCTTGGGCTCGACCACGTGCTGCCGCCCGGCGAGCCGGCGCACGTCGCCGGGTTTTCGTTCGGCGGCGTCATCGGCGGGCACGTCGCGGCGCAACTGGGGGATCGCGCGCGCGGCTTTACCGTTGTCGGCTCGAACGGGCTTGGCATCGAGCGATCGCCGACGCCGCTCGAGCGGGTGCCGGCCGCGGCGAGCGAAGAGGAGGAATTCGCGATCCATCGCTACAATCTGAACCAGCTGATGATCGCCGATCCGGACAAGATCGACGAGCTGGCGCTTTATCTGCAGAAAGTGAACCACGCGCGCGCCCGCATGCGCAGCCGCCGCTTTTCCCGGTCGAACGCGTTGGCCGAGGCGCTGCCGCATGTGACGGCGCGGCTCGACGGCATTTGGGGCGAGCGCGACGCAACCGCCTGGCCCCGCCTCGACGAGCGGGCCGGCGTCCTGCGCTCGTTCCGGCCCGATGCGAGGTTCGCGGTGGTGCCCGGCGCCGGGCATTGGGTCCAGTACGAGGCGGCCGACCGCTTCAATGCGCTCCTCGCCGAGTTCGCCGGCGCCGGCGGCTGATCGCGCGATGCCTGCCGTGACGCGGCTTGGCGCCGAACCCGACGCGATCGCGCCCGACGGCTCGGAAGTGCGCATTCTGTGCGCAACCGAGCGCGGCAGCATGGCGCATTTCCGCCTGCCGCCGGGCGGCGTGGCGCGGCCTGTGGCGCACCGCACGGTCGAGGAAATCTGGTATGTCGTCGCCGGCACCGGGCGATTGTGGCGCCGGTTTGGCGAGGCGGCCGAGGTGACGGCGCTGGAGCCCGGCATGTCGGCACCGCTTCCGGCCGGCGCGGCATTTCAGTTCCGCAACGACGGCGAGGGTCCGCTTGAGATCGTCGCGGTGACGATGCCGCCGTGGCCGGGCATGGCGGAGGCCTATCCGGCCGACGGCCCGTGGCCGCCGACTTGCTGAACCGGCCGGCATTGACGCAACCTTAGGGAACCCCATTGTAGCATTAACGATAGCCACAGTGATGGCGGCGTGAAATTTGCTTCTACGCTTGATGCATGCCCAACGAAATTCCTGACCTCGGTGCAATTCTCGGTCGATCCGCGCGTAGGGACACGCCGCCGCCGATCCCCGACCGGCCGGCGAGCGAAGCAGAGATCGAGGAGTTCAAGGCCAATGTGCTCGCCAAGCTGGCGTTGGCGGTCGGCAAGGAGGGCGAGGCCGCGACCGCTCGCGACTGGTTTGTCGCGACCGCGTTGGCGCTGCGCGATCGCGTCGTGCACCGCTGGCTCGCGGTCGAGCGGGCGAGCCGCGCCAGCGGCCGCAAGCGCGTCTATTACCTGTCGCTCGAATTCCTGATCGGGCGCCTCTTCGCGGATATCGTCGAGAATTTGCGGCTCGGCGAGACCGTGCGCGCCGCGCTCGGCGATCTCGGCGTCGATTTTGACCGCATGCGCCGCGTCGAGCCCGACGCCGCGCTCGGCAATGGCGGCCTCGGGCGGCTTGCCGCCTGCCTGATGGAGAGCATGGCGAGCCTCGGCATCCCGGCCTGCGGCTACGGCATCCGCTACGACCATGGCCTGTTCCGGCAGGTGATCCGTGACGGCTGGCAGTGGGAATACCCGGAGGATTGGCTGTCCTTCGGCAATCCTTGGGAATTCGCCCGACCCGAGATCGTCTTCGATGTTTCCTATGGCGGCATGGTGGAGACCGTCACGTCACAGACGGGCCGCCAGCGCCGGCAGCACCGCCTGTGGCGGCCTGCCGAAACGGTCGAGGCGGTTGCCTACGACACGCCGGTCGTCGGGTGGCGCGGCCGCCATGTCAACCCGTTGCGGCTGTGGTCGGCGCGCGCGGTCGATCCGCTGCGGCTCGAATTGTTCAACGAGGGCGATCATCTCGGCGCCTTGTCTGAGCAGGCGCGCGCCGAGGCGATTTCGAAGATTCTCTATCCCGGCGACAACACGCCGTCCGGGCGCGAATTGCGCCTGCGGCAGGAGTATTTCTTTGTCTCGGCGTCGCTGCAGGACATCGTGCGCCGCCACGTGCAGAATTATGGCGACCTGCCGACGCTGCCCGAACGCGCCGCGATCCAGCTCAATGATACGCACCCGAGCATCGCCGTCGCCGAAATGATGCGGCTGCTTGTCGATGTGTACAACCTGCCGTGGCAGGCGGCGTGGCGCACGACAGTCGGCACGTTCTCCTACACCAATCACACGCTGTTACCGGAGGCGCTGGAGAGCTGGCCGGTCGCGCTATTCGAGCGGCTGCTGCCGCGCCATCTCGAAATCATTTACCGCATCAACGCAGAACATCTCGACGCCGCAGCCGAGCGCGGCACCGTCTCCGACGACCAGCGCGCCGCCGTCTCGATCATCGATGAGGAGCGCGGCCGACATGTGCGCATGGGGCATTTGGCGTTTGTCGGTTCGCACCGCATCAACGGCGTCTCGGCCCTGCACACCCGGTTGCTGCGCGAGACCGTGTTTGCCGATCTGCATCGGCTCTATCCGGAGCGCATCGTCAACAAAACCAATGGCGTCACGTTCCGCCGCTGGCTGCACCAGGCCAACCCGGCGCTGATGCGACTCTTGCGCGACGTCTGCGGCGACGCGGCGCTCGATGATCCGGCAGCGCTCGAACGCCTTGCCCCTCATGCCGCGGACGGCGCTGTCATCGCGCGGCTGGCCGCGATCAAGCGCAGCAACAAGACCGCCCTCGCCCGTTTTGTGTTCGAACACGCCAAGATCCCGCTTGATCCTGATGCGCTGTTCGACGTGCACATCAAGCGTATTCACGAATACAAGCGGCAACTATTGAACCTGCTCGCCACAGTGGCGCGCTGGCAGGCGATCCGCGCCGCTCCCGGCGCGGACTGGGTGCCACGCGTCAAGATCTTCGCCGGCAAGGCGGCGGCCGGCTACGCCCAGGCCAAGCTGATCATCAAATTGGCCAATGACATCGCCGCCGTCATCAACAACGATCCGGTGACGCGCGACTATCTGCGCCTCGTATTCTTGGCTAATTACAACGTCGGCCTGGCCGAGATGATCATCCCGGCGGCCGATCTGTCGGAGCAGATTTCGACCGCCGGCATGGAAGCCTCCGGCACCGGCAACATGAAGCTGGCATTGAATGGCGCGCTGACGATCGGCACGCTCGACGGCGCCAATATCGAAATCCGCGAGCGGGTAGGCGCCGAAAACGTCTTCATTTTCGGCCTGACGGCAGAGGAGGTCGGCGCCCGTCGCCGCGGCGGCCTCGACGCCAGCGACGCCATCGCCGCATCGCCCGATCTCGCGCAAGCGATGGACGCGATCGGGCGCGGCGACTTCTCGCCCGACGATCCGGGCCGGTTTCGCCATATCGCCGACGGGCTGCGCTATATTGATCCGTTTATGAACGCGGTCGATTTCGCCGCCTATCAAAGCGCCCAGGCGGCGGTTGATGCGTTGTGGCAGCAGCCCGCGGCG
>JASIAN010000238.1 GCA_030042035.1 Alphaproteobacteria bacterium | reverse complement strand
AAGCCGGAATATAAGGGCGACGTCGTCAATTTCCCGCCGATGATGACGTGGCCGAAACCGGCGCAGAAACCGCTGCCGGTCATTGTCGGCGGCGCCTTTCCGCATGCCGCGCGGCGCGCGGTGCGCTACGGCAACGGCTGGATCCCGACCAACCGCGGCAATGTCGTCGAACACCTGCCGGCGTTCAAACAGATGCTGGCCGAGGCCGGCCGCAGCCTCGCCGACGTGCCGGTCACGCTGTTCGGCACCGGGCAGATCGACGCCGACACGCTGAAGCGCTGCCGCGATGCCGGCGTCGCGCGCGTCGTGCCGATGCTGCCGCCAGAACCCGCCGACAAGACGCTGCCGGCGCTCGACCGCTGGGCCGAGGTGATCCGCCAGGTCAATGGATAATCCGTCCGCGGCGCGGGTGGTCCCGGGATTGCTTCGTCGCTACGCTCCTCGCAATGACGAATCCCGAGGGTCATTGCGAGCGCAGCGAAGCAATCTCAGTGCCGTCGCGCTGTATCAGCCAAGGCGCCGGCGGTAGAGCGCGATGAGCCGCTCCCAGTGGCGCTCGGCGGCCGGCTTGTCGTAGCACCAGCGCTGCGGAAACGCGAAGCCGTGATGCACGCCGGGGTAGAGCTCGATCTCGCCCGGCGCGCCGGCGCGCTCGAACAGGCCGCGCAGCTCTTCGACCATCGGCAAGGGCGCCAACTCGTCGTGCTCGGCGCACGCGATATAGAGTTCACCGCGCACCTTGGCCAAGTTCAGATGCGGGCTTTCCGCGGCGTCGCTGACGAGCCAGGTGCCGTAAAACGATGCGGCGGCGGCGATGCGGTGGGAATAGCGCGCCGCTGCGGCGAGCGCATAGGGGCCGCTCATGCAATAGCCATGGACGCCGACCGGCCCATGCGTCACCGCGTCCTCTGCGTCGATAAAGGACAGCATCGCCGCGACATCGTCCATGACCGGCGGGATCGTCATCTTCGTGCGCACGGCCCGCATGCGGGCGTGCTCGGCGCTGCCGTGTTCGAGCACGTCCGGGCCGTAGATTGTGTCGCGGCCGGCGCGGTAGTAGAGGTTCGGCAGCAGCACGTAATAGCCGACCGTCGCGAGCCGGCGCGCCATGTCGCGCAGTTCCTCGCGGATGCCCGGCGCATCCATCAGGAACAGAACGGCCGGGTAGGGTCCGCCGCGCTCCGGATGGCAGAGGAAGGTTTCCATCGCGCCGTCCTTTGTCTGGATGTCGTGCGTGTGTTCGATCATCATCGGCCTCGCCGGTTGACAGCCTTGCGCGGGCGTCGATAAGGGCAGCTATGGGCCGCGCGTTCAATCGCATTTTCGCCGGCGCGCTGGTCGCCAGCCGCTGGGTCATGGCGCCCCTCTCGCTCGGGCTCATCGCCGCGCTGGTGATCGTCATCGTGCAGTTCTGCCGCGAACTGGCGCATGTCGTGCTGCGCTTTTCCGGCATGCGCGACACGGAAGTGATCCTCGGCGTGTTGAAGCTCGTCGATCTCGTGCTGGTTGCCAACCTGATCGTCATGATCATCGAGGCCAGCATCGCGATCTTTGTGCCGCGGCACGCCTTCGACCCCGAGCACGCGCCGCCCGGCTCAGGCACGGCCGATTTCGCCGCGCTGAAGCCGAAATTGTTTGGCGCCATCGCGGCAATCGCGGCGATCGATCTGCTCGAAAGCTTTGTCAATATCGCCTCCGTCGACAAGGCGACCGTGCTGTGGGAAATCGCGATCGTCCTCGCCTTTGTCGTTGCGGGCGTGCTGCTCGCCTGGATGGACCGGCTCGAGCAGCGGCATTAGGCTTTGCCATCGTCAGACCCGCGCCGGCGGGAACGACGGCTCAAGGGATCGCGGAAGGAGGGTGCGATGGCGCGGATGACAGGCGGCGGGGCGCTGGTGGAGACGCTGATCCGGCATGGGGTCGAGACGCTGTTTGCGCTGCCAGGCGTGCAGAATGACGCGTTGTTCGTCGCGCTCTACGATGCCGGCGACAAAATCCGCGTCATCCACCCGCGGCACGAGCAGGCCGCCGCTTACATGGCATTCGGCTATGCGCGCGCGAGCGGCAAGGTCGGCGCCTATGCCGTCGTGCCGGGGCCGGGCCTCCTCAACACGACCGCGGCGCTCGCGACGGCTTATGCGACGAATTCGCCGGTCTTGTGCATCTCCGGCCAGATCCCGTCCAACCTGATCGGCCGCGGCTTCGGCCTGTTGCACGAGGTGCCGGACCAATTGGCGATCCTCAGGGGCCTGACGAAATGGGCCGAACGGATCAATCACCCGACGGAAACCGGCAAGCGGGTCAACGAGGCCTTCCGCCAACTCGCCGACGGAAGGCCGCGCCCGGTGGCGCTGGAGATGCCGCTCGATGTCATGGCGCTTGAAGCGGAAATCGCGCTGCCGGATGTCGAAGCGCCGCCGCCGCATCCGGTGCCCGACCCCGACCTGATCGACAAGGCCGCAGCGCTGCTCGGCGCCGCGAAGCAGCCGATGATCTATGTCGGCAGCGGCGCCGCGGAAGCGGGCGCGGAAGTGCTGGCGCTGGCCGAGCGCCTGCAGGCGCCGGTCGTCACCTATACCGGCGGCAAAGGCATCCTCAGCGACCGCCATCATCTCGCACAGAACCTCTTGGCCGGCCACGAATTGTGGCGCGCCACGGATGTCGTGCTGGCGGTCGGCACGCGCTTCAACCAGCCGCAGACCCGCTGGGGCCTCGACGGCGACCTCAAGGTCATCCGCATCGACCTCGATCCCATTGAGATCACCCGCATCGCGCGGCCGGCAATCGGCATCGTCGCCGACGCGAAAGATGCGCTCGCCGCGCTCCTCAAGGCAGTGCCAGCGAGCGCGCGCGCCTCGCGCCGCGCCGAATTCGACGCGCTGAAGGCCAAGACGGCGGCGCGCCTCGCCGAGACGCTCGGCCCGCAATGCGAATACCTCGCGGCGATCCGCGCCGAACTGCCGGACGACGGCATCTACGTCGAGGATCTGACGCAGGTCGGCTATGTCGGCCGGCTCGCGTTCCCGGTCTATGAGCCGCGCACCTACATCCATAGCGGCTATCAGGGCACGCTCGGCTTTTCCTATGCGACGGCATTGGGCGCCAAGGTGGCGCGGCCCGACGTACCGGTCGTCTCGATCGCGGGCGACGGCGGCTTCATGTACAACGTGCAGGAACTGTCGACCGCGGCATTGCATGGCATCGACGTGATCGCGATCGTCTTTGCCGACGGCGCCTACGGCAACGTCCGCCGCATGCAGAAACACGATTACGGCAACCGGCTCATCGCAGTTGATCTGCTCAACCCGAATTTCCCGAAAATGGCCGAAAGCTACGGTATCGC
>JASIAN010000237.1 GCA_030042035.1 Alphaproteobacteria bacterium | reverse complement strand
CTACCGCTCCCGCTGGATGTCGCTTGACGGCGCCCCGCCGCGCCCCGCAATGGCGCATCCCGAGACCTGGCGCCGCTTCGCCCTTGGCCCTCCCGTCGCCGCCGATTTCGCCGGCCCGCGTCTCGCGGGCGTCGCCCACAGCGCCGATTGACCGTGTTACTTGTCGGCCATGATCCACACGCCGTTCCAGTTGTCCGGCGGCGGGTTGTCGCGGTAATAGCGGCAGCGGTCGATGAAGATTTTCGACGGCTGATCGCTCGGCGCCGCCTCCAGCGCCGCGCCGAAATGCCCGATGGCCGTCGTCCAATCGCGCCGCTGATACCACGTGAGGCCGGCTTCATAAGCCCTGATCAGCTGCGGCAGCCGGGGAAATTTCTCCGGATCGTAATGGGCCAGCGATTCGTACGCCAGCGTCGGCTGCAATTTGCCCTTGACCTGGATGAGGTCGAGGCGGCGCAACACCGCCCGCGACCGCAGCGCCTCGACGGTCGAGGCGGCGAGCAGCGCCGTCGTGCCGTAATGCTTGTTGGCGCTTTCGAGCCGGGCGGCCAAATTTACATTGTCTCCGATCACCGTGTATTCGAGCCGGCGCCGCGAGCCGAGCGACCCGGCCAACACCTCGCCGGTCGCAACGCCGATGCCGATCTGGATCGGTTCGAGCGAGGCATGCAGCCGGCGCTGATTGAACCGGTCGAGTTCACGGATCATCTCGGTGGCGACCGCGAGCGCGTTGTCGGCATCGTCTGCGCTGCTGACCGCGGTGCCGAACACCGCCATGATCGCGTCGCCGATGTATTTGTCGAGCATGCCGCCGTGCTGGAACACAACCTCGACCATGCTGGTGAAATATTCGTTCAGCATAGCCACCGTCTCTCGCGGCGTCATCGCCTCGGCCAGCGTCGTAAAGCGCCGGATATCGGAAAACAGCACGGTGGCGACGTGCGAGTTGCCGTCGAGAAAATCCTGGCCACTGGCGAGGAGCTGATCGACGACCTCCTTGGCGACGTAGCGCGCCATTGAGTTGCGCACGCGCTTCTCCCGGGTGATGTCTTCCAGGACAAGCATGCAGCCGATCGGCTTGCCTTCGGTCTCGAACAGCGGCGCCGCAGTCAAATTGATCGCGGCGCTGCTGCCGTCGGGCAGCGCAAAATCGGTATCGGCGTGATAATCCGAGGCGCCCATCGAGTGCACATAATCGAGGCTGCGGGTGACCCACGGGTTGCGGTTGCCGAACACCTGAGCCGCCGGACGGTTCATCAATTCGGCCACGGGCATGGCCAGAATGCGCTCGGCCGCCTCGTTGACCTTGACGATGTTGAGGTCGTGATCGAGCGTGATGACGCCGTTTGACAGCGATTTGAGGATGCTTTCGTTGTAGTTTTTAAGCGCCAGGACGTCGGCGAACAGCTGCGCATTTTGGATCGCGACGGCAATCTGGGCGCAGAATGCCTTGGCCCGGCGGATGTCGAGCGCGGTGAAGCCGTCGCCGCGCTTGTTCAGAATCTGCACGACGCCGAGCCGTTCGCCGGCCCGATCGGTGATCGGCACGGCCAGAATGTTGCGCGTCCTGTAACCGGAGGCGCGATCGACGGCCCGGTTGAAGCGCGGGTCGGCATAAGCGTCGGGTACCACGAGAACTTCACCGGCGGCAAACGCGGCGCCGGCAATGCCGGCGGGCGCCGGGATACGGATCTCCTTCTGGCCCGTCCCTTCGGCGACCCGTGACCACAATTCGTCCTTCGTCGCATCGTAAAGAAACAGCGACGAGCGCTCGGCATTGAGCAGCTGCGTCGCGGCGGCAATGATGCGGGCGAACAATACGTCGAGGTGCAATTCGGTCGAGATCGCCTCGGCGATCGTCAACAGTTCGATCTCTTCACGCTGCGCCTGTTCCAATCGCTCGACGAGCAACGCCTGTTCGAGCGAGTTGGCGGCGTGACGGTTGATCGCCTCGACGAGGGCCAGATCATCCTCGCCGAAGGAACCACCGCGCTTGTTCAAGACCTGCGTCACGCCGACCGCTTCGCCGTCTCGGTTGTTCAGCGGCACGCACAGGATATTGCGGGTGTGGTAGCCGGTGCGCCGGTCCGTCTCCTGATGGAAGCGCGGATCCTTGTAGGCGTCGGGAATAATTTCGGCGACGCCCGCGGTGAACACCGCGCCGGCAATGCCAGCCGATGACGGAATGCGGATTTCGGTAATGCCGTCGCCCGACAGGACGCGCGAAAAAAGTTCGCCGCTGTCGCGGTCAAATAGAAACAGCGTGGCGCGCTCGGCGTCGAGCGCTTCGGCGATCAAATCAATGAGGCGCGGCAGCTGACGGTCGAGCGACAGATCGCGGGTGACCGTATCGGCCACCTCGGCGAGCACGCGCAGGCGCCGCAGCTCGGCAAGTAGCTCGGCATTATCGAATGACGACGCGGGCGGGCGGCGCGCGCGGGATCGCACCTCGGTGGTCACGAGGCGGCCAACCCGTCAAGCGTCTGCCGCTGTGGCGGCGAGTGGTGCGCCATATCCGTCGGGTCCGACACGAAAATTCGCCGCAAATCTAATACACCGAATAGTTTACATTTCGTCACAGTGGGTCAACCCTGACAAGCCATCGGCCGCGATCCCGCGTACCAACGTACGCGCCGCGTGCCGCTGAAACCGAGGTTTGCAGATCGGGTGCGGCCGGCGTGATTTGCCGCCGACTATGGTTGTTTGCTTTACCGCGGTAATGCTTCACAATGGATGACAATGGACCGGCGGCTTTTTCTTGCGTCGTGCGGCGCGCTGGCAGCGGCCCGGCCGGCCAACGCCGTGCCGAAACCGCCGCCGCTGCGCCGCCTCAACCTCTACAACCCGAATACCCACGAGAGCTTCGCCGCCCCCTATCGCGACGACAACGGGCCGATCCCGGCGGCGATGGCCGAATTGTCGTACTTCCTGCGCGACTTTCACTGCGGCGCAGAAATCACGATCGACCCGAAGGTGCTGGATTTTCTCGCCGCCGTCATGGCTGCGGTCGGCGCGGGCCGAGCCACGATCCTGTCGGCCTACCGCACACCGGCGACAAACCGCATGCTGGCGCAGACGATGTTCGGCGTCGCCGACAACAGCCAGCACCTTTACGGCCGCGCCCTCGACATCCGCGTCGATCGCATCGCCGAGGCGATGCAGGCGGCACGCGCGATGCGGCGCGGCGGCGTCGGCTGGTATCCCCGCTCCGGCTTCATCCACATCGACTCAGGCCCGGTGCGCAACTGGACCCTCAACGGCGGCGGCTTTGACGAACTTCTGTGGCGTGAGCGGCGACTTTTGGCGAACAGCTTCCTGCCGCCAGACATTGTCGAGCGGCGCCCGCGCCATCCGCTGACCGTGCAGCAGCGTCTGGCCTTGGGCCGCGTGCTCGCGCGCGCCGAGTTTCTCGCCCGCCACCGCTGACCGGCATGGGCGATGTAGTCGCCCTGTGCACCGGCCGGCCTCATTCGACATCGCCAAAGCCGAGCCGGTCGGTCAGCCCATATTCCTCGGCGAGCGCCCGCAACCTGTACCAGGTCTGGTCCTCAACCTCGATGCCGTGGGCGCGGCGCTCCACTTCGCGGCGGTGCTCGATTTCGCCGGGATAGAGCACACCCGAGGAGCCCTCGGCCGGCGGCGTTTCCTGCAGATAGCGGATGAAGTCGCCGACATCCCTTTTGAACTCGGCGAGCGGCCGGAACGCCGCGACCTTGAACACCGCCATAAAGCAGCCGTCATTGTGCCGGCCGGTCGGCTCGACGCCGAACCCGAGGCCGGTCAACAGGCCGCACAAGATTTCGACCATGACGGCGAGGCCGGTGCCCTTGTAGCCGCCGTCGGGGCCGCCCAAAGGCAAGAGCGCGCCGCCCTGGCGCAATTGCCGCGGGTCATTGGTCGGCCTGCCGTCGGCGCCGATGACCCAGCCGTCCGGCACGGCTTCGCCGCGCGCCACCGCGAGCGCGATCTTGCCGGCGGCGGCGGCCGAAGTCGCCATGTCGAGATAGAGCGGACCTTCGAGATCGGACGGGATCGCGATCGAGATGGGGTTGGTGCCGAGCCGCGCCTCGCGCCCGCCGAACGGCGCCACCGCCTTTGGCGAGCGGCCCGAGTCGGCGGTGATGAGGCCGATCATGCCGGCCTTGGCCGCCATCTGCGTGTAACTCGACAGCCGCCCGATATGGCCCTGGCGAAACACCGTCGCGGCGGCGACGTTCGCCGTGTCGGCTTTCTCTATGGTCAGCCGCATGGCCCGCTCGTTAGCGACGTAGCCGAACCCCCAATGCCCGTCGATGACGGTCGTCGTCGGCGATTCGCGGACGATCTTCCACGGCGCGCCGGGGACGATGTGGCCGGCCTTGATGCGCTCGATATAGGTCGGGATCTGGATGACGCCGTGCGAATCATGGCCGACCAGGTTGGCGCCGACGATGTGGCGCATGACGAGCGCCGCTTCCTCGTCGGCCGCGCCCGCCGCGACAAACAGCGCGCGGCCGATCTCTTCCAGGCGTTCGGCGGCAATTTTCGCCATCGCCAGCCTCCACGATGAATTTCCCAAGGATCGTCGCAGAACCCGGCGACCGGCGTCCAGCGCTGCGTTTCATCGAGGCGGGTTTCGTCGCGGCATTGCGAAGGATGCGCCAGCAAAGTAAGTTTGGTGTCTATGACCGCCGCGGCTGCTCCGCTCCCACCGCCCGTCAACCCGAGGCTGCGCCGCATGGCGAACGCGCTCAGGGCGCTCGCGATGGACGCGGTCGAACAGGCCAAATCCGGCCATCCCGGCATGCCGATGGGGATGGCCGACATCGCCGCGGTGTTGTTCACCGAATTCCTGCGCTTCGACCCGCTCGCGCCGGATTGGCCGAACCGCGACCGTTTTGTGCTGTCGAACGGCCACGGCTCGATGCTGCTGTATGCGCTGCTGCATCTGACCGGCTATCCCGACATGACGCTGGACGAGCTGAAGCGCTTCCGCCAGCTCGGCAGCCGCACCGCCGGTCATCCCGAGCGGGGCCTCGCCACCGGCATCGAGACGACGACCGGGCCATTGGGCCAGGGCATCGCGAACTCGGTAGGCATGGCGGTGGCCGAGCGTCACCTCGCCGCCGAATTCGGCGACGATCTCGTCGATCACCACACTTACGTCTTTTGCGGCGATGGCTGCCTGGAGGAGGGCGTCAGCCACGAGGCGCTGTCGCTCGCCGGCCACCTCAAGCTCAACAAGCTGATTGTCCTCTACGACGACAATTCGATCACGATCGACGGCCCGACCTCATTGTCGTTTTCCGATGACGTTCTGATGCGCTTTCGTGCCTACGGCTGGGCGGCCGAGCGCATCGACGGCGTAAATCACGACGAGATCGCCGCTGCGATCAAGCGCGCCCAGGCGAGCGACCGGCCGAACTTGATCGCCTGCCGTACGGTGATCGCTTACGGCGCGCCGACCAAGGCCGGCACCGCCGCAGCGCATGGCAGTCCGCTTGGCGCCGAGGAGATCAAGGGCGCCAAGGAGCGGCTGGGCTGGGAATACGGCCCGTTCATCGTGCCCGACGATATCCGCGCCGAATGGCGCGCCGCCGGCGCCCGCGGCGCCGTGGCACGCGCGGCTTGGGAACAGCGGCTCGCCGCTGCGGTGCCCGATAAGCGGGCCGAATTCCTGCGCCGCCAGAAGGGCGAATTACCGGCCGATTTCCCCGCGGTCATCACCGAGGTCTGCGATAATTTCCGCGCCAAAAACGCGAAACTGGCGACGCGGCAGGCGTCCGGCGAGGTGCTCGACGCGCTGGTGGCCGCGGTGCCGGAACTGCTCGGCGGCTCGGCCGACCTGACGCCGTCTAACAACACGCGGGCCAAGGGTCTGACGGATGTGAAGCCCGGCGACTTCGCCGGCCGCTATATGCGCTACGGTGTGCGCGAGCACGGCATGGCGACCGCAATGAATGGCGTGTCGGTGCATGGCGGCCTCATCCCTTATGGCGGCACGTTCATGTGCTTCACCGATTACTGCCGGCCGGCGATCCGCCTGGCGGCGTTGATGGAAACGCGCGTCGTCTTCGTCATGACGCATGATTCGATCGGCCTCGGCGAAGACGGCCCGACGCATCAGCCGGTCGAGCATCTGGCAGCGCTCCGGGCGATCCCGCATTTGCTGGTGTTTCGCCCGGCCGATGCGGTCGAGACCGCGGAAAGCTGGGCCTTGGCGTTGCAGCACCTGCGCGCCCCGTCGATCCTCGCCTTGACCCGCCAGGGCTTGCCGCTGCTGCGAACCGAGGCCGGCAGCGAGAACCGTTCGGCGCGCGGCGCCTATGTGCTGGCCGGGGCGGATGGCACCCGCGACGTGACGCTATTGGCAACCGGCTCGGAAGTATCGCTGGCGATGCTGGCCCGCGAGAAGCTGGCGGAGGACGGCGTGCGCGCCGCGGTCGTCTCGATGCCCTGCTGGGAATTGTTCGAGAAGGAGCCGGAAGATTACCGCCGGCACGTGCTCGGCACGGCGCCGCGGGTCGGCGTCGAGGCGGCGGTCCCGTTTGGCTGGGAGCGCTGGCTCGGTGAGCGCTCGGCGTTCGTTGGCATGCACGGCTTTGGCGCCTCGGCGCCGATCGAAGCGCTTTACCCGCATTTCGGCATAACGCCGGAAAAGATCGTCGAGGCCGCCCGCGTGCTTCTCTGAGACCGGCACGCTCAGCGCGAGCGGCAAGCCGCAACCCTCAGGGCCGCACTCGCCACCTGTCGGCCGCTTGCATCGGATAGGCGCGGCGCTGGGCCGCCGATCGTCGGAGCGCAGGCTGCGCAGTGAATTTTCATAGAGGCGTTCGACGCCTGGTCATGGGCCTGATCCTGCTGTGGCTGGTGTTCTGGACGTGCGGGTACGTGCTCGGGGTGCCGATGCAGGACGAGTTGCCACCGCCCTCGCCGTGGACGCCGCAGACCGAGATCGCTCTGGCTGTCGCGGCGCTGGCCGAATTGCCGTGGGTCGTGGCCGGCTTTCGGCGGGGTTAGCCTTGCGGCCGGCGGCGCGCGGCTTCACGCGCCGGCGCGATCTGGTCTAAGCTGACAAGAGCGTTTCGCTGGAGGGACTAGTCATGGCGGTACGGGTTGCGATCAACGGGTTCGGGCGCATCGGCCGCTTGGTCTTTCGCGCGGCGATGGAGCATCCGAGCCGCGAGATCGAGGTCGTCGGCATCAACGATCTGGGGCCGGTCGACACTAACGCGCATCTATTGCGCTACGATAGCGTGCACGGCCGCTTCGCGCACGAAGTCACGACCGGCGACAATTGGCTCGATGCCGGCCGCGGCAAGGTGCGGGTCACCGCCGAGCGCGATCCCGCTAAGTTGCCGTGGAAGGAATTGGGCGTCGATGTCGCGCTCGAATGCACCGGCATCTTCACGAAGCGCGATGCGGCTGCCAAGCATCTCGAAGCCGGCGCCAACAAGGTCATCGTCTCCGCTCCGGCCGACGGCGCCGACATGACCGTCGTGATGGGCGTCAACCACGAGGAATTGAAGGGTTCGCACCAGGTCATCTCGAATGGCTCATGCACGACCAATTGCTTGGCGCCCGTCGCCTTTGTGCTCAACAAGGGCGTCGGCATCGAGCGCGGCTTCATGACGACGGTGCATTCCTATACCGGCGACCAGAGCCTGCAGGACACGCTGCACAGCGACCTGCGCCGCGCCCGCGCTGCCGCGCTGTCGATGATCCCGACCTCGACCGGTGCCGCGCGCGCGATCGGCCTCGTACTGCCGGAACTGAAGGGCAAGCTCGACGGCACTGCGATCCGCGTGCCGACCGCTAACGTGTCATTGATCGACCTGACCTTCGACGCGGCGCGCGAGACGACGCCGGACGAAGTCAATTCATTGATGGAAACGGCGGCGAAGTCGAACCGGCTGAAAGGCATCCTCGGCATCAACAGGGCGCCGACCGTGTCGTGCGATTTCAACCACGATCCGCACAGCTCGACCTTTGACGTGACGCAGACGCAGGTGCTCGATAAGCGCTTTGTCCGCGTGCTGTCGTGGTACGACAACGAGTGGGGGTTCTCTAACCGGATGGTTGAGGTCGCCGCCTATTTCGGCGCGATGGCGTAGCCATAGCCGAACCTAGCGCTCAGACACAGACCCAAGATTCATCGTCATGGCCGGGGCAAGCCCGGCATGACGAACAGTGGAGTGCATGTACCATCCGACTGAGTCGATGGGCTAGCTGCTGCCGCCTT
>JASIAN010000030.1 GCA_030042035.1 Alphaproteobacteria bacterium | reverse complement strand
TTCCGCCGCGGCTCGTGGCACATGGATTTTCTGCACCGCATCGGCGGCGTTGCCCCGACCGGGCAGGCGCTGCGCATCCAGTTCAAGAACGAGAGCGGTCCCGTCGAGGCGGCGCTTGGCGCCTTCCGCATCGGCGGCAAGCTCACCCTCGGCGCCACGATCTTCGGCGAGGATTTCTCTTATCTGAAATCGGTCGCGCCGGCCGGCACCGTCGCGAAGTTGACGATCCCGTCGCCGTCAATGCTGCATTACCGCGGCGGCCGCGCCGTCATCGATAAGGCCGCCTATGCCGACATGGACGCGTTTTGGCACGACCTCGCCGCGGTCTATAAACAAGAGATCGCCGGCCTTCATGCGCTCGGCTGCACCTACCTGCAGCTCGACGACACCTCGCTCGCCTACCTCAACGACCCCGCCCAGCGCGCCTATGTCAGCTCGATCGGCGGCGACGGCGACACGCAGCATCTGACGAATATCCGGCTGATCAACCAGGCGCTCCAAGGCAAGCCCGCCGGGATGACCGTGTGCACGCACATGTGCCGCGGCAATTACCGCTCGTCCTGGGTCGCCGAGGGCGGCTACGACCATGTCGCCGAGGCGCTGTTCGGCGGCCTTGACGTCGACGGCTTCTTCCTCGAATACGACGACGCGCGCTCCGGCGGGTTTGCGCCGCTGCGCTTTGTGCCGCGCGGGCCGAAAAAGGTCGTGCTCGGTCTCGTCACGTCGAAACGCGCGGCGCTCGAAAGCAAGGACGAATTGAAACGGCGCATCGACGAAGCCGCGAAATACGTGCCGCTCGAGCAACTGTGCCTCAGCCCGCAATGCGGCTTTTCCTCGACTGTCGAGGGCAACGCGCTGACGATCGAAGAAGAGAAGGCGAAACTGCGCCTCGTCGTCGACGTCGCGCGCGAGGTCTGGGGCTGAGGGGTTATGCGTCGGCGAGGGCCGGCATGATCTCGGCGGCAAACAGCTCGGCCGAGCGCACCGCCTCGTCTCGGCTCATCAGCCCGAATGCGAAATCGCAGCAAAGGTAGGTCGCGCCGGCCTCCTCGATCTGCTCGGCGAGATAGTCGCGCACCTGCCGGGGCGTGCCGGCGATCGCGTGGCCATGCGCCTGCAGCGCATCCCACTCGGGCGGCAGCGAGGCGCCCAACGGGAACGGCACATTGTACTTGGCCCACAGCCGCTCCATGTTGCCGCGCCAGCGCGGATAGGCACGCCGCGCCGTCTCGCGCGCCGCCGCTTCGCTCTCGGCGATGACGATGTGGCGGTTGATGCCCATCAGCGGCAGGTCGGCCTCGTTGCGGCCGAGCTTCGCCCATTCCGATTTGTAAAGATCGATGATCGCGCGCGCCGCCTGGTTGTCGCGCAGCGTCACGATATGCGCGCCGTTCTCGGCCGCCCACGGAATGCTGTCGGGCCGCGACGTCCCGTACCACAATTCCGGGATCGGCTTTTGCGCCGGTTTCATCGCGATCGGCACATGATCGAAATCGTAAAACTTGCCGTGATAGGTCAGCTCGTCCTCCGTGAGGCCGATGCGGATCGCGTCGAATGCCTCGCGGAACTGCTGCATGCCGGTGGCGAAATTGACGCCGTAAAAGCCGACCTCAATCGGCGAGATGCCGCGCCCGACGCCATAGAGAAACCGGCCGCCCGACATCTGGTCGAGCATGCAAATTTCATCGATGAGCCTGAGCGGGTGATACAGCGGCAGAAGGTACACCATCGGGCCGAATTTGAGCTTCTTCGTGCGCTGCGCGACGGCCGCCAGAAACACGCCCGGCGATGGCGCGTAGCCCAACGGCGTGTTGTGGTGCTCGGCCAGGTGATAGCCGTAGAAGCCGGCCCGGTCATAAACCTCGATCAGCCGGAGCCGATCCTCGAAATGCTGGCCGAGCGGCACGCCCGAATCGTCAAGGTGGTCAAAAATCCCGAACCGCATCGTCTCCTCCACTTGCGTCGCGGCCTAGAGTAGCCCAGCGCGCGCCTCCGGCAAGATTGATCGCAGCCGCCGATCTGCTTAGCGGCGTGCGGATCAGCGAATTAACAATTCCAGGCTTGTCACGACCAGGATCGTTGCGAGAACGGGCCGCGACATGCGCTCCGGCAACCGGGCAGCGAGGTGGGCACCCAGGATGACCCCCGGCACCGAACCTAGCAACAGGGAAACCAGCAACTGCCAGCTCACCGACCCGATGAGCACGTGTCCGATCCCGGCGACGAGGGTCAGCGGCACGGCGTGGGCGACATCGGTTCCGACAAGACGGCTGAGCGGACGCCCCGGATAGAGCATCACGAGCATCGCCATCCCAAGCGCTCCGGCACCAACCGAGGAGACCGTCACGAGCACGCCGAGAATGGCGCCCATCAGCACGGTCAGCGGCACGATTGCACGCGGCGGCACATCCAGGCGCCGGCTCCAGTGCCTGACCCGGTGTCGGCCGGCGATGGCAGCCGCGCTCAAGAGCAACGCAAACGCCAGCGTGCCGGTGATTAGCCGCGGTGACGTATGTCCCGTGACCCCGACGGCGTAAAGCCCCGCTACGGTCAGAACCGCTGCCGGCAGACTGCCACTAGCGAGCCACGCGACGATCGGCCAATCGATGTTCCGATTGCGACCATGCGCCAGCGTACCGACGCTCTTTGTCAGCGCCGCATAAAGCAGGTCGGTGCCGACGGCGGTCGTCGCGTGTCTGCCGAACACCAGGATCAGCAGCGGGGTCATCAGCGAGCCGCCACCCACGCCCGTCAGGCCGATGAGCAAGCCGACGACAAAGCCCGACAGAACCGACAGCGGACTTATCGCATGCAGCAGATCGACGACGTTCAGCACCGTGCCAGTGCCGTAAATTTGCGCTAGGCGGCGGAAAGGATCATGTCGCTGATCTTTTCCGCCGTCATCAGCGTCGGAAAGTTCGTGTTGGCGCAGGGGACGCAGGGAAAGAGCGAAGCATCGACGACGCGCAGGCCGGCGACGCCGCGCACCCGACCCTCGTTGTCGGTCACCGCCATCGGGTCGTCGTCCGAACCCATGCGGCACGTGCACGTGGCGTGCCACACGCCGATCGCGGCCTTGCGAATGAAGGCTTCGAGCGCCTCATCGTCGGTCATCAGCTGGTCGAATTTGAAGCCCTCGACGATGTAGCGGTTGATGATCCAGCGCCGCAGCCAATCCGGCCCGTCCATCGCCTTGGCGATCAGCGAGGTGAGGCGCCGGTTCTTGTCGTTGACGACGCCGATCTGCCGCACCCGGTCGCTGTAGCTCGCCGGGAACGGGTCGATCACCGCCTGGCCAAGCGCGCCGCGCAGGTGCAATTCGCCGATGCGGCGAAACCCATCCATGAGCCGGTCAAGATCGCGCCGGTCGGACAGCAGATTGAACTCGACGATCGGCTCGGCCCGCCAATCAGCTGACTGAAGCCGCACCTGGCCGGTCTCGGACAAGGTTTTGTAGACGCAGACGAGTTGCGAAGCGATCTGCTCGCCGACCGCGTGCCACGCCGATTTGCTGACGACCGCGACAAACATGTCGCCCGGCGCGACGCCATCGATCCCCGACGAATAACGCAGCGCCAACAGGATGTGACGCCGCGTCCTGCCGTTCAAACGCGCCTCGGGCTTCATGAACGACGACACCGAGATCGACGGGTGGTCCATCAGCCGCTGGCCGACGCCCGGCACGTTCATGCGTACCTCGATGCCGAGGTCCTTGAGGTGCCCGGCGGGGCCGATCCCGGCGCGCAGCAGATGCGCCGGCGAATGAATCGCGCCCGACGACACGATGACCTCGTTGCCGCGGAACTCGGTCTCCTGACCGCGGACGAGCGCCTTGACGCCGACGCACTTCGTGCCTTCGAACAGCAGACCCTGCACCTGCGTTTCGGCCGAGATCGCCAGGTTAGGACGGCGCCGCGTGCCGTTGTCGAGATAGCCGATCGCCGCCGACACGCGCCGGTCGTAAAGGTTGGAAATCGTGATCGGGAAATAGCCGTCCCTGTATTCGCCGTTCTGGTCCTCGATGTAGTCGTATCCTGCCGCCTTGAAGGCATCGGCGACCGCCCTGGCATGGCCGCACCACATGTCGGGCCAGATGCGGCGTACCGGAATGCGACCGTCCTTGCCGTGCCACGGCCCGTCGAAATCCATGTCGCGCTCGACCTTTTTGAAATACGGCAGCACGGCATTCCAGTTCCAGCCCTTGGCGCCACGCTCTTCCCATTCGTCAAAATCGGTCGGCGCGCCGCGGTTGGCGAGCTGGCCGTTGATCGACGAGCCGCCGCCCAGCACGCGCGCCTGCTCGTATTTGCGCAAGGGCGGCCGCTCCTCCGGCCGGTTGTGCGACACGATCTCGGTGTGGACGCGCAATTCCTGCCAGTGAAAGCGCGGGTCGAAATAGGCCGTGCCGGGGTAGGAGTCGAGGATTTCCGGCGGCACCTTGCCGTCGGGCGTGTCCTGCCCGGCCTCGCACACCAGAACCTGGTTGCTGTTCCTGGCGGACAGCCGGTTGGCCATCACCGAACCGGCCGAGCCGCCGCCGACAATTATGTAGTCGTAGGTCATTTCCGCCCCTCCAGGCCCCCCGATCGACGGATTTTGCGAAAGCTGCGCGGAAAGCGCCAGCCCTTGTGTCGATCGCGGCGGCGGGCGGGGACCGCTGCGCGGCGCCGCTCAACACGCCGCGAGCACCACCGCATCCTGCCCATCCTCGTACTGCTGATAATATCCGGACCATTTGCCGGGCAGGAATTCCCGGAGCATCAGGCCCGAGCGACCAACCATCTCCCGCCACGCCTCGCGCGTAAATGCGACCGCGTGCAGCGGTACATTCTGATCGTTGAGCCGACATCCTGGTTCGTGCTGGTAGGCAAACGTCAACGACCAGGGGGTTGATGCGCTGTTGCGGCGTGCTGCCACCAGGATTTCATCATCATAGATGAAGCTCGTTGCATAGACGAGGCCGCCAGAATTAAGCAGCCGTTTGAACTCACTAAGGTAATTCTCGATATCAGGTCGCAACATATGAGTGAAGACCGAGAATAGGAATATCCGGTCCACTGATCGGTCAGCGAGCGGAATGCGAACCTGGGTCGGCTCGACAGCGCCGGCTGGATTGTAGAGCGAGCTGCGCACATCCATATGAAGAAACGAGAAATTCGGGCATTTGGCCGTGATCGCCGTGGTGCACCACTCAATCGATGCTTTGAGGACATCGATCCCGAGATAGCGCCCCGTTTGCAGGAGGTTCGTCAGGGGAATGGCGTCCCGCCCTATGCCGCAGCCGACCTCAAGAACCGAATGATCTGACTTGATCGGCGTCCATTTCTTCAGTTGAGCAAAGTGCGCCGCCGAAATGGCGGCAAAACTGTCGGGCCCAAGGCCGGTCTGCCACATGAGATCGACGGGTACATTGAAGCCCATGTAGGGGTAGGTGTCGACGTTCATGGCCTCTCCTCTTCTGGGGTTTACCGCGACGTTTGCCCCGCAAGGACAAACTCCTAGCGCCGTAGCCGATCGTTAGCGCCGGGCTTTTGGCGGCCACGAAGGCGGATTTCGACCGACTTCCACCGGGCGTCAGGGACTGCTGGTTCTGTGCCTGCTCCCTGGGTGAGCGTTGATGTTGCAGCACTTTTCGTTGATCGACGACACCCCTTGCATGAAGTAATACGCCGGCGCGTGACGGCTTCCGCACCGCTAGAATACTGCCGTCCGAAAGCAATCAGGATATCACCGCGCATCCAGGCATTATAATACTTGTCACGTACTTGATAATTACTGAATCTACGTTCACGGTGCGACCTTCCCCTCGGCGCTTTCGATCGCCCATCGCTTCGATGGCAGGTCGTGGCGTGACGCGCTCAATGACGCGGGCTTCGATGTGCGGGGACTCGACTTTTACGGCTTCGGCCATTCCGATCGCTATCCGGAAATGAACCGGCCGGCGGTCGAAAACCCGCCGCTCTGCGTGGCGACCGATGCCGCCGAACAGGTGGAGGCCGCCATCACGGCGTCGAGAAGCTCCGCTACCGCAAGGTCCGCGTCATTCGCGACTATGGCCGGTTCGACCGTCGCGAGGCACCGCAGTTCTATCCCGATGTCAAAGCCGCCAAGAGCAGGACGTGAACGAGACGAAACGACCCATGCGGTTGATCTTCATCTTACGATAGAGACGGAGTTAAACTATGACCGAAAGGTCTTCAACTACCGTAGAACAGGCGGCCCGCATTTACGAGCTTTGGGACAAATACCTTCGCGAGGGCGATATGGCCGGTATGGCGACGATCTACGCCGAGGACGCGACCGTTCAGAGCCCGCTTGTGCCGGCCTTCTTCGGACCCGGTAAGGGAATTGCTCGGGGAAAAAAGGAAGTGCTGCTTTTTCTTGAGGAAACCGTATAGCGACGCCCGAACGAAAAGGTTCGCTGGCATCGAGACGGCTATCTCTGGAATGGCAAAACGCTGATCTGGGAGTACCCAGCTGAAACGCCATACGGGCATCAGGTTGACTTGGCTGAGTCCATGGATCTCGAGCACGGGCTGATCAAGAGCCACCGCATCTACTGGGGTTGGTTCGCCGTCGAGATGATGAAGGAGTCGACAGTCACAAAGGCACTGGAAGGCCGTCTCGGCGAAAACCTCTTGAAATCCGTCGACGCGTGACCTCTCAAAAATTGCGATCGGAGATCGTCGAACCGTCAGCGGCTAGAATTATTTTCCGGTTACACGCTACCCAATGATCCGGCGAAATGGCGGCCTCCAGCGCACGGCTGCCGCCGCCCGACGCGCCGGCGACCGTCTCTTATCTGATCCCGCTGCGGACCATCCTGGCCGGTGATGGGGCCGGCGCCCCGGTAGAGGGTTTCGGATGACGGCCCCACGACGAGCCCAGCCACGCGCACCGGGGCCGTCGTCCGAAAGCCTGCAGGGAAGGAAGCCGCGGGATGTCGGGGCAGCGGTGCCGCGGGTTCTATGGGGATTTCGACAGCGTCGCGCAATACTCGCGCAGACGGCGGTCAAACTCGCGCCCCTTTTTCGAGTTCACCGCCTCGGTGTCTTAACGGCGTGTCAACGATCTAGCGATAGGTTACATTGCAGATAGACGAGTAAATGCGCGGCAAGTACCAAATGCACAACGATCCCCGTACCACATCCTGTCTATTCTTCTTCACGATTTGGTAAATTAATTATACCACGGGAACCGGATGTATGCACGAACTTGACAACTATGAATCGAGTGTTTTGCTGCCGCTGCTTTACCTTTTGGTAATCATATATTGCTTTGTGGCCGTGGTTCTTCCTATCGATTTGCCGCTGTTTCGGCAAGATGAATTTTTCGCGCTGTTATTTGCATCTACGGTGATCGTAATCTGCACGGCGACCATACATATTGTCCTGTCCGAGTCGTTGGGTCCACTTACGCCAGCGGTAGCCAAGGCCATGTTGTTTTCATCTAGCATAATTGTTCCATAATTGTTCGGCCCTGGAGGTCCGGAGCCGGTGGCAGGCCCTATGGCACAAGGCGTCGGGCCAGCATGGCGGCGATGGGGACGGCGATGCGGCGAGCGCGCGGCGGCAGACCGAGCGGTGCCAGTAGCATCTCGACGCACATGCGGTACGGGAAATGCGGGCTGATCAGCTGCCGCGACGAATGTCGCAATCGCTTGTAAACCCGCCGATTAAACGGTTCGCCGGGGTGACGGGCATGATACAGGTGTTTCATCGCGATAGCACTGTCCTGGTTCGCGATCATCCGCAGCCGATTGGAGAGCGCCTTGCCGACGGCAAGCCGGCCCGTCCGCTCCGTCTGCCGGTAACGGTGGAAATAGCGAAGAAAATGCTTGTAGTGCCTGATCTCGTCGTCGGCGATATGCCGCGCCACCGCCGCCAGCACTGGTTCAGGGCTGAGCCGGCTTAACATCGTGTAATAGCCGGCAGTCCCCATCTCGACGACGCAGCGGGACGCCATTTCGCGGCAGCGCGTCGGTTCGAGTTCCTCACTGCAGCAATGGGCGGCGAACTCCGTCAAAAACGCGTCGTAGACCCCGTCCCACGGGAAATCCCGCCAAACCGCCTCGACATAGCGGCGCAGGACGCGCCCGTGCTGCAGCTCTTCGGGGAGCCAAGATCGTTCGAGCCAGCTGGTGATTTCGTCGTCGCCGCGGAACTGGACGACGAGATTCGCGGTATAGTGCTCGGTTGTCGCTTCGAGAAATGACGAGGCCGCTACCAGGTAGAACAGTATGTCGGGCGCGCCGCTCAACAGATCGCAACGAATCGCGGCCCAGTCGACTGTGTTGACGTTCCAGTGCTGTCGGCCGGGACGAGTGCCGGTCAGCCCAGCGTCATGATCTTCCAATACACCGCGGTGAGCCATCATGGCATCAACGTGAAGGTAATCTTTCCGGTGGAATCGTCGACGACAAACATCACTGGGATGTTATGCTGATCGAACCACAGTCGATAGCGCGTCATGCCTTCGATGTCGTACAAGCGCGTCGGGATGACCCGGCCATCGAGGACGAGATTCTTGGCGGAACCACCGGTGACCCGGACTTTCTCGATTTCGCCGTCATCGACGCGCATCATTGTCGTCGACCGCAGGCAGCGCACCGACCACGGGTTGGCAGGCTGTACGCTTGCCGGCGCGATCACAGTGCCGAGTGGCGAGGTGATCAAAAAATTGTTGCCCTCCGCCTGCCCACGCAGCTCTATCGTCTCGGCGTTCTTTCGGGTGATGCCGACGAACGACATCAGGCGGCCATCGAGCCAGTGTTCGACGCGC
Source organism: Alphaproteobacteria bacterium (assembly GCA_030042035.1). Taxonomy (GTDB): domain Bacteria; phylum Pseudomonadota; class Alphaproteobacteria; order ATCC43930; family CGMCC-115725; genus DATARH01. Next base: position 6,052 of record JASIAN010000030.1, on the reverse strand, counting down.
TGGTCGTCCTCGCGGCGCAAAATGACCCCGAGCATCTTGACCACGAAATGTGCGGTGGTGCGGACGATCGTCGTTCCGCCGATCCGTTTTACATCGTTGGTATAATTGCCGATATCTCCGAACAGCGAATGCTGCACGGTGTATCGCAGCTGCTCGGTCGACACGGTGGCAGCAGTATTCGCGTCACTGGCTATGGCGTGGCCGGGGACGCCGGCGGCGACGAGCATCGCCATTAACCACCGATGAAATCGCGGCGCGCTGCGCGGCAGCAGCATGCTCTCCCCCGACGTTGTCCATCCAGCGACCGGGCCTCGGTCTAAACGCTATTATAGGATGAAAACGAGGTCCTATCCCCTATTGCGTCTGTGCTTCAGGCAAGTTGCGGCGAATACGGATGCCGTCGGGCGCTGTTCGCAGTATCTAATCCGGGACGGGCCTCCGCCCGCGGGCTAGTGAACGGGAGCACCCTCGCGCGGCGGCTGCCCATAGGGCAGGTGGTCAGGCGTGATCTGCACACCGGTTGTGAATTTAACTGGCTCCCGGGCAGGACCCGGAAAGGTCAACTCAATGAAATACGCCGTCCAACCGCGAGCGGGCGGCGGCATATAGCCAATGTAGCGGCCGTCCCCCTGGTCCGTCAAATTCGTGCTGGCATAGGCCGGACCAATCGATTGCAGGCGAAAATCGCGCGCGCTCGGATTGGTCGCCCACCACAATTTGACGGCCGCGGGGTGCGTCATGGTGGCGACTTCGATTGCGCCATGCGGCTGGAACCGCCAGGTGAATCGCGGCCGCGGTCTGTCGGCGACGACGGCCTCATAGAACGCCAGCGCGCTTTCGATGGCATCCGACCCCCGAAGCCGATGGTCGGTATTCGGCACGTAGCGGAGGTATTTCTCGCCCTCCAGGCCGGCGAAATAGAATCGCGAGGAATCCGGCAGAAAGTACTGATCGCCGGCTGAATTGATGATGAATTTCGGCATCATCAGCCGGTTGCGGTAGGAATAGGGATCTACGATGCGCATCAGCTCAGCAAAGCGTGGCGACTCGCGCCAACGCATGACGCCAGCGTCCTTGAAGGCGGCGATCGCCGGCGCCCAGAAGCCGTACGAGCAATACTGGTGTTCGAACGACGGCACGATGTTCAGCAGATCGATGACTGCCGGAACGATCGCGGCGACCCGATGATCGACCGCCGCCGTCGTCCACGCGGTCCAGCCGCGTTTCGACGCGCCAGCGAGGACGAATTTGTCCACTTCGACACCGCCCGTCGTCAGCTTGCGGCAGAATGCCGTCACCGCATCCATGGCCCGCACCACCGCTTTAGTCATCGGCAGCTGGAGCGGCCACGTATCATCGCGCGTGGTCAGAAATTTGAGCCAGCTATATGCGATGATCGCGTCCTCGCTGCGCTTCTGCCGGTCGTCCGCAAATACCTGCGGCTCGTTCGGCACCATGCGCACTTCGCTGACCACCGATCGGCTCGCCAGCGCCGCGCGGACCAACAGCGGATTGAGGCCGTGCGGCGGCGGCGTGTCGTTTGAGCCGCCGCTGATGACGAGCAGACCGGTCTCCGTGGCGACCCGGTCTGGCCGCACAATCACGAGCCAATGTTGCCAGACCGAGCGGTCGACCTCGGCAGGGCAGCGCCACCGCTGCGATGCCAGGCGCAGCACGTAGCCGGTATATCCGTCGCCCTTTATGGCGCTCAGCAATTCATAGCGGTAGTGCCGATCGGGCGCCGCCACGTAGCGGTCGAGCGCGGTCTCGTCCGCCGCGGCCATGCCGTTCTTTGGCAGGCAACACAACACGGCTGCGACCGCACATAAAGACGACGCGATCGCCACCGTCCGGCGGCCCAGCCGGATGGATTGCGGTTCCACGTCCCGATCGGCGCGGTTCACTGCCATCTCCCGCTCTTACGTGCCGGCTCCGAGATTCATACGCGTGTGAAGTATTTCGGATCATTGTCGGGGCGCAGTGGCCTGGTTTAAACGGCAAGTTCCAAATTCGACTTTGTTTGAATTTGGACTATATGACTGCAGCACAATACTGTCAGATGACCGGTCCATGCCAACGCTAAGATTGCCCGTATAGCCGTTCATCGTGGATTGCGAGAACGAGACATGGCCGAGAGGCTGCGTCGTGCCGTCCTGAGAAACCGTAATCGTTTTCGCCTCTTCATCGATGGTCATATCAATTGAACGGTGGTGCTCCGTTTGCGACGGGTTTGGATCGGCGAATGATTCGAGCTGCGTCAGCGTGCAATTAAATACCTTGGGAGCAGCGTGCGCAGGCAACGGCAATGTCAGAAATGCCACTGCCAGCGCTACTCCTCCCGACGTCGATCGTGCAACAGCGGTGGCGCGTTTCATGATGCTATATTCGAAGGTTGAGTGATTTACTTCACCAGCGTGTGGCATACGTCCGGTATCGTCCCATTTGTAACCAGCAGATTCACCTCGAGCGCCGTCCGCGTATCGGCGGCGTGGGCGTAGTAGTCGAGGTGATGACGGAAGGCTTCGCTCGGACCCAGGATGTCGTGCTCGGTCAGCAGCGGATTGTCCGCCCCGCCTTGCGTGAACAAATCGCCGCAGAGCAGCGTTCCGGTCGCGCTCTCCATCATGAAGCCGCATTCCCAGGCATGCGGCGCGTCGAGCCAGCACAGATTGTGACGACCGAGCGACACGCTCTCGCCATCGGCGAGCGCGCGGGGCGGTCGATCGGCGTAGTCGTTCACCGACACCATCGCGGCGATCCGGCCACACAGCGGTTCGGCCGCTGGCGCGATCGCGAGAAACTGGTTGAGCGCGCCGCATTCGTCGGCCGCTTTAGATATTAGACGGGAGCATCTCGCGACGGTTCCGCCCGACGGCCTGATCCACCGCGGCCCAGCGCGGCCTTTGTTGCCAGCCGGTTAACGGATCATCATCTCCCGGCGCGCACGAGGCGTGATCGAGGCGTCGGCAGGCTTCATCCACTCGACAAAAGCGACGAACACTGGGCGCTGGCGACGCTGACAATAGGGGAGGCGCATCAGTTCGGCGAGCGCGCCCACGATGCGCCATGGCGATCCCTTGTATATTTTCGGCGATGTCAGAGCATCGTAGATGTCGGCGGCGGCAAGGAGCTCAAGCTCAGGCGTGAATTCTCCCTCCGCGCCGCGCGTTGCCTCGAAACGGTACAGATCGGAAATCAGTGGCGCCGAAGCCTCGGCGCCGATCTGCCGCAGCGTCTTCAGCGTACCCTCAAGGAGATCCGCGCGCAGCCGCTCGCGGCGCTCGCCGTCAAGGCCATGCTCGTTGAGGCGCGCCGGCGCGACCGCGTGCTTGCCCACATCGTGCAGCAACGCCGCGGTGATCAGGGTCGCGTCATCGACATTGCCCCAGCACGGGGCCGCCCCGGGATCCGCACGCAACATTCGCAGCAGTGCCAGAGCATAGCTCGCGACCGCCTCGTTATGGAGCAAGGCCAAGTCGCGGGCCTGCAGGCTGACAAAGTCGATCATCGGCAGGCGGTCACGCTTGAACGCTGTTATCTCCTCGATCACCAGAAGGCCCTCAGCGGCGAACCGGCTCGTAGCAGCGACTCGCCTCGCGTCTTCCGCGATCGGCTTGATCGCGAGCACGTTCAGACACGCCATGTGCCCGACGCCCTTGACCTCCTGCTCCTCCAGGACGTCGAGCCGAAACCAGGGCTTCAATACGTCCTCGCAGCTGGGCGACACCGCAACCCCGCCAACAGGACAAAGTGCCTCCACTCGGCTTGCGATGTTCACAACGTCGCCGAGCACGTCGTAGAGGCTCTTGTCGGGTGGCCCCAACATGCCCGCGGTCACGGTACCCGTATTGATGCCCACCCGCATGCCGAACGGGAACTGCGAGCCGATTTCGCGCTGCATCTCAAGCGCCGCCAGCACACCATCGGTGCGATGCGTTGCGCTATCAAACGGTACGCCGAACAGCGCCATAATCCCATCGCCGTTCGTTTTGTTGACATATCCCCGATAGCGCCCGATGATCTCTCCCGCCCATCCGAAGAACTCATTAAGCTGCGAGAACACCTCATCCGGCTCCAAGCCCGACGTGTATCGTGTAAAATCGACCAGATCACTAAACATTACCGTAACTTCAAGGCGCTTTGCCAGGAGCTTGTCTTCCAGCATGAGGGGGAGTAGCTCGGCTGGCGCCATGCGCCGTAAGAGTGACTCTGTTAATTCCTTTTCTCGCCGGATCTCATCGAGCACCGCAGACATCTCGGTCGTGCGGTCGGCGACCCGGGCTTCGAGCGTTTCGTTAAGTCGCAACAGCTCGGCGTTGGCGGCATTGAGCCGATTTGAGTGCTCAATGACATCGAGATGGAGCCGGGCATTGTCGATGCCGGTGGCGACCTGGCTGCCGACAATCGACAGCAGCACCTCGTCAAGCTCATCGAAGGCGTTCGCCGTGCTGCTCTCGACGCCGAGCACGCCAACCAGCCTATCCTTCACGACGAGCGGAATTCCCAACTGGCTCTGCGCATCGGCCAGACCGGGCATCTCCGCGGGCGCCTGCAGGGCGCTCTGCCCCGCGGCCTCTATGCGCGCGCGAACGCCGGCGAAATAGGCGCGCTGCGCACCAACATTGCCCATCCGCACGACGCGCCGTCGCCGCGCCGTAACGCCGAGAACGCCCTGCCCGACAGGGATCTCGGCGCGGGCAGGGGCGCTGTCTCCGCCGTCACCGCTACCGCCGCCGTCGTAGCCGCGGCTCGCGGCAACGGTGAGAACGCTCTCGTCGGCGTCGGCCAGCAGGATCATGCAGTGCCGGAATCCCAGCACGGCTTCCACCGCATCAAGGCAGATCGCCAGAATGCGATCGAGATCGAGCGTCGAGCTGATTTCCGACGAAATTTGCTGAATGATCCGCACTTCATTGGTCTTGCGCGCCAATTCGGCGTTCAGCCGGTCGATCACCTTCTGGTTGTCGACCATTTGTTCACGCAGTGAGAGGCCGGCGCCTTCTGCCGCCATTTGTCGATCCTATCGTCGCGAACGCGACTTGCGCACCGCCAGCACGCGATAGACGTCGGCCGCGCGCAGCTTGAATACCCCGCTCATCCCGGTCATCGACGCGATCGCCTCAAGCGCGATATCCATCGCGTCGAACAGCGGACCCGACTCTTGCGAGTGCTCGTACTGCAGATCGAGGTACCATTCCTGAAAATTAGTCGCGTCTCGCACAATCACCTGAGCGAAGGGGTTCTCGCGCACGTTTCGGTGAGTCTTGTTGAAGAACTGAAACGACAGGGCGACGTGCGTCTCATCGACATACCAAACTTGGGAAATATCAGCGACGTTCGGCACACCGGCCAGCGAACAGGTGACGAGAGTGCTGGGAATAACTCCCTGCATCGCGGACTTGATGTCGTCGGGCAGCAATTCCTATGCCTCCGCGGACGGGTCCAGCTGTCTTCCGGCGCCGGGACCCGGGGTTTGCACGAACACTTGCTCTACCTTGAAGGTGAGCGCGGTGCTAGGCGTGGTGATGAAGCCTCCGAACAGCTCCGGCGGAAACGGAAGTTGGCTGACAAGCTTGCTGATGAGAATGTCCTGCACCGCTCGCTCCTCATCGGTGGTCGGGCGCACGGACACCAACTTGCCCTTGAACTGGTAGGATTCGTGGGTGAGAGGCGCGACCACAGTGTAGGCAACGACACCGTTATGGGCCAGGTTGCTGCGCGCGCGATCGATCTCGACGTCGGCAACATACGCTGTGACCTCGTCGCTGGCGATGGAAACGCGGGCGCCGAAGGCCCAGGCCAGATCCGGCCGCAACCGCGCGTCCCGCGTGCCGATCCAGCCGATGACCGCCCCATGCACGAAGTCTGCAAGCCTCTCGGGAATCATTCGGCGACCTCCGCAGCGGAGCGGGATAATGCGCCCGTAGACCAGAGCCGGCAACCGGGTGCCTACGCCGGCTCGCATCACCGGCCGCCGCGGCACAGCCGTCCCCGAGGTTGCAAAGGCGGCGGCGCGCTGGCCGACGAAGTGACCCGAGCCAACCCTACGACA
>JASIAN010000236.1 GCA_030042035.1 Alphaproteobacteria bacterium | reverse complement strand
GCTTTGGCGCCGCTCAAGCTTTCGGGATTCCCCAGCGGCTCCGCCAGCCCTATATTTTCGCCATGACGGTGGCGTTCGATACGCTGAAACTGGCCCGTCGGCTCGAAGCTGCGGGTTTCTCGACGGCGCAGGCGCAAGGCGCGGCCGAAGCGCTCGCCGATACCCTGACGGACGGCCTGGCCACGCAGGCCGATATCAGGACCTTGCGGGCCGAGATGAGGGAAGAGATCGCCGCCCTGCGAACCGAGATGCGGGAAGGCGATGCTGCGCTGCGCGCCGAGTTGCGCGAAGTCGAACTCCGACTGCGAGGGGACAAGTCGTTGTTGCGCGCGGACATGTCGGCGTTGCGCGCCGAACTGCTGAAGTGGATGGTCGGCACCGGGATCGCGGGAGTGCTCGCGGTCGGCGGCATGATCTTCTCTGCCACTCTCCCGCTGTTGCGCGCGTTGCCGCACTGAGGCGGCGGGTGGGAGGCACTCGTCAAACCGATAGATGTCGCAAGGAGCGAAGGAGGTCCCGATGGACGACAAGACCCGTACCGAATTGGAGGCTGCGACCTTCCGGCGGCTGGTGGCGCATCTGCGCGAACGCACCGACGTGCAGAACATCGACCTGATGAACCTCGCCGGCTTCTGCCGCAACTGCCTGTCGCGATGGTATCGCGAGGCGGCCGAGGGGAAGGGCGTCGCGCTCTCGGACCCCGAGGCGCGCGAAATCGTCTACGGCATGCCGTATGATGAATGGCGCAAGAAATACCAGAAGGAGGCGACGCTAGAGCAGAAGGCCGCCTTCGCTTCCGCGCAGCCAAAGCACTAGAGCGCTTGGGGATAGGGGGAACGATGCCGGATATCGGGGGGATTGCCGGCGAGCGGCTGCGTGCGTTCATCGAGCGCATCGAGCGGCTCGAAGATGAAAAGCGCGCGCTCGCCGAGGACATCAAGGAAGTCTATGCCGAGGCCAAGGGCAGCGGCTTTGACACGAAGATCATGCGCCAACTGATTCGCATCCGGCGCATGGACCAGGACGACGTCGACGAACAGGAAACCCTGCTCGACCTCTATAAGCGTGCGGTCGGCATGGTGCCGGATCAGGCGCCAGAAAGCGCTGCCGCCGACTGACTCGCCGCCTTACGCGTTTTGCCGCGGCGCGGCGGCGGCCAGGCCAGCCGTTACGGCGAGCCCGTCGGCGAGCGCGGCAGGGTCGTGGGTGCGGATGTAATCGGCGCCGTTGGCGGCGGCGTAAAGCTCGGCCGTCAAACTCGCGGGGCCGCGCTCGGCCGGGTCCTGCCGGCCGACGACCGCGGCGAGAAACGACTTGCGCGACACCGAGATCATGACCGGCAGGCCGAAGCGCTGCCGCAACAGCGGCAGCCGCGCCAGCACGTACAGTGAGGCCGCGGCCCGGCTGCTGAGAAACAGGCCCATGCCGGGATCGAGCACGAGCCGGTGGCGGGCGATGCCGGCCGCCGCCAGCCTCGCAATCCGCTCGGCGAAGAATGCTTCGATGCGACGCCATGCCTCGGCCCCGGCCAGGTCGCGACGCCGCGCCCGCCCACCCTCGGCATCAACAGCATGCATGACGACAAGCCGGCACGCTGCCGCCGCCAGTTCGGGATAGAGGCTCGCGTCAGGAAAGCCGCGGATGTCATTCACGTAATCGACGCCGCGCGCCAGCGCGAAGCGCTGCACCGCCGGCTGCCAGGTATCGATCGACAGTTTCATGCCGGCGCCGGCGAGCGCTGCCAGGACCGGGGCGAGGCGGCGGATTTCTTCTTCGGGCGCGACCGGCGCCGAGGCGACATGGCTCGCCGCCGCGCCGAGTTCGACGATGTCGGCGCCGCCGGCGGCAAGCGCACGGGCGTGCCCGATCGCCGCGGCAGGATCGAGGAAGCGGCCGCCATCGGAAAATGAATCGGCGGTGATGTTGACGATGCCGACGATGAGCGGGCGCGCCATCGCGGATCAGACCGGCCGGTCGCGTTCGAGAACGGCACCAACCGCTTCGGCATCGCCGAAGATGTCGAGCTTTTCAACTTCGACGCGGATGTGGCCGACCCGCGGATCGGCGAAGCACGCATCGCAGATGCGCGCGGCAAACCCCTCGCACAAGTCGATGTGGCCGGCGGCGGCGATCTTGCGGATCGCGGCGACAACGTGTTCGTAATTGATCACACGACGGCGGTCTTCGCCGGGCCAAGAAGCGTCCTCGGTCGCGGTCAACTGGACCGAGATGCGCACCCGCTGCGGCCGCTCGCGCTCGGCGCGACGGATGCCGATGCTGCAGATCAGCACGAGGCCCTTGACAACGACCGTATAGCGCTGCGCCTCGCGCCCTCGCTCCGCCGCTTTCATGCTACGCTCGGCCGGCACAATTGGGGAGGGCCAGCATGTGGCGCGAATTCCGCGACTTTGCAATGCGCGGCAATGCCATCGATCTCGCGGTCGGCATCATCCTCGGCGCAGCGTTTACGACGATCGTCAATTCGCTCGTCAACGACATCATCATGCCGCCCTTGGGCCTGTTCATCGGGGGCATCGATTTTTCCAACTTCTTCGTGACCCTGAAGGGCGGTTCCTTTCCGACGCTGGCGGCCGCCAAGGCCGCCGGCGCCGTGACGATCAATTACGGGCTGTTCGTCAACGCCATCATCCGCTTTCTGATCGTCGCATTTGCGATTTTCATCATGGTCCGGCAGATCAACCGCCTCGTGCGACCGCCCGAGGCGCCGGCCCAGCCGCCGGAAGCACCGCCGCCGCGCGAGGAAATCCTGCTGACGGAAATCCGCGACATTCTGAAGGAACGCGCGTGATCAGCGGCTCGGGTCGGGCGAGAGGCGGATCAGCAGTTTGCCGAAATTCCGGCCTTGCAGCAGGCCGATAAAGGCCTCCGCCGCGCGCTCCAGGCCATCGACGATGTCTTCGCGGTATTTGATCTGGCCGGAGCGCACGAGCGGCGCCGCGAAAGCGCGGAACTCGGCCTGCCGGTGGCGCTGGTCGCTGACGATGAAACCCTGGATTTTCAGCCGCTTGCGCACGACGGCGCCGAGATTGGGGCCGGGGCGCGGCGCGCCATCATTGTATTCCGCGATCATGCCGCACATGACCATGCGGCCGAAATCGTTGAGGCGCGGAAACACCGCCTGCTGCACGGCGCCGCCGACATTCTCGAAATAGACGTCGATGCCGCCGGGACACGCCCGGTCGAGGGCGCCGCCGAGATCGGCGCCACGATGATCGATCGCAGCATCGAAGCCGAGTTCCTCTTTCACGTAGCGGCATTTGTCGGCGCCACCGGCGATGCCGACGACGCGCGCGCCCTTGAGCTTCGCGATCTGCCCCGCGACGGCGCCGACCGCGCCCGAGGCGGCCGACACGACAACGGTTTCGCCGGCCTTCGGCTGGCCGATATCGCTGAGCCCGATATAGGCCGTCATGCCCGGCATGCCGAGCACGCCGAGTGCGGTCGAGATTGGCGCCTCGGCCGGGTCGAGCCGCTGCAGGCCGGCCGCCGGCACCGCGCTGTAAAGCTGCCAGCCATAGCCGCCGGCGGCACAGTCGCCCTCGCGCCAGGCTGGGTCGCGCGACCGCACGACCTGGCCGACGACGCGTCCCTCGATGACTTCGCCGAGCTCGGTCGGCCGCGCGTAGGAACGCACGCCGCTGATGCGGCCGCGCATATAGGGATCGAGCGACAGATAAATGCCGCGCAGCAGCACCTCGCCGTCGCCGGGCTCGGGCAGCGGGTTCTCGACGAGTTCGAAATCCTCGGGCACCGGCAGCCCGTTTGGCCGCCGCTTCAGCAGCATCTGCCTGTTTTGCTCCGGCATCGTCATCTCCTGGACACAGGCGCCTGCCGCCAGGCGCGGGCAATCGCGGCAATGACAGCGAGCGATGCCTGTGCGCCGGCATCCTCGCCCTTCTCGAAATCGCCGGCCTCGACCGCCATGCGGTTCGTGACATGCGCCAGGCACAAGACCGGCCGGCCGCGGGCCTGGGCGAAGGCATAGAGCGCCGCCGCCTCCATTTCGACGGCCAGAATCCGACGGGCGCGGGCCCGCTCGATCGCCGCTTCGGTCTCGCGAAACGGCGCATCGGTGGTCCAGCTCGCGCCGCGGCAGACTGGCGGCCGGCGGTTGCACAAAGCCCCCATCGCCAGCGCGACGAGCGCCGCGTCGGCGACGGCGAACTCGCTTGGCGGCAGGTAATGGTAGCTCGTGCCCTCGTCGCGCAGCGCGCGGTCGATGATGACGAAATAGGGCGGGTCGCCCTGCGGGCAGATCTGGCCGGCCGACGTCACGCTGAGGAGCAGCCGGCAGCCGGAGACGAACAGCTCTTCCGCCAGCAGCACGGCAAACGCGGCGCCGACCGCGCAGCCGATGATGCCGAAGCGGTGTCCGTCGTCATCGAACTCGAACAGCTTGGTATGATAGCACGCCCAGCCGGCAGACTGCGCGGCGCGACCGGCCCGTCGCAGGGCGCGCACGATATCGCCGTCCGGGTCGAGCACGCAGATGTCCGGAATGTTTTGCGACGCCAAGCCCTTCTGCCGCCGCGCCTCACGCAGCAAATTGGCCGGCTCGAAAATCGAGGATGCGCCGTAGTCTTTGCCGGCGAGGATCGGCGGCGTCGCGTCCTTGGGCATGCGCTGTTGTCGGCCAGGCCCTCCGCGCCGTCAAGCGGCTCCCCGGCAGACGACCGCGGCGGGCAGCACTACATGAGGTTCGGCGAACGGAGGCACGGCATGGCGAATGGCGGGATCGCGGTTGTACGAACTGTTGCCGACTTGCGCGCGACGGTTGCCCTTTGGCGCGACGAGCGGCAGCGGATCGCTCTGGTGCCGACGATGGGGGCGATCCACCGCGGTCATCTGGCGCTTGTCGCGGCCGCCCGCGGCGATTGCGGCCGGGTTGCCGCCTCGCTGTTTGTCAATCCGACGCAATTCGGGCCGTCTGAGGATTTCGCCGCCTATCCGCGCGACGAGGCGGCCGATCTGGCGCAATTCGCCGCGGCCGGCGTCGATCTCGTCTTCGCTCCGCCGGTGGACGCGATGTACCCGCCCGGCTTTGCGACGAGTGTCACGGTGGGCGGGATCGGCGACGAGTTGGAAGGCGGCCATCGCCCCGGCCATTTCGCCGGTGTCGCGACGGTCGTCGCCAAGCTCCTGCTACAGGCTCTGCCGGACGCTGCGTATTTCGGCGAAAAGGACTACCAGCAGCTGCTGGTGGTGCGGCGGCTCGTCCGCGATCTCGACATTCCGGCGCAGATCGTCGGCGTAGCGACGGTGCGCGAGCCGGACGGCCTCGCGCTCTCGTCGCGCAATGTCTATCTGGCGCCGGACGAACGGCGCCGCGCGCCGCTGCTTCATCAGGTCCTGCAAGAGACCGCCGCCGCGCTGCGCCGTGGCGCCGATGTCGCCGCGGCGACCGGCCGTGGCCGGTCGCGCTTGGCGGCGGGCGGATTCGCGGTCGATTACCTTGTGCTGCGCGATGCCGAGACGCTGGCGCCGCTCGACCGTCTCGCTGCGCCGGGGCGGCTGCTGGCCGCGGCCCGGCTGGGCCGCACCCGGCTGATCGACAATGTCGCGGTCGCACCGTGAGGCGCCATCAATTACCGGGAACCGCCAGGTCGTCGCATGCCAGCCGCGGCTGCACGGCGCGGCAGCACACCGACTGCAGCTGCGCGGGCGGGCGACCCCAACGGTGACGGCGGCAACAGCCAGCCGCGCAGGCGCTCGCACAGGGACGCGAACGCCTCGGCCGCCGTTTCCGGCCATGAGGGCGGTGACGCCGCTTCGAACGCGGCATCGCTCAGCACCCGGTTCGCCTCGGCTCGCTCGATCCAATCCAATGTCCGCGATTGACGCATGGCCCTTACCCCAAGATTCGTCGGGAACATCAGAGGCCCGATTGCCGCAGAGGTTAGCGGGGCCGGCGCCGTCTCGCTGTGAAGCACTTCACATTTGCGGCAAATTTTTCAGGCCTTCTCAGCAACGCTCTTTAAGCCTTTGAGTTATCTGGATTTCGATCCGCGGTAAGTCAGGCTGCAGCGGACCAGCGGCGGAGCTTCGGCCAACGCGGCATCTCCGGCGGGCGCGTCAGTTTGCCTCAGATGAGCCGTGTCGGTTATTTTTGGTGCGAGGCGGGGTCGCCCCGCGCCAATCGCTGATGGAGGGGGAAATGAGTCAAGCCGCCGCCGCGATGACCGCTCACGATCCCGGCGAGGCCGCGACGGCCCAAACCGTCTATGTTCTGTTCCTCGTTGGGCTGATCTTTCCGCTGATGCCGATCATCGTGCTGATCAGCGCCCTGGAGGTGAAGCCGGTCGTCGGCTGGCTGATCCTCGCCTACGCATTGCCGCCGATCATCGGGCTGATCTGGACCTATACCGAACGCGGCGACGCGTCGGCCTGGGTTCAGAGCCATTTCCATATGCAGAGCCGCACGCTGTGGCTGGGGCTCTTGTACGGCATCGTCGCGGCGGTGACGACGTTCTTCTATATCGGTTGGGTGATCGCCGTGTTCGTTCTGGTGTGGTGGATCATGCGCTGCATCAAGGGCCTCAACGCGATTTCCCGTGGCGCACCGTACGACTTCCCGGAACACTATATCTGGTAGCGAGCGCGCAGGACCTTGTAAGAGAGGCGCAGGCGAGCAGGCCTTGGGCCTGCGCCTCCGCTAGCCCCGGTCAGCAGGAAATATCCCCGCCGCCGCCAAAATCATCGCCGCCACCGAAGTCGCCGCCGCCGAAATCCCCACCGCCATTGTCGCCGCCGAAGTCGCCGCCGCCATTGTCGCCGCCGCCGAAATCGCCACCGCTGTCGCCGCCGGCATAGCCGGGATCGCCGCCGGCCGGGTAATCGCCGCCGCCGCCAAAGTCGCCGCCCTGTGTTGCATCGCCGTAATAATTATTGACGACTGTCTCGCCCAACCCCGGTGCAAACCCGCCGCCGCCAGAGATGCCGCTCGCGTAGCCGTGGCCGAACAGCGAGGAGATGCCTTCAAACAGCAGCGCGCCGCCGGCGATGCCTGCGGCGGTTGCCGCCGCCGAACGCAAAAACCCGCCGCCCGCGCTGCCGAAACCAGCCATCGCGCCGGCCGGCGCGTAGCCCTGCTGGGGCGCGTAGCCCGGCTGGGCGTAGCCGGGGCCGCCGGCAAGGGGCGCGACATTCGGCCCGCGGCTCCACGGCCCCGGAGGCGGCGCCGGCGCGGGGGCCGGCACCGACGGCGCCGGTTCGCGGTGGCCGAACAGGCCGCCGAGGAAACTGGTGCCGGAGGATTTTGGGGCAGCCGCCGCCAGCTGCTGCTGCAGTTCGGCGATGCGCTGCTGCGCCTGATGCAGGCTCAGATCCTGGATCAGCACGGTTTGCACCAGGTAATAGGGCGCATCCGGCTGCCCGGCCAGCTCCTGGCGGATCAGCGCCTCGGCCTCCGCATCCTTTGGTTGGCCGGCGCCCGCATTTTGGAGGCGCGTCAGCAAGGTCGTGATCAGATCACGTTCCTGGGGGGTCATGGACACCTTCCCGCGAGGTGGATAGGGCGGTTCCAATAAAGCCGCCGGCGCCGCCCAGCGGCGCGTCGTTAAATGTGGGGAGCGGCCGGCGATGATTTCAATGCGTCGCTCGACGCCGATCGGGTCATCGCGAGGAACTTGCGCCGGCGCTCGCCGCGCAGGGCGTCGCCGTCGCGCCCGAACAGCGGCCGCAGTACCGCGTCGAGCGCATCGCCGAGCGCGGCGATGGCTTCCTGCGGCCGGCGGTGGGCGCCGCCGAGCGGCTCGCGCACGATGCGGTCGATGACACCGAGCCGCAACAGGTCTTGTGCGGTCAGCTGCAGCCCGCCAGCCGCTTCCGCCGCATGCGCCGCATCGCGCCACAGGATTGAGGCGCAGCCTTCCGGCGAGATGACGGTGTAGACGGCATGCTCCAGCATCAGCACCGTGTTCGCGGCGGCGAGCGCGATCGCGCCGCCGGAGCCGCCCTCGCCGACGATCGCGGCGACCAGCGGCACGCGGAGGTCGAGGCAGGTCTCGATCGCGCGGGCGATCGCCTCGCTTTGCCCGCGCGCTTCGGCATCGAGCCCGGGATAGGCGCCGGCGGTGTCGACGAGACTCACGACCGGCAATGCGAAATGCTCGGCAAGCCGCATCAGGCGGCGCGCCTTGCGGTACCCCTCAGGGCGCGCCATGCCGAAATTGTGCTTGAGCCGGGCCTCGGTGTCGGCGCCCTTCTCGGTGCCGATGACGACGATGCTGCGACCGCGGAACCGGCCGATGCCGCCGACGACCGCCGCGTCCTCGGCAAACGCGCGGTCGCCGGCCAATGGTACGAACTCGTCGATCAGCGCGCCGATATAGTCGAGCGCGTGCGGCCGCTCCGGGTGGCGGGCGACCTGCACTTTCTGCCACGGTGTCAGCCGCGCGTAACTTTGCTCCAGCAGCCGAGCGGCCTGCGCCTCGAGGCGGCCGACCTCCTCGGCGATGTTGAGGCCGCTGTTGTTCGACAGGTGGCGCAATTCGTCGATCTTGCCCTCGAGCTCGGCGATCGGTCGTTCGAAATCGAGAAAATGCCGCATCAATCCTTCCGCCGCGCGAGTGGATGCGCGGTTTCGACCAGCCGGCGCAGCCGCTCGCCCTGGACATGCGTATATATCTGTGTCGTCGCGATGTCGGCATGGCCGAGCATCTGCTGCACGCTTCTGAGATCGGCCCCATGGTCGAGCAGATGGCTGGCGAAGGCATGCCGCAGCACGTGCGGCGACAGGCGCGCCGGATCGAGCCCGGCGGCGGCCGCCAATTCTTTGAGCAGCTGGCCGCAGCGCTGACGGGTCAGGTGCCCCTCGGCGCTACGCGACGGAAACAGCCAGCGCGACGGCCGCTGCCGCGGCGGCAAACGGCGGCGCTCGGCGAGATAGGCCGCCAGCGCCCGCCGTGCCGGTTCCGACAGCGGCACGATCCGCTCCTTGCCGCCCTTGCCGCGCACCAGCAGAACACGCGGGTCGCGCTGCGCCGCGGCGAGCGGCAAGCAGACCAGCTCCGACACGCGCAGCCCAGTGGCGTAGAGAAGTTCGAGCAGACAGCGCAGCCGCACGCCCTCGTCGTCGTCGCGCGCTTCGGCGGCGGCGATCAGCGCCGCGACCTCGCTCTCGCTGAGGATTTTGGGCAGCGGCCGGCCAAGGCGCGGCGTATCGAGCGCGGCGGTTGGATCGTCGGCGCGGGCGCCGTCGCTGACGAGAAACCGGTAGAACTGGCGCATCGCCGACAGCCGCCGCGCCAGCGTGCGCGGCGACAGGCGGCGCGTCGCCGCATCGCCGACATAGGCCTGCAGTGCCGCCGCATCGGCGGCCTCGACGGCCAGCCCGCGTCCGGCAAGAAAGCCGGCGAGAGCGTCGAGATCGTTGCGGTAGGCGGCGAGCGTCAGGCGCGCCGCGCCGCGCTCGGCGGCCAGCATTTCGAGGAACGCCTCGAGCCGTCGCGACGACGGCGGCGCCGGCCGCGTCCGGTCATTTCGCGAAGCGGGCATTCGGCAACACCTTTTCGACGTGCATCGAGGCGACCGGAAAGTTCCCGTACGCGAGATAAAGCCAGCCGCCGGCCGCCGCGAGCGCCAGAAGGACAATCAGCACAGCAATCGCCTTGACCATTCCCCGACGTTGCTCCCGCCGCGACCGGGCAATGGCGATTGACGAACCGGCCGCGCTCTATGCTAGTACCCTGCTGGTGCGCCGCGCAAAAGAGCGGCTGCAGGATGAGGCGCGCGGTGAATCTTCAGCTCAGGCAGAATGCGGCGAGCGCCGCGCCGGCGCGCGGTTTTGTGCCGCAGCGCACGATCGTGCTGGTCGGGCTGATGGGCGCCGGCAAGACCAAGATCGGGCGGCGTTTGGCGTCGCGGCTCAATCTGCCGTTCTTCGATTCGGACAGCGAGATCGAGACCGCCGCCGGCGAGAGCATCGAGGAGATTTTCCGTCACCACGGCGAAGCGGCGTTTCGCGACGGCGAGCGACGGGTCATTGCGCGGCTCCTGGCGCAGCCGACGCACGTGCTGGCGACCGGCGGCGGCGCTTTCATGGATGCCGCGACGCGCATGGCCATCGCCCGCCGCGGCGTCTCGGTCTGGCTGCGCGCCGATCTCGACGTGCTGTTGACGCGGGTGTCACGCCGCAGCAACCGGCCGCTGCTGCAACAGAGCGATCCGCGGGGCGTGCTCGCCGCCCTGATCGAGCGGCGCCATCCGATCTATGCCGAGGCCGATCTCGTCATCGACAGCGGCGAGGGGCCGGCAGAGCAGACCGCAAACCGCGTCATTGCCGCGCTCGCCGGCTGCGCGCGGGCGATGCTGCCGCCCGATCCGGAGGACGCTCGATGAGGGCAGACGGCATTGAGACGTTGCGCGTCGAACTCGGCGACCGGAGTTACGACATCCTGGTCGGTCGCGGCCTGATCGCGCGCGCCGGCGAATCCCTGTTGCCGCTGATGCGCCGGCGGCAGGCGATCGTCGTAACCGACGATAACGTCGCGCGCCGCCACCTCGCCCTGTTGTGCGACAGCCTCAAGGCGCACGGCATCGCGCACCAGGAGATCGTTTTGCCGGCCGGTGAGGGCACGAAGGATCTCGCGCATTTCGGCCGGCTCGTCGAGGCCGCGCTGGCCGGCGGCATTGACCGCGGCACGATGATTGTCGCGCTGGGCGGTGGGGTGGTCGGCGACATCGCCGGGTTTGCCGCGGCAACGCTGCTGCGCGGCATCGATTTCGTGCAGATCCCGACGACGCTCTTGGCGCAGGTCGACAGCTCGGTCGGCGGCAAGACGGCAATCAACACCGCCGCCGGCAAGAACCTTCTGGGCGCGTTTTATCAACCACGGCTGGTGCTGGTCGACACGATGAGCCTTGCGACGTTGCCGCGCCGCGAGGTGCGGGCCGGCTATGCCGAAATCGTCAAATACGGGCTCATCCGCGACGCCGGCTTCTACGATTGGCTGGAGGCACATGGCACCGCCGTTTGCGACCTCGACGATGCGGCGCTGACGCAGGCGATCCTCGTTAGCTGCCGCATGAAGGCGGCGATCGTCGCAGCCGACGAGCGCGAAACCGGGGACGAGCGGGCGCTGCTCAATTTCGGCCACACCTTCGGCCATGCGCTGGAGACCGAGACCGGGTTCGGCGAGCGGCTGCTGCACGGCGAGGCGGTCGCCGTGGGCATGGCGCTGGCGTTCGATTTCGCGGTGAGCCTCGGGCTGGCATCCGGGCAGGATGCCGAGCGGGCGCGCCGCCACCTCGCCGGCGCCGGCCTGCCAACCGAACTGGCCGCGATCGGCTTGTCGGGCGCGGCCAACGCCGAGCGCCTCCTCTCCCACATGGGCAAGGACAAAAAAGTGCGCAACGGGGCGATCACTTTGATCCTGCCGCGCCGCATCGGCGACTGTTTTGTCATGCGCGACGCGCCGGTCGATCGGCTGCGGGCGTTCCTGGCAGAGAGGCCCTAGACGCTCAGCAGTCGCCGTCGTGCAGCGAAACGGGCTCGGCCGTCATAAGCCGTTCGCCGAGGAAGGCGGCGCGGTAGAAATCGACAATGTAGACGCGGATCGCGGCGGTCAGGCTCGATGCCGTGCGCTGGCGGGCAATGTCCGTAACGAGGTCATGGATCGTCAGCTCCATGCGCCGCGCGATGTCGTGCAAAGCCTCCCACATCGCCGGTTCGAGCCGCACGCTGGTGCGCCGCCCGGCGACGACGACGTTGCGGATCACCAGCGTCGAAGGCGGGACATCGTTGTCGCGGCGCGGCCGCCGCTGCCATGCGGTCGACATGAAGGCAGTGTAGCGAAATTCGTGCAATACGCAATCAAAACTTGTCTAAAATAATCTACAATCTTGTAATGGTTGTTTGTATGACTAAGATGGTTGTTTGGGCGCTGCCCTTTCCTCTCCTGGCGCGAGCGCTGCCAGCGACAGCGCATGCACGCGGTTCGCCAGCTGCTCGGCAAGGAGCTCGTAGACGAGGCGCTGGCGCGCCACTCGCGACAGGCCGACAAACGCGGCCGACACGATCGTCACCCGGAAATGCGTCTCGCCCTCGGGGCGCGCACCGGCGTGCCCGGCATGACGATGCGATTCGTCGATGATTTCCAGCCGAAGCGGCGCCAGCCGCTCGGACAATTTCCAGCGGATCGTTTCGGCGACGGTCATGCGCCTGGCTCCCGATGCTGCAGCGCAGCAGCAGCCGCCAGAAAGCCGGCAAGATTGTCCACGACGTGGTGAATGCAATCGGCCTCGGCGTCGGCGGCCGCCCAATCTTCGGCGCCGCGCATCCACGCGGTCGTCATGCCCAGTTCGGCGGCCGGCGCGAGGTTGCGCGCGATGTCCTCGATCATCAGCGCCGTGGGCGCGGCGACGGCGTGGCGGCGCAACAACAGCCGGTATCCGGCGAGCGCCGGCTTCGGATCGAAATCGGCGGCGACGATATCGACAATGCCGCAGAACGCATCCGCGAGACCGAGATGGTCGAGCAGCCGCTCGGCGTGGCGCCGCGAGCCGTTCGTGTGCACGATCTTGCGGCCTTGGAGGCGGCCGATCGCGGCGCAGAGCGCCGGGTCGGGCGGCACGCCGGCAAGGTCGATGTCGTGCACAAAGGCGAGAAACTCGTGCGGGTCGATGCGATCGACCGTCATCAGCCCGCGCAATGTCGTGCCGTGCTCGCGGAAATAGGTGCGGCGCAATTCGGCCGCCGCCTCCGGCGCCAGCGACAGGCGGGCGCAGATGTATTCGTTCATGCGCCGCTGCACCTGCTCGAACAGGCGGCAGGACGCCGGGTAGAGCGTATTGTCGAGATCGAAGATCCAGGTTTCGATCTCTCCGAGCGGGCAGCGCTCGCGCCGCGTCGTATAGGCCATCGCGCTTGCTGTCACCCGCGCCGGATCAGCGTGCCGGCCCCCTCGGTGAACAATTCCAGGAGGATCGCATGCGGCACCCGGCCGTCGAGAATGACCGCCGCCTCGACCCCGCCCTCGACGGCCTCGAGGCAGGTCTCGACCTTCGGGATCATGCCGCCGGAAATCGTGCCGTCGGCGACGAGCCGGCGCGCCTCGGCCGCCGTCAGCTCCGGGATCAGCCGACGGTCGGCATCGAGCACGCCCGCCACATCGGTCAGTAAGAGAAAGCGCTTGGCGTTGACCGCCGCGGCCACGGCGCCCGCCACGGTGTCGGCATTGATGTTGTAGGTCGCGCCGTCGGCACCGACGCCGACCGGCGCGATGACCGGGATCAGGTCGGAGGCGCGAAAGGTTGCCAGCACGCGGCCATCGACCCGCTCCGGCTCGCCGACAAAGCCGAGATCGTCGCCATCGCGGCGCAATTTGCGGGCGCGGATCAGTTCGCCGTCCTTGCCGCTGAGGCCGATCGCGCAGCCGCCCGCGGCATTGATCGCGGCGACGAGCTGCTTGTTGATCGTGCCGGAGAGAACCATCTCGACGATTTCCATCGTTGCCCGGTCGGTGACGCGCAGCCCGTCGACAAAGCGGCTCCTGATGCCGAGCCGCTCGAGCATCTGGCCGATCTGCGGCCCGCCGCCATGCACGACGATCGGCTTGATGCCGACCTGCTGCAACAGCACGACATCGGCCGCAAACGGGTCGCCGGCGCTCGCATGACCCGCGCCCATCGCGTGGCCGCCATATTTGACGAGGATCGTCGCGCCGGCGTATTGCCGCAGATAGGGTAGCGCCTGCGCCAAGACCGCTGCTTTCAGCGCCGGCTCGGCGCGGCTGGCAAGCGTTTCGAACCCCTGAGACAGGTCTGCACTCATCGCGGCAACAAAATTAGCCGGCTTTTGCCGCTTCCGCCAATGCCGGCTGCGCGACGGCGGCGAGCGTTGCGCGCAGAGCGGCCAGCCCCAGCCGCTGCTCGGCGCTCGTCAGGTGGATTTCGGGATGCGCAGCCGGATGGCGCGCCAGTTCGGCGGCAACGGCTTGGGCGACATCGCCGCGCGCCCCGGATGACACCGCGTCGATCTTGGTCAGGACGATCTGAAACGACAGCCCGGCGGCGTCGCACAACGCCATGACCGGGCGATCCGGCTCTTTGATGCCGTGCCGCGAATCGATGAGCAGACAGACGCGGCACAGGCTGGTGCGGCAGCGCAGATAGTGCTGCACAAGGCGCGTCCACGCGGCGATCGCCGATTTGGATGCCGCCGCGTAGCCGTAACCCGGGAGATCGACCAGCATCAGCCGGCCATCAAACGCGAAGAAATTGATCTGCCGCGTGCGGCCCGGCGTGTTCGACGTGCGCGCCAGCATGCGCCGACCGGTCAGCCCATTGATAAGGCTAGATTTTCCGACATTGGAGCGGCCGAGAAAGGCAACCTCCGGCAGAGCTTCCGTCGGTAGTGCCGCCTCGGTCGCGGCGCCGGCAACAAACCGGCATTCGCGCGCAAACAACAATCGGCCCGCTTCGAGCAGCGCCGGATCGATGTCGCGCGGCGGAAAGAAGAGGGTGTCGCTTCCCACTTCGTACATCCGGCTATCGTCGATCCGCATCCCCGGCGAAAGCCGGGGTCGAGGTTCCCAGCCGCCGCCCGGCTGAAAGATGGGTCCCGGCTTTCGCCGGGAATGCGACGTTGTTGTGATTTTCCCGTTGCGTCAGGCGGCGCCGGCGCGGTGCATGATCGCCCATTGCTGGGCGACGCTTAAGAGATTGTTCCATGCCCAATAGATGACGAGGCCGGCGGGAAACGCCGCCAGCATATAGGTGAACACGACCGGCAGGATCAAAAACATCTTGGCCTGCATCGGATCGACCGGCTGCGGGTTGAGCTTCTGCTGCAGGAACATCGTGACGCCCATGATGATCGGCCAGGCGCCGATCATCGTCACCGTGCCGAGCAGCGGCATCGCGGCGACCGCGCTGAGCGCGGCGTGGGGCAGCGGCAGCAAGCCGAACAAGTTGACCCAGTGGGTCGGGTCGGGCGCCGACAGGTCGTGGATCCAACCGTAGAACGGCGCGTGCCGCATTTCGATCGAAACGTAGAGCACCTCGTAAAGCGCCCAGAACACCGGTATCTGGATCACGATCGGCAGACAGCCTGCCAGCGGGTTGGCCCCGGCTTTCTTGTACAGCGCCATGATCTCCTGCTGCTGCTTCGCCTTGTCATCAGGGAAGCGCTCGCGGAGTTTCTGCATTTCCGGCTGCAGCAGGCGCATCTTTGCCATCGCGGCGTACGATTTGTTGGCGAGCGGGAAAAATGCCAGCTTGATCAGCAGCGTGAACACGACAATCGCGAGTCCGAAATTGCCAAGCAGCCCGTTGAGGAGTTCGAGGGCTTGGAAAATCGGTTTACTCAAGAAATACAGCACGCCGAAATCCACGGCCCGGTCGAAATTGCGGATACCCGAATTCGCGTAGGCGTCGAGAATACTGAGTTCTTTGGCACCCGCGTAAAAGCGGATCGTGTATGTGGCCGTTCCATGCGGCGACACGCTGATCGGCGGCGCCAGGAAGTCGCTCTGGTAGCGGTCGGTGCCGTGCGCGTCGGCGGCGCGAAACTGCGCCTTGATCGTCTGATCCTGGGGCGGGATCAAGGCGGTCAGCCAATAATCCTCGGAAAAACCGAGCCAGGCCTGTTTCGAGCTATAGGCCACCGGCTCGCCCGGCTTCACCGAGGTATACGTGACTTCCTTCAGGGAGCCGCCGAACTCGCCGATCATCCCCTGGTAGGCGTTGCGGTATGAGTAGCCGGCGTTTGGCGGCGCGCCGGTCCGGCTGATCAGCCCGTATGGCACCAGCTCGACGGGCGCGCCGGCGGCATTGCGCACGCGGTCCTCGATTCGGAACATGTAGTCCTTGTCGACCGAAATCGTGCGCGTGAAAACGAGACCGGCGCCGTTGTCCCAGGTCATCGTAACCGGGTGCGCCGGTGTCAGCACCTTGTCCGCCGTTTGCCATATGGTGTCCGGCCCCGGCACCTTGACGCTGCCGCCGTCGGCCGGGACCCAACCGAATTGCGCGAAGTACGGGCGCGCCGTTCCGTCCGGCCAGAGCAGCTGCACATGCGGGCTGCCTCGGCTGATGGTCTCGTGATACTTGCGCAGCACGAGGTTATCGATGCGGCCGCCGGTCAAGGACAGCGAGCCGCTCAAATCCGGTGTTTCAATCTTGATGATGGGCTCGCCGGAGAGCGCTGCGGCAGGGCTTGCTGCGGCAGCGGCTTTCGCGGCAACGGCCGCGCGCGGCAAACCGGCTGCCTGCGATGCCGCCGCGGGCGGAGGCGCCGCGTTGGGCTTCGCCAGCTCGCTCGTCGTCGCGGTGGACGCCGGCGGCGGCGGGGTTATCGGACGAAATTTCGCGATCAGAAATTGGAACGCGATCAGAATGCCCACCGAGAGCACGATCGCGAGCAGGAGATTGCGCTGTTCCATCGAGAGCTGCGGCGTGCGGGTCAGCGGTGGAGATGGCTGGGGACCGGGTCGTAGCCGCTGCCGCCCCAGGGATGGCAGCGCAACAGCCGGCGCAGCCCGAGCCAGGCGCCGCGCCAAGGCCCGTGGCGCGCGATCGCTTCGGCCGCATAGTGCGAGCAGCTCGGATAATAGCGGCAGGAGGGCGGCAGCACGGGCGACAGAAAGAGCTGATAGGCGCGGATCGCGCCGCGCATGGCCAGCCCGACGACAAGGCTCGCGATCCGCTCAGCCGGCATTCCTGATCTCCTCTCTCCGCGCGCTTCTGGCGACCTGGCGCAACGCTCCTTCGAGATCCGCTACCAGCTGCGCGTAAGGCCGCGCGCCGGTGCCGCTGCGCGCGATCAGCACATAATCGGTCCCCGGCACTCCCTGGCGCGGCAATACTTCTGCGGCGGCCGCGCGCAGCCGCCGCTTTGCCCGGTTGCGCGCCACCGCGTTGCCGACCTTGCGGCTGGCAGTAAAGCCGACCCGCACCGACGGGCCGGGCTGCGCGATTGGCGGCATCGGCGCCGCCTGCAACACCAAGCCCGGCCGCGCCGCACTGCGCCGGCTCGCGGCGACACGTAGGAAATCGGCGCGAGCTTTCAGCCTTGCAAGTCCGACGGCCATCGCGCTATCGGCGGGCGGCGCACCAAGCGTCCGGTTCGCCGCGGCGCCGGCGCGACACCGGTTCAGGCCGACAGGCGCTTGCGACCCTTGGCGCGGCGCGCCGACAGGACGTGCCGGCCGCCCGGCGTCGCCATCCGCGCGCGAAAGCCGTGGCGGCGCTTGCGGATCAGCCGGCTCGGCTGGTAAGTGCGCTTCACGGCACCCTCTCTACTGGGTTACTGCCCTCGCGACCGGAGGTCGCTATATAGGGGCGCGGTAGCGGCAAGTCAACGCGCCGGGGAGATTGGGCCGCCGGGCGGCAGCCAGCGGGATGAGCGAGACGGGATGACTGCGGCCGACGACCGATACCTGAGCTGGAGGGCAGCAGCCGATGGCGCGATTCGGCCGGGCAGCGACGCGCACAAGGCCGCCTTTTGCCGGATGCTGCTCGATACCCACAACCCGTACAAGCCGGCGGTCATCGACTGGCCGCTTCTCGACGAAGCGGCGCGCCGGCGCCTGATCGGGTTGCCGATCTGGGACATCGCGGTGCAGACCGAAGGAAAAGCCAGCACCCGCGTCATGAGCTATGCCGAGACGGTCGCCGATCCGCTGCTGCGCAACGCGCTGCGGCTCAATGCGTTCGAAGAGAGCCGGCACAAGCAGGTGCTGTCCAACCTCGTCGCGGCTTATGGCATCGGGCTGGCACCGGAACCCGCGTATCGCCGGCCGCGCCACCCGCGCTGGGCGTTCCTGACGACCGGGTTGAGCGAGTGCATCGACAGTTTTTTCGCCTTTGGGCTGTTTGCGGTGGCGCGGCAGTCGAGCTTCTTCCCGCCGGCTCTCGTCGAAACCTTCGAGCCGGTCATGCAGGAGGAGGCGCGCCACATCCTGTTTTTCGTCAATTGGCTGGCATGGCATCGCCGCAACCTGGCGTGGTGGCGGCGGCCGTGGTTCTGGGGCGTCATCGCGTTCGCCTGGGTGCGCCTGGTGCGCGAGCGCATCGGCCTGGCGCGCGGTATCGACGCTGCGAAGGACGAGGCGCCGCAGGACAACAATTTCACGCTGACCGGCAGCAAATCGGTAACCGACATCGACCTGGCGCCGGCCGCGCTGCTCGACGTTTGCCTCGCCGAGAACGAGCGGCGCATGGCGGGTTACGATTCGCGCCTCTTACGGCCGCAGACCGTGCCGCGTCTCGTCCGTTTGGCGCGGCTGTTTCTGCGGCGCGGCGGCGCCTGCCGGCGATGAGCGGGGGACAGGGGCGTTATCGGCCCCGGCAACGCATGCAGAAGCTGCCGGTTGTCGCCGCCGCCGCGGGCGTCGCTCTGATGGCGGCGCTCGTCGCCTATTTCGGCTTGGACGCCGTCTGGCATTCGCTGCAGGCGATCGGCTGGGTGGGGTTTGCCGCGGTCTGCGCGATCCATCTTGCGCTGATCGCGGTGATGGGGCTGGCGTGGTGGGCGCTGTTGCCGGGCGTCCATCCACTCAAAACAATCTGGGCGCGGTTGATCCGCGATTCCGGCGCCGAGGCGCTGCCCCTGTCGCAGGTCGGCGGCTATGTGCTCGGCGCGCGCGCGTTGAGCCTGTTCGGCGTACGCGCGTCGCTGTCCACCGCCAGCACAATCGTCGATGTGACGCTCGAATTCCTTGCCCAGATCGTCTACACGGCGCTCGGTCTTGCGCTGCTCGTGCGGCTGGAGCCGGAAACCCGCGCAGCGGCTCCGGTACTGATCGGGCTGGCCGCGGCCGGGCTCGCCGCCGCGGTGTTTGTCGTCGCGCAACGGCACGGCTTTGCGCTGTTCGACCGGATGGCGCGAGTCCTCGGGCGGGGGTGGGCGGAGCGCGGCGCCGTCGGGGCGGCGAGCCTGCATGCCGCGCTCGAAACCATCTATTGCCGCCTGTCCGGCCTTTGGCTCAGCAGCGTATTGCATCTCGTCTGCTGGGTGGCCAGTGCGACCGAAGTGTGGCTGGCGCTGAAGCTGGCCGGCGAGCCGCTGTCGTTTGCCGCCGTTTTGGCGATCGAAAGCCTGCTCTATGCGATCCGCACCGTGGCGTTTCTCGTACCGCAGGCGGTGGGCGTGCAGGAGGGCGCCTACATCCTGCTCGGCGCCAGTTTTGGGCTGACCGCGGATATGGCGCTCGCGCTGTCGCTGTTGAAACGCGGGCGCGACCTGGCGATCGGTCTGCCGGCGATCGCGGCCTGGCAGGCGATCGAAAGCTGCCGGTTCATGCGCCGCCGCAGCGCGCCGCCGGTCGGCGCCAAGGCGCCCGCCCCGCCGCGGGAATGAGCCGGACCGCAGCCGGCGGCGCTATTCGACCAGTTCGGCTTCCTTTGGTTCGACGGCGCGGGCGGGCGGGCGCTCGCGGAACGTAAAGACGAGCTTGTCGGCGCCTGCGCCGGCCGAAACATGCACGATGCCGCCTTTCGCGAGCTTGCCGAACAGCAATTCCTCGGCGAGCGGCTTTTTGATGTGCTCCTGGATGATACGCGCCAAGGGCCGGGCGCCGAACAGCGGATCGTAGCCCTCCTTGCCGAGCCAGTCGCGGGCGCTCGCATCGAGCTCGATCGTGACGTTGCGGTCGGCCAGCTGCTCTTCCAATTGCAGCACGAACTTGTCGACGACGCGGCCGATCGTCTCGGGCGACAGCGGTGCGAACGAGATCGTCGCGTCGAGCCGGTTGCGAAATTCCGGCGTGAACATGCGATTGATCGCTTCCTCGTCGTGCCCGGTGCGGATGCCGCTGTTGAAGCCGATCGCCTGCTTCGCCAGTTCGGCGGCGCCGGCATTCGTCGTCATGATCAGGATGACATTGCGGAAATCGACGGTTTTGCCGTTGTGATCGGTCAATTTGCCGTAATCCATGACCTGCAACAGGATGTTGAACAGGTCGGGATGTGCCTTCTCGATTTCGTCGAGCAGCAGCACGCTGTGCGGGTGCTGATCGATGGCGTCGGTCAAGAGGCCGCCCTGGTCGAACCCGACATAGCCGGGCGGCGCGCCGATAAGGCGCGACACGGTGTGCCGCTCCATGTATTCCGACATGTCGAAGCGGGTGATTTCGATGCCCATCGTGCGCGCCAATTGCCGCGCCACCTCGGTCTTGCCGACGCCGGTCGGACCCGAGAACAGATAGGAGCCGATCGGCTTTTCCGGATCGCGCAGCCCGGCGCGCGCCAGTTTGATTGCCGAAACCAGCGCCTCGATCGCGCTGTCCTGGCCGAACACCATCGTTTTCAGGTCGCGGTCGAGGTTCTTCAACACTTCGCGGTCGTCGCGCGACACACTCTTCGGCGGGATGCGCGCCATCGTCGCGATGCAGGCCTCGATCTCCTTCGCGGTGATCGTCTTGCGCCGCCTGTTTTCCGGCACCAGCATCTGCCGCGCGCCCGTCTCGTCGATGACGTCGATCGCCTTGTCCGGCAGTTTGCGGTCGCCGATATAGCGATGCGATAATTCCACCGCAGCTTTGATCGCCTCGCTGGTGTAGCGCACCTTGTGATGGCTCTCGTAATAGGGTTTGAGGCCTTTGAGGATTTTGATCGAATCGGCGATCGACGGCTCGTTGACGTCGATTTTCTGGAAGCGGCGGACGAGCGCGCGATCCTTCTCAAAATAGTTGCGGTATTCCTTGTAGGTCGTCGAACCGATGCAGCGGATCGTGCCGCTGGCGAGCGCCGGCTTCAACAGGTTGGAGGCGTCCATCGCGCCGCCCGATGTGGCGCCGGCGCCGATGACGGTGTGGATTTCGTCGATGAACAGGATCGTGCCGGGCTGCGCTTCGAGTTCGGCCAAGACCGCCTTCAGCCGCTCCTCGAAATCGCCGCGGTAGCGCGTGCCGGCCAACAGCGCGCCCATGTCAAGCGCGTAGATCGTCGCGCCCTGCAACACCTCCGGCACTTCGCGGCCAACGATGCGGCGCGCCAACCCCTCGGCGATCGCGGTCTTGCCGACGCCGGGATCGCCGACATAGAGCGGGTTGTTTTTCGAGCGCCGGCACAGGATCTGGATCGTCCGCTCGACTTCGGCCTCACGGCCGATCAACGGGTCGATCTTGCCGCCGCGCGCCTTCTTGTTGAGGTTGACGCAATAGGCGTCGAGCGCATCATGGCTGCGCTTTTGGCCCTTGTCGCCGCGTTCCTCTTCGTCGGCGCCCTGCACCCGGCGCGTCTCGGAGCGGCCCGGCGCCTTGGCAATGCCGTGCGAGATGTAGTTGACCGCGTCGAACCGCGTCATGTCCTGCTCCTGCAGGAAATAGACGGCATGGCTCTCGCGCTCGGCAAACATCGCGACGAGCACGTTGGCGCCCGTTACCTCCTCGCGGCCCGACGACTGCACATGGATCGCGGCACGCTGCAGGACGCGCTGGAAGCTGGCGGTCGGCTTGGCGTCGTCGGAATGGCTCGACACGAGGTTGGTCAATTCGTTGTCGACATAGGTCAGGACCTCGCGGCGCAGGCGGTCGAGATCGACGCTGCAGGCGCGCAGCACGGCAATCGCGTCCTGATCCTCGGTCAGCGCGAGCAGCAGGTGCTCGAGCGTCGCATATTCGTGGTGCCGCTCGTTGGCGTGCGCCAGCGCGCGATGCAGAGATTTTTCGAGGTTGCGTGAGAGCACGGCTGCACCCTTCCTGGCGATGAGTAACCTAGTCTTTCTCCAACGTGCATTGCAGCGGGTGTTGGTGCTGCCGGGCAAAATCCATCACCTGCGTCACCTTGGTTTCGGCGACCTCGTAGGTATAAACGCCGCAGAGGCCGACGCCGCGCCGGTGCACATGCAGCATGATGCGCGTCGCCTCCTGCCGGTTCTTGTTGAAAAACCGCTCGAGGATATGCACGACGAACTCCATCGGCGTGTAGTCGTCGTTCAGCATCAATACCTTGTACATCGACGGCTTCTTCGTCTTCGGCTTGGCCTTGACGATGACGCCGGTGCCGGGGCCTTCCTCGCCGCGTCGTCCGTTGTCGCTCATGTCGATCCGAGCCAGTGGATGCTCGCCCCTGCATGATATCGGTTCTGCCGGTCGTCGGAAAAGCCCCTTTCCCGGGTTTCGCCAGCAGCCCCGGCGGCGTCGATTCGACTCATTCGCTGCGATAGGGCCGGCTCAGCAACTCGTCGATCATCATATCGATCGCCGTGCCGCGATGCAGCACGCCATCGACGGCGGCCGAAATCGGCATGTCGATGTGCAGCCTTGCCGCCAGCCGCACGACGGCGGCGGCGGTCGCGATGCCCTCGACGACCGAACGCCGGCTGCCCAGCGCCGTCGCAAGGCTCGCGCCGCGACCCAGGGCCGCGCCCAGCGCATAATTGCGCGATTGCATCGCGGTGCAGGTCAGCACCAGATCGCCGAGGCCCGATAGGCCGCGAAACGTCTCCGGCCGGGCGCCCTTGGCGAGGCCGAGCCGCACCATCTCGGCGAGGCCGCGGGTGATCAGCCCGGCGCGGGCGTTGTTGCCGAGGCTTTTGCCCTCGACGATGCCGCAGGCGATCGCCAGCACGTTTTTGACCGCGCCGCCGATCTCGGCGCCGATCGGATCGGGCGACGAATAGGGCCGGAAGCGGCCGCCGCCGAGCACGGCAACAAAGGCGCGGGCGAGCCCCGGGTCGCGGCTGGCAATCGTCACGGCGGTCGGCAAACCCTGCGCCGCCTCGGCCGCAAAGCTCGGCCCCGACAGCACCGCGATCGGCGAGGACGGCGCGATCTCGGCCGCAATCTCCGACATCGTCTGCAGCGACTCCGCCTCGATGCCCTTGGCGCAGGAAAGCAGCGGCAACCCCTCCGGCAGCAGCGGCGCCAACCGGGCGAGCACGCCGCGCACAAATTGCGCCGGCACGACGAGCAACACCGCCTCGGCACCGGCCAGCGCGATGGCCGCATCCGTCGTCGCCGCGATCGTCGGGTCGAGTGCGATGCCCGGCAGGTAGAACGGGTTCTCGCGGCGCTCGTTGATCGCCGCGACGACGGCCGGATCGCGCGCCCACAGCATGACACGGGCGCCGGCCCGCGCCGCGACGCGCGCCAGCGCGGTGCCCCACGCCCCGCCGCCGATGATCGCGAGGCGCTTCACGCTGCCTCGTCATCAAGCGGCCAGCGCGGCCGCACCGGCGCATCGAGGCCGTCGCTGAGGCCGAGGCGCAGCCGCTCAAGACCGGCCCACGCGATCATCGCGCCGTTGTCGGTGCACAGCGCCGGTGGCGGGGCGACGAAGGCGAGGCCGGCATCGGCAGCGAGCGCCGCGAGACGGGCGCGCAGCCGGCAATTGGCAGCGACGCCGCCGGCCGCGACGAGGCTTGTTCCGTCTGGATGATGGCGGCGAAACCACGCGACCGCATTGGCGGTGCGGTCAAGGAGCGTATCGCAGATCGCCCGCTCGACCGCGGCGGCGAGATCGGCGACGTCGTGCGGCCCCATGGGACCAGCGCGCGCATCGAGATCGGCCGCGATCTGCCGCACCGCCGTCTTCAACCCGGAGAACGAGAAGTCGCAGCCGGGCCGGCCCCGGAGCGGCCGCGGCAGCGGAAAGCGGCGGGGATCGCCCTCGCGCGCGGCGCGTTCGATGGCCGGCCCGCCGGGAAAACCAAGACCGAGAAGCTTGGCGCTCTTGTCAAAGGCTTCGCCGGCGGCATCGTCGCGGCTCGTGCCGAGCAGGCGATAGCGGCCGACGCCGCGGCAGGCCAGGAGCTGCGTATGGCCACCCGACACAAGCAGCAGCAGGTAGGGAAATTCGACGCGGGTTTCGAGGCGCACCGCGAGCGCGTGCGCTTCGAGATGGTTGACCGCGACAAACGGCTTCTGCGCGGCCCAGGCGAGGCCCTTGGCCGCGGTCGAGCCGACGATGAGCCCGCCGATGAGGCCAGGACCGGCGGCGGCGGCGATGCCGTCGAGGCTGGCGATTGTCGTTTCGGCCTCGGCCAGGGCGCGGCGCAGCAGATCGGCAACGTGGTCGAGATGGGCGCGCGCCGCGATTTCCGGCACGACCCCGCCATAAGGCAGGTGCTCGGCAAGCTGCGAGCGGATCAGGTTGATGCGGACCGTCGGCCGCGGCCGCTCGGCGACGATCGCCACTGCGGTCTCGTCGCAGCTCGTCTCGATGCCGAGAACCGTCAAACCCTTGTTCATGGCAGGCAAATGGCGGCGCGGATCGGCTGTCGCAAGCGCAATGCAAGGCGCATCAGCCCGCCGCCTCAGGGCGCCGCGGCAGCCGGCAGGCGCCGGCGACGCACCATCGTCTCGCGCCACAGAATATAAAGACCCGAGGCGACGACGATGACCGAGCCGAACAGAAGGCTCTCGCCGGGGCGATCGCCCCAGATCGCAAAGCCGAGGATCGTCGCCCACACCAGCGACAGATAATTGAACGGCACGACCGCCGACGGCGGCGCAATTGCCAAAGAGCGCGTCCACCAGAACTGCGCCACCCCGTTGCCGATGCCGGCGAGCGCCAAGAGCAACAGGTCGATCCAGTGCGGCGGCGCAAAGCCGAGTGGCAACAGGCCTGCGGAGCACATCGTAATCGTCGTCATCTGATAGAGCGTCAGCGTCTCCGTTGATTCGCTGACGCTCATGCGGCGGATCGCGATCGCGACGGTCGAGATCAAGACAGCGTTGGCGATCCCGAACAGCACGCCGATGTTCATCGTGCCGGCGCCGGGGCGGGTGATGATCAAGACGCCGATGAAGCCGATGATGAGCGCCGACCAGCGATGGATGCCGACCTCTTCTTTCAGCACGACGATCGACAACAGCGTCGTGAATAAGGGCGCGGCAAAGCCGATTGCCGTCGCCGAACCGAGCGACAGGACGCGCACCGCAAGAAACCAGCACATCATCGAGCCGAATTGCGACAGCCCGCGCTGCAGATGCTCGCGATGCTTGTGGGTGCGCAGCACGCCCCAGCCGGCGCGCGGCAGGATCATCAGCGCCACCGTGCCGAACGCGAAGAGGGCGCGGAAGAACGCGACCTCGCCGACCGGATAGATCGCCACCTCCCATTTGACGACGGCATTGCCGCCGGCGAACATGACGGTCGAGGCGATCATGTAGAGAATGCCGCGGCCGACCTGGTCGCGCCGCGCAGCCAATCGATCGGCGACGGTCATGGTCCTACCGTCGGCCGAACAGCCGCTCGATGTCGCTGAGGGCAAGCGTGACGTAAGTCGGGCGGCCGTGGTTGCACTGGCCGCTGTTGGGCGTCACTTCCATCTGGCGCAGTAGCGCGTCCATCTCGGCGGGCGAGAGCTTGCGGCCGGCACGCACGCTCGAATGGCAGGCGAGCGTGCCGCAAACCTGTTCGACGCGTTCCTTGAGCGCCAAAGCCTCTCCCCATTCGGCAAGCTCGTCGGCGAGATCACGTACCAAGGCGCGGATATCGAGACCGGGAACCAGGGCCGGCACCTCGCGCACGATGACCGCGCCCGGCCCGAAGGCTTCGAGCACGAGGCCGAATTCGGCGAGTTCCTCGGTCCGCGCCGCGAGCCGCGCCGCGCCCTCGGCGTCAAGCTCGACGATCTCGGGCAACAGAAGGCTCTGGCGGGCGACGCCATGCGCCGCCAGCGCCGCCTTCATGCGCTCGTAGACGAGCCGCTCGTGCGCGGCGTGCTGATCGACCAGCACGATGCCGGCGGCGGTTTCGGCCAGGATGTAAGTGCCGTGTAACTGCGCGCGAGCGTTGCCGAGCGGCGCTTCGGGCGCCTCCGGCTCGGGCTGCGGCGCCGCCGCGGCTGGGTTCGGCGCGAGGAAGGCGTTGCCGGTTTCGGCGAGGCGGTGCGGCGGCGGGTTCGGTGGAAACGCGAAGCGCGACGCCGCAGCGCTGCCTTGCGGCGACGGGTGGAATGCGGCGAGCGCGGCGGCGCCGACCGTCGTCGAGGTGCGCTGGCCGCCGACTTCCAGCGCGTGCCGCAGCGCGCCGACGATGAGCCCACGCACGAGCGGCGCGTTGCGGAAGCGGATTTCCGCCTTGGCGGGATGCACGTTGATGTCGATCTCGGCCGGCGGCCCATCAAGAAAGAGTGCGACGACAGGATGGCGGTCGCGCGCCAAAACGTCCTGGTAGGCGCCGCGCACCGCGCCGACCAGCAGCCGGTCGCGCACCGGGCGGCCGTTGACGACAAGATACTGGTCCCTCGGCAGGCCGCGGTTCAAGGTCGGCAAGCCGGCGAGGCCGCTGAGGCAAAACCCCTCGCGCGCCGCCTCGACCGGCAGCGAATTCTCGGCGACATCGCGCCCCAGGAGCGCCGCAAGCCGCGCCGCTCGCGTGGACGTTGCGGCCAAGCGCAACAGCACGCGATCATCCTCGCCCAAGACGGTAAAGGCGATGTCGGGATAGGCCATTGCGAGCCGCCTGACCGCGTCGAGCGCATGGCCCTGCTCGCTCTTCGGCGTCTTCAGAAATTTAAGGCGCGCCGGGGTGGCGAAAAACAGGTCGCGCACCTCGACCCGCGTGCCGACGCCATAGGCCGCCGGCACCGGGTCGCGTTTTGCACCGGCCTCGACGATGATCTGCCAGGCGCTGTCGGCGTGCGGCGGGCGCGAGGTGATGCGCAGCCGGCTGACCGCTCCGATCGACGGCAAGGCTTCGCCGCGAAAGCCGAGGGCGCGGATCGCCAGGAGATCGTCGTCCGGCAATTTCGACGTGCAGTGGCGCTCGACCGCCAGCGTCAGCTCGTCGGGGGTCATGCCGCTGCCGTCGTCGCTGACCGCGATCAGCGACTGGCCGCCGTCGCGCAGCGCGATATCGATGCGGCGGGCGCCGGCGTCAATCGCGTTTTCGACCAGCTCCTTCACCGCCGCCGCCGGGCGCTCGATGACCTCACCGGCGGCGATGCGGTTGACGACGACGGGCGGCAACAAGCGGATCGCCATGATGCGGCAGTCTAGCCGATCGCGCCGCGGTGGACGAGGCGATGCGTCAGTCGGCCAGGACGCCGGCGCCCGCTCCGGCACCGGTGGGGAGGGCGCGGCGAATCAGCACCGCGACGGCGAGCCACAGCAGCAGCGGGGCGAGCGGCAAGCCGAGGAGCCTTGCCGCCGGGATCGCCACCGCCGGCCAGATCAGCAGCGCCAGAACCGTAATCCTCTCCCATGGCAGAAAGCCGCTGCGTCCCGCCTCGCGGCCGAGCCAGGCGGCGGCAAAGATCAGCGCGACGGTATCGTAATCCCAGGCATAGGGGGTCGCGAGAAACGTCGCGCCGATCACGACGGCCGCTTTCATGCCGAACGGCGCCGGCGCCCGCCACACCGCCGTCGTCACCGCGACCGCCGCGACGGCGGACAGGGCCTGCACCAGATAGGCCGCCCAGGGCGCCGCGCCGAGCAGGCGGGCGGCGGCGAACACGGTCGGCCGAAACGGCCAGAACCCGGCCCCCAGTTCGAGCGCCGTCCGATCAAGCCGCATCTGTCGCAGGCAACCGGCCCAGGCCGCCGGACCGAACAGCACAAGGCTGACCAGCGCCAGTCCGGCGGCGGTTGCGGCGGCGACGGTGCAGGCGCGCCAATGCCGGCCGGCGATGAGCGCCACCGGCAGCAGCACCGCCATCTGCGGCTTGTAGGCGAGGCAGCCGAACGCGAGACCGGCAACGACCGGCCGGCGCTCCAGCGCGATCAGACCGCCGGCCAACAGCGCCGCAGTAAAGCAGCCGTTTTCCCAGTAGAACAGGTTGAAGAACGCCGCCGGCGCGGCGACAAGCGCGACCGTCGCCATCGGCCAGCCGACGATGCGCCGCAGCAGCGCGATGCACGATCCCGTGCCGGCCGCGACCCACAGGATCAGCGCCGGTATGAACGGGCACAGTGCGAGCGGCAGCATCAGCAGCATCGTGAACGGCGGATAGGGATAGAACTTGTATTCGCCCGAGGGGCCGACCAGCGAGGCGGCAAAGCGGTTGAAAAAGCCCGGATCGTAGACCGCGGCGCCGTGACCCGCCGCGGCGGCCTTGGCGCCGGCAAACTGGGTCACAAAGTCGCCGGCGAGCTGCGACCCGTCGGCGGCGGTAAA
>JASIAN010000235.1 GCA_030042035.1 Alphaproteobacteria bacterium | reverse complement strand
CTGCCGCTGTCGCCGTATTGGCAGGATCACGGGTTGCGGCCGCTCGGCGGCGGCGTTGTCCACGCCGCGCCGACGGCATCCACCCCTATGACGGCGCCGGAATTTGCATTGCCGGCGCGGCGAGCCGCCCCGGCCGTTGCGGCGACCGCCGGCCCGGAGGGCCCTGCCACAACAACGCAGGATGCCGCGGCGGGCGACAATGCGTCGTCGACCGAGGCCGCCACCTCCGAGGTGGCCGCCTTTGTCCGCCGTCTTGGGCCGCTCTTGCAACAGGCGGCAAAACAGCTCGGCGTGTCGGCCCGCGTGCTATTGGCGCAGGTGGCGCTCGAAACCGGCTGGGGACGCTCGATCGTCGGCAACAACATCTTCGGCATCAAGGCCGGGCCGGCGTGGTCGGGCGCGGCGGTAACGGCATCGACCCACGAGATCGAAAACGGCAAATCGGTCGCCGAGACCGCCTCGTTTCGTGCCTATGGCAGCCTCGCCGACGCGGTCCATGATTTCGTTTCGCTGGTCGCCGACAACAGCCGCTATCACGCCGCGCTCGGTAGTGGCGGCGACGCTCGCGGCTATGGCGAAGCGCTGCTTGCGGGCGGCTATGCGACCGACGCCGATTATCCGTCGAAGCTGGCCGCGATCAGCACAAGCCCGGCGGTCGAGGCGGCCTTTAGCGGCCCGATCCCGCTGTTGCCGCCGGGCTTCGTCGGCGGCGAAAGCCGCACGTCATGAGTGCCGACGTCGCCGATCGGCAAGCGGTGCGGCTGCGGCTGGCGCGCCGCCTCGTTCGCCTGTTCCGCATCGAACGCGGCGGGCGGCTGGACCGGCGCCCGGTGGCGACGGCACGGCATCTGATCGCGCGGCGGGGCGCGTTGATCGCCGCGCTGGTTGCGGGCGACGAGCCGGGGCGCAGCGGCGGGACGCGCGGGTTGCCGGCGCTCGACGATGCGCTGCGGGAATTGGCCTTCGAGATCGGTCGCTGCCGGCCGCCGGCCGAGCAGCGGTTTCAGGAATTGGCCGCCGAGTTGCGGCTGCGGCACGGCGAGACGACGGCAAGCGGGCTGCGCCGCGATGGCGGCGGGCGCCTTCTTGGGAGCGTTTGATATGGCGAACCTGACACAAGTCTTGGAAATCGGCGCCAGCGGCCTCGAAGCGGCAACGCTCGCGATGCAGACGGTCTCGACCAACACGGCCAATGCGAATACGCCGGGCTACAATGTCGAACGCGTTCAGCAGGTGGAACTGCCCGGCGTCGGGGTAGCGCCCGCCAACGGGACCGAAGTCACCTCGGTGCAGCGTGTCTTCGATCAGTTCGTCTACCAGGCGGTCGTGCAGGCGAGCGCGGCCGATCAGGCGGCGCAGGTGGTTCAGACCAACAGCGAGAACCTGGCGGCGGCCTTTCCGGTGGCCTCGGGCGGCAGCAGCGGCCTTGGCGCGTCGATCAGCAGCTTTTTCGCCGCCGCCAACACGTTGAGCCAAAGCCCGGCCAGCGTGCCAGACCGTACCGCTCTCCTGGGCGCGGCGCAGTCGCTCGCCGGGCAATTCCGCTCGGTGGCTGGACAGGTTGCCTCGGGCCTTGCCTCGGTCAATGGCCAGCTGGCCCAGAGCGTGCAGCAGATCAATTCACTGACGGCGCAGATCGCCGGCCTCAACGGGCAGATCGCGCAGCAATCCGCGGGCAACCCGCCGAACGCGCTGCTCGACCAGCGCGACGAATTGGTGCAGCAGCTGGCGCAGGCGGTCGGCGTGACGGTGCTGCAAGGAGCAAACGGAAGCCTCGACGTCTATACCAGCTCCGGTGCGGCGCTGGTCAACGGCGCGAATTCCTACCAGCTCGCCGCGACCTCGGGCAGCTACGGCGATGGTACGACCGATATCGCCTATGTTGCGAGCGGCCAGGACCTGACGGCGAGCCTCGCCGGCGGTACGCTCGGCGGCCTGCTGCTGTCGCGCGCGCAGCTGATCGCGACCCGCGACAGCGTCGGTGCGCTGGCGGCCGGGCTCAGTGCGGCCGTCAATACGCAGCAATCGTTCGGCCTCGATTCGAATGGCCAGTTGGGGCAGGCGCTGTTTTCGGTCGCCGGACCCAGCGTCTACGCGGCGAGCGGCAACACCGGCAGTGGCACCCTGACTGCGGCGATCAGCGACCCCGCCCAGTTCACCGCGGCCGATTTTGTCGTAACCAAAACCACCGGCGGCTTTGAGGCGACCAATGTCGCGACCGGGCAGACGAGCGCACTCGGCAACGGTCCGACCCTCAGCATCGACGGCTTGACGATCACCGTATCGGGCTCCGTGGCGACCGGCGACTCGTTCAAGATCGAACCGACCGCGACGGCAGCGGCGACCTTGCAGGTGACGACGAGCAACCCGGCGGCGATCGCCGCCGCCGAGGCGTATACCGTCACGCCCGGCGTGCTCGGTACGGGCGGCGCGATCACCGACAATAACCAGGGCAACGTTACGGCCAGCATCGGCGGTCCGGTCACCTCGGGCGCCGTGCCGGCGGGCGCGATCCTCGTGCCGGCGAGCGCGTTCGGCCAGAATTTGAAAATTGTTTTCACCTCGGCGAGCAATTTCAACATCGAAACCAGCGCCGGCAGCGTGTTGGCTTCC
>JASIAN010000234.1 GCA_030042035.1 Alphaproteobacteria bacterium | reverse complement strand
ATAGCGCAGCAGCGACAGGTCGGGCTTGTCGATGTCGATGCAGGTCCACACGACCGCGGCAACGGCAATGCCGGGAACGATGTTGACGAGAAACAGCCAATGCCAGGAGAGGGTATCGGTCAGGAAACCACCGATCGTCGGACCGAGGGTCGACGACAGGTTCAGAATGACCGAGATCATCACCATCAGCCGCGTCAGCGGCGGCCCGCGGAACCGGGTATAAATGACCGGAAACACGCTTGGCGTGATCGCGCCGCCACAGAACCCCTGCATCGCGCGAAAGACGATCATCTGGCTGAGGCTCGTCGCTGTCGCGCACAATCCGCTTGCCGCGGTAAAGCCGAGGGTCGCAGCGACGAACAGCACACGGGTCGACAACAGCCGCGACAGCATCCCGCTCAGCGGCACCATGACGACGTCGGCGATCAGGTACGCGGTCTGGACCCACGAGATCTCATCCGCACTCGCCGACAACCCGCCTTGGATCTGCGTCAGCGAGCTGGTGACGATCTGGACATCCATGATCGCCATGAAGAGACCGACCGACATCGCCAGGACGCCGATCCAGTCGCGTAAAACCGGCTGGCCGCCGGCCGCAACAGGCGGTGACGCCGCTATCGATTGCACCCGCACCGAAGGTGTTCGCAATATCGGGGTACGGCGCGCCCAAACGGCGCGCCGCAGAACCGTCGGCGCCCAACTCATCGCGTCGCCGTGGCGTGGCTCGCTGCCGGCTCGGCCTCGGCCGCGCCGCCGCCGCGGCCGGTCGATCCGCACGCCCCGACCGATCTGCCGGCCGGCGCGACGGCGCCGGATCAGCCGACGCTGCGCGACTGGTTTGGCGTTCTCGCGATGGCGGTCGGCCTGTTCATGGCGATCATGGACGTGCAGATCGTCACCAGCTCCTTGACCCAAATCCAGGGCGGGTTGTCGGCGAGCGCCGACGAGATCGCCTGGGTGCAGACCGCCTATCTGATCGCCGATGTCGTCATGGTGCCGCTGTCGGGCATGCTGTCGCGCATCCTGTCGACCCGCAACCTGTTCTGCATCGCTGCGCTCGGCTTCACGTCCGCCAGCGTGCTGTGCGCCACCGCGACAAATCTGGAGCAGATGATCATCTACCGCGCGATGCAGGGGTTCTGCGGCGGCGCCATCACCCCGAGCGTCTTTCCGGTCGTCTACACGCGGTTCCGCGGGCCGAACCTGACCCGGCTCATGGTCATGATCTCGGTGATCCTCAACCTATCCTCGACCTTGGGCCCGACGATCGGCGGCTATTTGACGGATACGCTGTCGTGGCACTGGCTGTTTCTCGTCAACATCATCCCCGGCGTCGCGGTCTCCATTGTCGTCTATCTGTGCATCGACATCGATCGGCCGGACTTCTCGCTGTTGCGCAATTTCGATGCGCTCGGCCTCATGCTGATGGCGTCGTCTCTCGGCTGCCTCGAATACGCGCTCGAGGAAGGCCCGCGCTGGGACTGGCTTTCGGACGACACGATCCGCTTGGCGATGCTTGTCTCGGCGGTCGGCGGCGCGCTGTTCTTCTGGCGGGTCCTGACCTATCGCCAGCCGATCGTCGATCTGCGCGCCTTCCTCAACCGCAATTTCTCATTGGGCTCGTTCTATACCTTCATGGTCGGGACGGGCATGTACAGCACGACCTATCTGATCCCGCTGTTTCTCGCGCAGGTGCGCGGCTTCAGCGCTTTGCAGATCGGCGAGACCGTGTTTATCGCCGGCATCGCGCAGATGGCGATGTCGCCGTTCACGACGCAGATCGCCCGCCGCATGGACCTGCGGCTGATGCTGGCGACCGGCCTCGCGCTGTTCGCGTTTGCGATGTACCTGACCGCGACGCTGACTAACCAGACGAGCTTCTGGGAGCTGTTCATCCCGCAGGCGGTGCGCGGCATCGCGCTGATGCTGTGCTATCTGCCGGCCAACATGATCGCGCTCGGCACGGTCCCGACCGACAAGATGAAGAACGCCTCCGGCCTCTACGGTCTGACCCGCGACCTCGGCGGCGCGATCTCGCTGGCGACGGTCGGCACGATCATGAACTGGCGCCTCGATTACCACTGGAACCGGCTGATCGAGGACATCAATCCGGCGCGCCCGGTTGTGCAGCAATTCCTCGATCATACCACCAACCGGCTTTCGTTGCTGATCCCCGGCGATCCCAATCACGCGGCGCGCGAAATGCTCGCCAACCTGGTGCAGCGCGAGGCGCTCGTCTTGACCTACAACGACCTCCTGCTCTTGATCGGCGGGTTTTTTGTGATCGGGGTCATGATGATGCCGCTGGTGCGCCGCGCCCGCTCGCTCGTCACCTAGCGATTGCGCCGTCGCCGAGGCTGGCGACGGCGCCTCAACTGCACTAGATAGTGCGGCGCGTGGTGCGGCCTGGGCGGCCGCCGGGGAGAATGGCGATGGCCAGGGTCGCGAACGTCGAGCGCAATACGAAGGAGACGCGGATCAAGGGCCGGGTCGATCTCGACGGCAGCGGCGCGGCCGACGTCAAGACCGGCGTCGGCTTTCTCGATCATATGCTGGAGCAGCTGGCGAAACACAGCCTCATCGATTTGATGCTGCACGCGAAGGGCGACCTGCACATCGATTTCCACCACACGACCGAAGATTGCGGCTATGTCGTCGGCGCCGCGGTGTCCGAGGCTTTGGGCGACCGCGCCGGCATCCAGCGCTACGGCCATGCCGTGATCCCGTTCGACGAGACGCTGACGCGGGTCGCGATCGATGTCTCGAACCGGCCCTATCTCGTCTGGAAGGTCGTGCTGACGCGGCCGAAGCTCGGCGACATGGACACCGAACTGTTCAAGGAATGGTTCCAGGCTTTCGCGCAATCGGCCGGCGTGACGCTGCACATCGAGAATGTTTACGGCGAGAACAACCATCACATCGTCGAGTCCTGCTTCAAGGGCCTGGCGCGGGCGTTGCGCCAGGCGGTCGAGATCGACCCGCGCCGCGGCGGCGCCGTGCCGTCGACGAAGGGCACGCTCGGCGGCAGCCTCGAATGAAGACGCGTCATCGCGAGGAGCGCAGCGACGAAGCGATCCGGCAGGGGAGCTCTGCACCGGGATTGCTTCGCGGAGCCCGTCCTCGGGCGGCGCGGAGCGCCGACCCGGGGGCTCGCAATGACGGATCGGTCCGATGACCGTCGCGATCGTCGATTACGGCTCGGGCAATCTGCGTTCGGCTGCCAAGGCCTTTGAGCGCATGTCCGGCGAGATCGGCTGCAACGAGCCGGTGCGGGTGACGAGCCGGCCCGAGGAGGTCGCGGCAGCCGACCGCATCGTGCTGCCGGGGCAGGGCGCCTTTGCCGATTGCCGCCGCGGCCTCGGCGCGATCGACGGCCTCGAAGACGCGCTCGTCGAGGCGGTCCTGGTGCGCGGCCGGCCGTTTTTCGGTATCTGCGTCGGCATGCAATTGATGGCCGAGCGCGGCCGCGAATTCGAGACCGTGGCAGGGCTCGGCTGGATCGCGGGCGACGTCGTCGCGATCGAACCGGCCGACCCCTCCCTCAAAATTCCGCATATGGGCTGGAACGAACTGGAGCTGCATGGCGCGCCGCACCCGGTGTTCGCGGACGTGCCGGCCGGAACGCATGTTTATTTTGTGCACAGCTTCGAATTGCGGCCGGCCGAGCAGCGCGACATCGTTGCGACCGCCGATTACGGCGGGCCGGTGGTTGCGGCGGTCGGGCGCGGCAATCTGGTGGGCACGCAGTTTCATCCGGAAAAAAGCCAGGCGGCGGGGTTGCGGCTGATCGCCAATTTCCTCACATGGCGGCCATGAGCGAGGCGGGGGCGAAGGGGCGCATCGAGGTCGGCGAGCTGACCCAATATGTGGGCACCGACCTCGACGATTTGTGCGAGGCGACCGAAAGCGCGATCGAAGAGGGCGGCGGCTTCGGCTGGCTCAGGGTGCCGGCCCGCCAGGTGCTGGAGGCGTATTGGAAGGGCGTCTTACTGGTGCCGGAGCGGCGGCTCGTGGTCGGCCGGCTCGACGGCGTCATCGCCGGCTCGGCGCAATTGTCGCGCATGCCGCGCAACAACGAGGCGCAGGCCTTTGCCGGTACGCTGACCAGCGCCTTTGTCGCGCCGTGGGCGCGCGGTCGCGGCATCGCCCGCGGCATCGTGCGGGAGATCGAACGGATCGCCGGCGAACTCGGGCTTGTCGTGTTGAACCTTGACCTGCGCGACACCCAACAGGCGGCGATCGGCCTCTATGAAAGCCTCGGCTATCGCCGCTGGGGCACACATCCCTGCTATGCCCAGGTCGAGGGCCGCATCGTTCCCGGCCATTATTATTACAAGCGCATCGACGCGGGGCCGGCGTGATCGGTAGCTCATTGCGAGGAGCGCGGCGACGCGGGGCCGGCGTGATCGATCCGTCATTGCGAGGAGCGCGGCGACGAAGCAATCTCGCGGTTACCGGAGAACGAGACGGAGCGGGATTGCTGCGCTGCGCTCGCAATGACGTTCGGGAGATTGTGGCGGCGTGATCATATATCCGGCGATCGACCTGAAGGGCGGCGCCTGCGTGCGCCTGTTGCGCGGCGACATGGCGAGCGCCACGGTCTTCAGCAACGATCCCGCCGGGCAGGCGCGGCGGTTCGCCGCGTTCGGCTTCGAATGGCTGCATGTCGTCGATCTCGACGGCGCGTTCGCCGGGCGCTCGGTCAACGGCGCGGTCGTCCGCGCGATCCGCGCGGCGGTGCCCAGCCGGATCCAGCTCGGCGGCGGCATCCGCGACCGCGCCGCGATCGATTTCTGGCTCGATCTCGGCATCGACCGCATCATCCTCGGCACCGCGGCGTTGCGCGAGCCGGAGCTGGTGCGCCGCGCTGCCGCCGACCATCCGGGTCGTATCCTCGTCGGCATCGACGCGCGTGACGGCCACGCCGCGATCGAAGGCTGGGCGCAATCCAGCACGATCCCTGCCGTCGATCTGGCCCGCCGCTTTGTCGATGCCGGCGTCGCCGCGATCGCCTATACCGATATCGCGCGCGACGGGATGCTGGGCGGCATCAATCTGTCGGCGGTTGTGAATTTTGCGCAAGAAGCCGGGTTGCCGGTCATCGCCTCCGGCGGCGTGACGCAGCCCGCCGACATCGCGGCGCTCGCCGCCCACGCGCAGGACGGCATTGTCGGCGCGATCGTCGGCCGCGCCTTCTATGAGGGCCGCCTCGACCCGCAGGAGGCTTTGCGGCTGGCCGCCGATTGTGGTGCGCGATGCTGAAGATGCGTGTCATCCCGTGCCTCGATGTGAAGGACGGGCGGGTCGTCAAGGGCGTCAACTTTGTCGATCTGACGGATGCCGGCGATCCCGTAGAGCAGGCGCGGCTCTACGACCGCGAAGGCGCCGACGAACTGTGTTTTCTCGACATCACCGCGAGCCACGAGGAGCGCGATACGCTCTACGATGTCGTGCGCCGCACCGCCGAACAGTGCTTTATGCCGCTCACCGTCGGCGGCGGCGTGCGCACGGTCGAGGACATCCGCAAGCTCTTGCTGGCCGGCGCCGACAAGGTGTCGATCAACACCGCTGCCGTCGCCCGCCCCGAATTCGTGCGCGAGGCGGCGCTGAAATTCGGCAGCCAGTGCATCGTCACCGCGATCGATGCGAAAGCCGTGGCGCCGGGCCGATGGGGCGTCTTCACCCATGGCGGACGGCGGCCGACCGGGCTCGATGCGGTCTCGTGGGCCGCTCGGCTCGTGGATTACGGCGCCGGCGAAATCCTGCTCACATCGATGGACCGCGACGGCACGAAACAGGGGTTCGACATCGCGTTGACCCGCACGATTGCCGATGCGGTGCGGGTGCCGGTCATCGCCTCGGGCGGCGTCGGCTCGCTCGATCACCTTGTCGAAGGCATCCGCGATGGCCATGCGACGGCGGTGCTCGCCGCGTCGATCTTCCACTTCGGCACATTCTCGATCCGCCAGGCAAAGGCGCGCCTCGCCGCCGCCGGCATCCCGGTGCGGCCATGACGGAGAACAGGGCTGACAATAACCTGGGCGCGGTGCTGCAGCGGCTGTGGCGGACGATCGAGGAGCGCCGCGGCGCCGACCCCGCGACCTCGTACACCGCCAAACTGTTCGCCCGCGGCAATGCGAAAATCGCGCAGAAATTCGGCGAGGAGGCGGTCGAGGCGATCATCGAAGGCGCGCGCGGCGACCGCGCCGCGCTGACGCTGGAAAGCGCCGACGTGCTCTATCACCTCTTGGTGCTGTGGGCCGCGTGCGGCGTCTCGCCGGGCGATGTCGCCGGCGAGCTCGCGCGCCGCGAGGGCAGTTCCGGAATCGCCGAAAAGCGGGCGCGCGGCGCGCCGGCAGGCGACGCGTGAGTGCCGATCGGCTCTTCGCCGGTCCCTTGGAGCTCGAGGCGCTGCGCCGCGGCGGCGGGCGGCCGATCCTCATCGTGCACGGCGCCAACCCGGTGAGCCCCAAGGCGCCGTTTATCGATCTCTTGGCGGCGCATGGCGCGGTCGTCGCGCCGTCGCATCCCGGCTTCGGCAACTCGCCGCGGCCGGACGATTTCGACACGATGTACGATCTCATCCATCTTTATCGCGACGTGCTCGACGCGCTGCCCGACAAAATCGTCGTGATCGGCTTTTCGTTCGGCGGGTGGATCGCCGCCGAACTCGCTGCCGGCGGCCACCCGAAACTTGATCGGCTCGTGCTGGTCGATCCGGTCGGCATCAAATTGGGTGGCCGGGAAGAGCGCGACATCGCGCATTTCTTCAACACCTCGCCCGCCGAACTTCTGCGCCGCGCCTGGCATGACCCGGCGCGCCGCC
This sequence comes from Alphaproteobacteria bacterium, assembly GCA_030042035.1. Lineage (GTDB taxonomy): Bacteria > Pseudomonadota > Alphaproteobacteria > ATCC43930 > CGMCC-115725 > DATARH01. The sequence goes on along the minus strand of JASIAN010000234.1, from coordinate 18,948 downwards.
CGCCCGGCGTCTACGGCCTCGGCTGGCAGGCCGATATCGACGCGGTGACCGACGATGCCGACCTGGTGACGCTCGCCCGCAATTGGGATGCGCTGTGCCTCTATGGCTGGCGGCCGCACATGTACAACCCGCAGCTGAAACATTGGCTGCGCCGCATCGCCGTGCCGACGCTCGTCTTGTGGGGCGACAGCGACGGCATCGTCACGCCCGGTTATGGCCGCCGCTATGCCGCGCTGATCCCCGGCGCCGAATTTTCGCTGATCGCCGGCGCCGGCCATCATCCCGAGTTGGAACAGCCGCACGCGTTTGTCGCGCATGTCGCGCGGTTTGTGGCGGCCGGGGAGGGACGGCGATGACTATTGCCGGCGAGCTCGCCGAATTTCTCGCGCGCGTGACTTACCGCGACCTGCCGGCGCAGACGACCGATTACGCGGCGATGCTGATCGCCAGCACATTCGCCAGCGCAGCCTGCGGCAAGGACATCCAATCATCCGCGGTCCTGCGCGAATTGGCGCGCGAGCGCGGCGGCGTGCCGCAGGCCTCGCTGTGGTTTGACGCCGGACCGAAGCTGCCGGCCGCCGAAGCGGCGCAGGTCAACGCCGTGATGAGCGATGCCGCCGCGTCCGACGATAGCGATTTGCGCGCGATCGTGCATTGCGGCACGCCGCTGACCGCGACGAGCCTGGCGCTGGCCGAACGCACCGGCGCTGGCGGGCGCGATGTCCTGGCCGCGATCGTGCTCGGCTACGAGGCCGCGGGTCGCATCGGCGATCCGATCAGCCCACAGTTCCGCGAGCGCGGCCATCACGGCTGCCTCATTGCGATTTTTGCCGCGACCGTCGCGGCCGGCCGGCTGCTCAAACTCGATCCGCCGCGTCTCGCCCAGGCGATTGCGCTGGCCGCAACCTCGATCGGCGGTTTGGCCGCCGCCGCCGACACGAGTACGGCGCGCGAATATCATGCCGGGCTGGCCGTCCGCTCCGGCATCGACGCGGCGCTCGCGGCATCGCGCGGCTTTATCGCCGAGGAAAACATCCTGGAAGCCGACAGGGGCTTCTTCCGGGTGTTCGGCGGCGTCGCCGTCGATCCCGCTCGCGTCACCGCCGGGCTTGGCGGTGACTGGGACATCGTCACCGATATGGCGGTGAAGCTGGTGCCCGGCGGGCATCCCTCGCACGCCCTCGCGGAAGCCGCCGCGGGCGCGGCGCGCGAGGGCAATATCAGGCCCGACGAGGTCGCAGCGATCATCGTCTCGCGGCCCGGCATGACGCGGCTTGGCGGGCCGCTGCACCCGCGCGATCTCATCGACATGGCGCATAGCCCGGCCTATTTCGTCGCCGCCGGCGTCGCCGATCGCCGCTTCGGCTGGGAGCATGCCCTAGCCGCGAAGATCGCCGATCCGGTCATTCATCGGCTGATCGACAAGATTTCGGTCGGCCCGCCCACCGAAAATATCGCGCGCTACCGCCAGGGCGCGACAGTCACGATCCGCACGCATGACGGGCGCAGCGTCACGAACACGGTTCTTGTGCCGAAAGGCGCCGGCATGCTCGGCATCCAATGGTCCGACATCGACGACAAATACCGCACGCTGATGCCCAATTCCGGCCTCGCCGCCGACCGCATCGAGGCGAGCCTCGCGCTGATCCGCAATTTCGCCGATGCTGCGAGCGTCGCGCCGCTGATCGCAACGCTGCGCCGGCAGTAACTTGACCTAAGGGGGCCCCGAATGAGCGACCGTCCGCGAACGAATACGAGGGGAAAAGAGGTCTGCGTCGTGATCGGTGCGACGTCGAAATGGCAGGCCGACGGCCGCAACACGATCCTCGCGCACGGCCACGCGATCGACGACAGCGATGTCGAGGTCGGCGTGCGCTGGGGCGTCGGCGGCGCGATTGCGCAGAAATTCGCGCAGGAAGGCTTCTTCACGGTCGTGACGACGCGCCACGAGGCCAACGCCGCGCCACTCGCCAGGGCGATCCGCGAGCAGGGCGGCGAGTGCATGATCGTCGAACTCGACCTCGTGTCGCAGAATTCGATCTCCGACGCCTTCGCGGCGATCCGCCGCGACGCCGGCGACCCCGAAGTGCTGGTCTACAACGCCGGTTATCTCGAAGGCCGCGACCTGCCGCCGGACAAGGAATTGCTCGAATTCGTGCCGGTCGAAATCCTCGATACCGGGCTGCACATCTCCGCCCGCGGGCCGTTTCTCGTCGCCCAGGAGGTGCTGCCGGCGATGCGCAAAAACGGCCACGGCTCGTTCTTCTTTTCGAACAATTCGAGCTCGCTGCGCGGCAAAAAGCGCATGACCGGGCAGTCCCTCTATTACCCGCGCGTGTTGATGCGCACGTTGGCGCAAGTCTTGACCGAGGAATATTCCGAGCACGGCGTGCACGTCGCCAACATCATCATTGACGGCTCGATCGACTCGCCGGGCAGCCGCGCGTTGCCGCGCAATCAGAACCGCCGCGATCTCATCATCAACCCCGTCAAGATTGCCGAGGCGTATTGGTATCTGCACACGCAGGACAAATCGTGCTGGACGCACGAATTGATGCTGACGCCGTTCGCCGCCAAACCGAGTTTCTGATACCCCGTCACCCCGACGAAGGTCGGGGTCCACGGTTCAACGATACCGGCGCTTCCACATGGATCCCGGCCTGCGCCGGGATGACGATGAAAGAAGAGCTGCACCTTGTTGGGCCTGGATTCTCGGTCGCGCAGGCATAGCGGTTCACTCTGAAGCGAGCGCCGGATGACCCGCCAGCTCCACCTCAATCTGTTCATCCACGGCCGCGGCCATCATGAGGCGGCGTGGCGCCACCCGGCGTCGTCGCCGCTGCCGCTGACCGACATCCGCTACTACCAGGACTTGGCGCAGCGCGCCGAGCGGGCGATGTTCGATTCGATCTTCCTCGCCGACCAGCTGGCCCTGGGCGGCGATGTCGCGCAGGCGCCGCGCACCTGGCTCGAACCGATCACCGTGCTCGCCGCGATCGCCGTCGCGACGAGCCGGGTCGGGCTCATTGCCACCGCCTCGACGACTTACACCGAGCCGTTCAATCTCGCTCGCCAGTTCGCCTCGATCGACCATATCAGCCAGGGGCGCGCCGCTTGGAACATCGTCACGTCGTGGCTTGCGAGCGCGGCGGAAAACTATGGCGGCGAGGGGCAGGTCAGCCATGCCGACCGCTATGCCCGCGGCGAGGAATTCATGGCGGTCGTCAAGGCGTTGTGGGACAGCTGGGCCGCCGACGCCATCGTCGATGACCGCGCCGGCGGGCTTTATGCGCGGGCCGACCGCATCCGCTCGATCGATCATGACGGACCGTTCTACACCGTGAAGGGACCGCTCAACATGCCGCGCTGTCCGCAGGGCCGGCCGGTCTTGGTGCAGGCCGGCTCATCCGACACCGGCCGCCGCTTTGCCGCGCGCCACGCCGAAGCCGTCTTCACCGCCCACATGGCAAAGGAGACGGCGCAGGAATTCTATGCCGATCTGAAAAAGCTCGCGGCCGCCGAGGGGCGCCAGCCGCAGCACGTGCTGATCCTGCCCGGCCTCAGCCCGATGCTCGGCGGCACCGAAGAAGAGGCACAGCGGCTGGCGCGCGAAGTCAACGAACTGACCGATCCCGAAGTCGGCAGGAAGCGGCTGTCCGGCCGTTTCGGCGGCCACGATTTTTCGCATCTGCCGCTCGATCGGCCGCTCGTGCCCGCCGATTTCCCGCCGCCCGAAACGGTCGAGGCGGCGCGCAGCCGCACCGAAGTCATCCTCAATCTCGTCAGGCGCGACAAGCCGACGCTGCGGCAACTGCTCGGCTATCTCGCCGGCGCGCGGGGCCATTTCGTGACCGCCGGCACGCCCGAGCAGATCGCCGACCTGATCGAGGATTGGTTCATCTCGGGCGCCGCCGACGGGTTCAACGTGATGCCGCCGATCCTGCCGGCGCAGCTTGACGCGTTCGGCGCCGAGGTCATTCCGATCCTGCGCCGCCGCGGCCTCTTTCGCACCGACTACGACGGCGCGACGCTGCGCGAGCATTATGGATTGCCGTGGCCCCAGAGCGTGTTCGACGATCCGGACTGGCAGCCGCAACTGCGCGAGGCCGCCGCCGGCATCTGAGGCGGCGCGGCGTCGGCGCCGGCTGGTCAGTCCTTGGCGCGCTCGATGTAGCTGCCGTCGGCGGTGCTGACGACGATGCGGGTGCCGGCCTCGATATGCGGCGGGACCAGAACGCGGCGGCCATTTTCGAGCCGCCCGGGCTTATAGGAGGACGACGCGGTCTGGCCGCGCACGACCGGGTCGGCCTCGACAAGCCGCATCGTCACCGATGGCGGCATCTCGACCGACAGCGGCGTTCCCTCATACGTCATGACCTTGCACACCATGCCGTCCTGCAGGAAATCGGCCGGATCGCCGATCAGGTCGCGCGGCACCTGCAGCTGCTCGAACGTGTCGTTGTCCATGAAGGTCGCGTTGTCGTCCTCCATGTAGAGAAACTGCATCTCTTTCTCGTCGAGGCGGACGCGTTCGACCGCCTCCTGCGTGCGGAACCGCTCGGTCGCCTTGTTGCCGCTTTTCAGGTCGCGGATTTCCAGTTGCGCGAAGGCGCCGCCCTTGCCGGGCTGGACGAGTTCGCGGCGCAGCACGAGCCACAGCTTGTTCTGATGTTCAAGGACGTTGCCCGGTTTCAGATCGATAGCATTAATCTTCGGCATGAGCGGTCGGTCTCGCAGGTGTTGCAGAGGAGATAGGGAGTTGGCGGGCTTCCTACCAGCTTGCCAAGAGGGCGCAAAGCGGAATGCACGCGGCGGCGCAGCCCGGAGCGTTTCGTGAGTGCACCGTGGTGGCGCCCGGACCGGCTCGCGCTGCGCCACGCCCGGCTCGCGGCGCGCGGCCGCATCCTCGCGGCAGTACGCGGGTTTTTCGCCGATGCCGGCTATGTCGAGGTCGAGACGCCGGCGCTGCAGGTGAGCCCCGGCCTCGAACCGCACCTGCAAGCCTTTGCGACTCGTCTGCACGATCCGCAGGACGGCGCGGCAAAGCGGCGCTATCTCCACACTTCGCCCGAATTCGCGATGAAAAAGCTCGTCGCCGGCGGCCTGCCGCGCATCTGGCAATTGGCGCATGTCTTCCGCAACAACGAGCGCAGCGCGACGCACCATCCCGAATTTGCGATGCTCGAATGGTACCGCGCCGGCGCGTCCTATCGCGACGTGATGGATGAATGTGAGGGATTGCTGCGCCGCGCCCAGGACGCCGCCGGCGCCGATGGCTTGCGCTGGCAGGGCCGCGTCGCCGACGCCGGCGCGCCATCGCAACGCCTCACGGTCGCCGAGGCGTTTGCCCGTTATGCCGGCATCGATCTCCTCGCGACGATGCCTGACCCGGGCAATCCCGATGCGGCGCTGCTCGCCGCCGCGGCGACCGAGATCGGCGTCGCGCCGCACGCGGGCGACGATTGGGAGACGCTGTTCTTCCGCATCTTTCTCGACCGCATCGAGCCCAATCTCGGCAGCGGCGCGCCGACCATCCTTTACGATTATCCGATCACGATGGCGGCGCTCGCCCGCCCGAGGCCCGACGAGCCGCGGTTTGCCGAACGCTTCGAGCTTTACGTCTGCGGCCTCGAACTCGCCAATGCCTTCGGCGAATTGACCGATCCCACGGAGCAGCGGCGCCGCTTTCTCGCCGACCAGGCGAGGAAACAGGCGCTCTACGGCGAGACCTATCCGATCGACGATGATTTCCTTGCCGCGCTCGAATTCGGCCTGCCGGATTGCGCCGGCATCGCGCTCGGCTTCGACCGGCTCGTCATGCTGGCGACCGGCGCCCAACATATCGAAGAGGTGCTGTGGGCGCCGGTCAGCTAAGCGCGACACCCGTAGGATGAGTTGAGCGCAGCGAAACCCATCGATCCGCTCCGCTGCGGGTTTCCGCCAGCTTCGCCGGCCTCAACCCACCCTACAACGACCGAAATTATTTCCTGCGGCCGTAGCGGCCGACGACCTGCCCTTTCGCCAGCGTGTTGAAACGCAGGTTGAAGCCGACGACCGCGCCCGACGAATTGGCGTTGAGCGGCAGCTTGGCGACTTTCACGGCATAGACCGTGATGTGGTAATGATGCGCCCGGCCGGGCGGCGGACATGGCCCGCCGTAATGGGAAAAGCCGTAATCGTTGCGCCCTTCGCCGGCGCCCTGCGGCAGCGCCGACGAGCCCTCGGCGCCGGCGTCGGCCGGCAGCGAATGCACGTCGGGCGGGATGTTGAACACGGTCCAGTGCCAGAAGCCGCTGCCGGTCGGCGCGTCGGTATCGAACATCGTGATCGCAAAGCTTTTTGTGCCCTTCGGCTCGCCCGACCAGGACAGCGCCGGCGAATGGTTGCCGCCGGTGCAGCCGAAACTGTTGAATGCTGCCGCCTGCGGCATTGGGCCGCCGTTTTTGAACTCCGGCGAGGTGACCTTGAGGCCGGCCGCGAACGCCGGCGCCGCCATCGCGGCGAGCGCCAAACCTAATGCCAATGCGCGGATTTCCTCCCCCATCTTCGGCTTATACGGGAATAACATCACCGCGGGGAAGCGGCGGCAAGCGGCGCCGTATCAACCCCTTGACGAAACGGTTTCAGGCTGATCCGATGGATGCGCGCGAAGGCGAAAGAAAGCCGATCGACGACGGGGCTGAACCCGACCGACGCCGCGCCGCCGTTGCCGGCCTCATCGTCGTGCTGCTGCTCGTCGTTGTCGGCTATTTTTTGATGGAAGCGCTGCGCCACGAAAGCAACCTGGAAGATTGCCTCTTGTCCGGTCGCCGCAACTGCGCGCCGATCGAACTGCCGCAGGGTCGGTAATATTGACGGCTATCGCGCGGCCATCCAGGTGTTTGACCCGACGAGCTTGACGGCCACGTTCGAGAAGAAAACGTGGAGCGGCTTGCCGTCGGCCGTCCCGCGGTGATCCAGCGAGACGAGCAGCGGCCCCGCTTTCTTGTAATCGCTCCAGCTCGCGATCACAATACTGGGCTTCGCCGCGCCGCCGCGATGATAGACCATTTGTTCAATGCGGCCGTCCCCGCCGACGTAGAGGTCCCAGGTGTCGCCAGGCGAATAGCCGCTCGAAGAATACTTGACGACAACCTTCTCGGCGCTACCGGTGCCCGACGGTAATTTCTGCATGCCGGCGTCTTCGACCGCAGCGCCGTCCCACACAACATGAAAGGGCAGGATGAGCCAGTACTGGTCGTTTACGAACCCCGCATCGATCCGCTTCTGCGCTTCGGCCGACGGGCCGCCAACCTCGGCGCGGCGGTAGGTGATCTTGACCGCCTTGCCCGACGGATTTTTCCCCTCGTAGGTGACCCGGTCGCTCTTCGGCTCCCAGATCCATGATCGGGCGAGATTGATGCCCGGCAGCTGTGCCTTGAAGGTATAGCGGATCGCTTCGATCTGCCCGAACGAGCCGAGACCATAGGTTTTGGCGAGCTTCTCGACGATCGGCAGAGGCTGCTGCGCCGACGCCGGCGCCGCAAGCAGTATTACTCCAGCACCAAAGATCGGCAGCAGCAGGCGGCAAGCGGTTTTAGAGGTCATGGGCGTCCCCTCGGTAAAATTCCCGCATATCTTCCGCCTCTTCCGCGCCGAGGAGAGCGAAGGGCGCGCGCAGAGCGCTCGTCGCAGAACGCGCTGCGAGCACGCGGTTAAGCGGCCTCTACTCCAACAGCTCCGGCAGCGAGCGGATGATGCGATCGGGACGGATCGGCGAACCGGGCGGCAGCCCGGTGCCGTAACCGTCGTGCCAGATAGCGTAAATGCCGAGGCGCTGCGGCGCCACGACCTCCCATTCGAGATTGTCGCCGACCATCCAGGTGTCGCCGGCCGCAACCCCGAGCGCCGCCATCGCGTGCAGGTAAGCCTGCGCCTCGGGCTTGCCGAAACCGTGCTCGCCCTCGATCTGGATGTGGTCGAAGCGGCGCTCCAATGCAAAGCGCACGACCTTCCTGCGCTGCGGCGCTGCGGCGCCGTTGGTGATGAGCGCGAGGCGGACGCCAAGCTCCTTCAGCCGGTCGAGCGTCTCGTGCGCGCCGGGGAACATGCGCAGTTCGGCTTCGTGCACGGCGTTGAAGCGGTCGGCGATGGCATGGGAGATATCGAGCGGCGGCGGTGCGGGGCCGCCGCCTGTGGCCATCGCGGCAAAGGCGCTGGCGACGATGTGCCGCCGCGCATCACCGATGCGGTGACGCCAGTCCTTGTGGCGCGCCTGATCGGCCCAGAGATAGCGCGAATAGGCCTGGATCGCGTCGATGACCGCGTCCGGCGCGTGCCCGTCGAGGTGCGGCGCATATTCGCCGATGACGCGCCGCCACTGGTCGGGCGATTGCCCGAAGGCGGCGAGGATCGTGTCGTCGAGATCGAACAGGATGGCGCGGGGCAGGGCGGGCATCGCCATGAACATAATGTGCGTCGCCTCCGCGCTCAATTGGCCAACGGCGGAGTGGCAGTGATGCGCTTGTTGTGTGACGAGATGCTCCTGCGGCTCGGCCGTTGGCTGCGGGCGGCCGGCTACGATACGGCGATCGCCGAGGACGGCGCGGCCGACGCCGATCTCCTCGCACGCTGCGCCGTAGAGAATCGGGTGCTCCTGACGCGCGACCTCCGGCTGGCAGCGCGAGCCGAAGCGGCAACCGTGCCGGTCGTGCGGCTTGCCGCCGGCGACGCCGCGGGCCAGGCGCGGGAACTGAAGGCCGCGCTCGATATCGACTGGCTGCGCGCGCCGTTCACGCGCTGTCTCGTCGACAATGCGCCGCTCGACCCGGCGCCGCCCGAGGCCGCGGCCGAGGTGCCGCCCTCCTCGCGTGCCGCCGGAGGACCGCTGCGCCGCTGTCCCATGTGCGGCCGGCTCTATTGGCCGGGCGGCCACGTGCGGCGCATGCAGGCGCGGCTGGCAGCGTGGAAGCGCGATTGAGCGCGGCTCGGCTTGTGTCCCGGCCGCGCGCGCGGCAAGCTGCGGCGGCTGAGAGGGAGAAAAGGCCATGGCCATCGAGAAAATGCTGACGGAAGAAGTGCCGGCGCGCGTGCTGGTCGCGCAGGTGTTGGCGGAGGCCGGCATTGAATATGTCTTCGGCATCTCGGGCGGCCATACCGGCCGCATCATCTCCGGATTATCGCAGCACCAGAACCAGATCCGCACGGTGCTGGTGCGCGAAGAATCGCTGGCCGGCGTCATGGCCGAGGTCTATGGGCGCCTCACCCGCAAGCCCGGCGTCATGATCGGGCAGGGGCCGTGGGTGTTGGGCAACGGTCTCATCGGCACGCTGGAAGCGCATCTGTCATCGTCGCCGATGATCCTCCTCACCGATTTCAGCGACGCGCCGCATTTTCAGCTGCACGCGCCCTACCAGCAGGCGACCGGCGACTACGGCAGCTGGGACGCGCGCCGCGCGTTCGGCGGCATCACGAAGCACGTCATGCAGGCGCAGGAGCCCTTGGCCGCGGTGCAGGCGACGCAGCTCGCGCTGAAGCACGCGCTGGCCGGGCAGCCGGGGCCGGTCGCGATCCTGTTCAGCCACGATTCGCTGGCCGGCAATGTCGGCCCGGACGCGGCGCCGGCGCTCTATCCGACGCGCTACTACCTGCCGCCGGCGCCGCCGCCGCCTGACAGCGCGCGGATCGCCGCCGCCGCCGAGCGCCTGCTCGCGGCGCGCACGCCGGTCTTGATCGCGGGCAACGGCGTGCGCATCGCGCAGGGCTACGCGCAACTACAACAGCTCGCCGAAACCGCGGGGCTGCCGGTCGCGACGACGGCGGCCGGCAAAGGCACGTTCCCCGAGACGCATCCATTGGCCTTGGGCGTCTTCGGCACGTTCGGCACGGCGGCGGCCAATGCCTGCCTCGGCGAAGCAGACCTCGTGCTCGTCGTCGGCTCGAAACTCAGCCCGAGCGACACCGCCTGGGAGAACCGCAAACTGCTCGACCCGACGCGGCAATCCTTCATCCAGGTCGATATTGAGCCGAAAAACGCGTCGTGGACCTTCCCGGCCGAAGAGGTCGTGCTCGGCGATGCGGCGCAGGTCATGGCGGCGCTGTGCGAAGCGGTGCGCTCCCGCGCCAACGGCCGCCGCGATGCTGCTGAGCAGCGGGTTGCGGCGCACCGCATGGCGCAGGGCTATTTCGACGCGGCGGAATACCGCGCCGACGACAAGCCGATCCTGCCGCAGCGCGTCATCGGCGAGTTGATGCGCAACCTGCCGGACAATACGATCGTGACGTGCGACGCCGGCGAAAACCGCATCCTGATGACGCATTTCTACCAGACGAAGATGGCCGGCGGCTTTCTGCAGGCGGCGGGGTCGGGGCCGATGGGCTTCGGCATTCCGGCGGCCTTGGGCGCAAAGCTCGTGCATCCCGACCGGCCCTGCGTCGCGGTGTGCGGCGACGGCGGCTTTGCGATGACGATGAACGGCATGATGACGGCGATCGAACAGGAGATCCCGATCGTCACGGTCGTCTTCAACAACAACGCATTGGGCTGGGTATTGCACGGCGGCGGGCCGTTTGCCGCCGAGTTCAACGATTTTGACCATGCCGCAATCGCCCGCGCGATGGGCTGCCGCGGCGAGCGGGTCGAAGACCCGGCGCGGCTCGGGCCGGCGCTGCAGGAAGCGATCGCCTCGCGCCAGCCGACCGTCATCGACGTGCGCACATCGCTGAAGACGTCGTTCGCCGACATCACCTCGCCGCTCGCCAACGAAGCCTCGCCGCGGCGACGCTAGGAGGCGGTTTGGACGACGGCGCGTCGCGGCCGATCGACGAGGCGCAGCAGCGGCCAGAGGGCGATCTGCCCGGTGGTGGACCCCGCGTCGTCAGCCGGGCCGATCTCGAACGCGAGCTCGATGTCGTGCGCGTCCATGCCGCCTCGCCGACAGCGGGGATTTTCGGGCCGGCGTCGACGACCTGGCGGCTCAACCGGGAAGCGGTCATGTTCCTGGCGGCCGGCCGCGCCTTGCTGCTGCAGCTCGCGCATCCCTGGGTCGCCGCCGCCGTCGCCGAGCATTCCCGCGTGCTCGATGATCCGATCCTGCGCTTTCACCGCACGTTTCAGATCGTCTTTGCGGTTGTGTTCGGCGACCTCGATCAAGCGTTCGCGGCGGCGCGCGCGCTGCACGCACGCCACGCCCGCATCACCGGCACGCTGCCCGCCGCGATCGGTTGCTTCCCGGCGGGCACGGCCTACCACGCCAACGACCTCGCCGCGCTCCGATGGGTCTACGCGACACTGATCGACAGCGCGCTCGCTGCCTACGATCTGATTCTCGGACCGCTGGGCGAAGACGTGCCGGCGCAATACTACGCCGAGAGCCGCTTGTTCGCGGCGATGTTCGGCATTCCTGGCGCCGCGCTGCCGCGCGATTATCCGGCGTTCCGAGCCTATTGCGCAGACATGACCGGCTCGGACCGGCTGGCGGTGAATGGGCCCGCCCGGTCGCTCGCCGACCGGCTCCTCGCTGGCGCCGGAACATGGCTCTATGTGCCACAAAGCTACCGGGCGGTGACTGCGGCGATGCTGCCGCCGCGCCTGCACCGGGATTTCGGCTTTTCGGGCAACGCAGCCGAGCGGCGCGCCGGCGACCGCGCCGTCGCGGTCATTCGCCGCCTCTATCCGCGCTTGCCGGCGCGGTTGCGCTACGTCGCCCCCTACCATGAGGCGACGGAACGGCTCGCCGGGCGGTCGGCATCGGCGGCGACGCGGTTGGGCAACCGGCTGTGGATCGGGCGGCCGACCTTGGCCGGCTGAGCCGCTGCCGCAACGCGCCCGGCTGAGACCGGTTAATCCTTATTGGGCTTGCTTCGGTTCGATCGCTCAGGTAGCCTTCGTACTGCCGCGTTTACCTCTTTGTTTATTCATTTTTGCGAGTAGCGGTCACAGAGCAATGCCCGCATCGGCAATAGTATGCACAATTGACGACTTGCCCAATACGCGGTTCCGTGCGCGCGGCGCCCGACCCAATGGTTGCCAACCTCCGCGGTTCCGAGCGGTTTTAAACGCATCGGCGCTTCCGTCACCAAAGATCGCGCGGCCTTGGCGGCCCGCCCTGCGCCGGCGCAGGGCAGGGTGGGCGCGCACGGCGGCTCGGATCGCGTTAAAGGAAACACCGTGACCCTGGTCGTGAACGAACCCGAGGGCAGCGATATCGCCGCGTCGGAAAGCGCGGCCGGCTCGCTGCTCGATAGCCTGGTCATCGTCGCGCGGCACCGCGAAGTGCACCTGTCGCGCGATCAGCTGCTGCGCGACCATCAGCTGACCTCGTCCGACGTGTCGGTCGATGAGGCGCTGCGCATCGCGCGGGCCGCCGGGCTGCGCGCGCATGCGGCGCGGCTGCGGTGGGACGATCTGTTCCACATGGGGTCGGCGCTGCCCGCGATCGTGCTGTTGCGCAACGGCGGCGCGATGGTGCTGCTGCGGGCGCGGGCCGAGGGCGGCGGCCACCCGCCGCTTGTCGTGCTGCGCGACCCAAACGGCGACGACGAGACGCTGCTGGCGCTCGACGAGGCGCGCTTCGCAGCCGCGTGGACGGGCGAGGCCATTCTGCTCAAACGCGACTATCGCCTGCGCGACGAAGACCGGCCGTTCGGGTTCGGCTGGGTCATCGGGCAGTTGCTGCACGACCGCCGCGTCATGCGCGATCTGATGATCTGCGCCGTGCTGCTCGGCTGTCTCGCGCTGGCGCCCGTCATATTCTGGCGGGTCATGGTTGACCGGGTCATGTATTACGGCAGCCTCGCCACCTACACGATGATCTGCGTCGCCTTCATCGTGCTGCTGGTGTTCGACACGGTCTTCTTTCATATGCGCCGCCACCTGGTGCTGTGGGTCACGACGCGGGTCGATGCCCGCTTTTGGGCGCACATGTTCAACAAAATGTTGAACCTGCCGATCGACTTTTTCGAGCGAACGCCGACCGGCGAGATCGTGCATGACCTCAACGAGATCTACCGGGTGCGGCAGTTCTTGACGCAGCAATTGTTTGGTACTTTGCTCGATTCCTTCGTGCTGGTGATCTTCCTGCCGGTCATGTTCTTGGTCAGCACGATCATGACGGCGGTTGTATTGTCCATCTGCGTGGCGATCTGCGTCTGCCTTGTGGCCCTGTTGCCGACCATCCGGCGCAAGGTCGATGTCGTCGTGCAGGCCGAGGTGGCGCGCGGCACGACGCTGGTTGAGGCGGTCTATGGCATCCGGGCGGTCAAGTCGCTGGCCCTCGATGCAAGGAAGCGCCACGAGTTCGACGAGCGGATTGCGCGAGTCGCGGAGGCGCGCTTCGATGAAGGGCTGACCTCCAACTTGATGCAGACGATCGTGCATCCGTTGCAGGTGCTGATGACCAACGGCGTCATTGCCGTCGCGGTCTATCTCGCGCTCGTCAACCACGACACGATGTATCTCGGCGCGATCTTCGCGTTCATGATCATGACGCAGCGGGTGACGCTGCCGATCATCCAGGCGGCGCAGTCGATCGTGCAAATCGACGAAGCGCGCCGCTCGCTCGAACGCTGCGCCCACATCGTCAACCACAAGCCGGAAGCCGGGCGGTCGGGCCACGGCATCCGCACGCCGCTCAGGGGCCGCATCGAATTCAGCGATGTGACGTTCAAATATCCGGCCGCGGTGTCGCCGGCGCTCGATCGCGTCTCGTTCGCGATCCCCGAAGGCAGCGTGTTCGGGCTGGTCGGCCGCAGCGGCTCGGGCAAGACGACCGTGACGCGGCTGCTGCAGGCCCTGCACAGTGACTACACCGGGCTGATCAAGATCGACGGCAACGATCTTCGGGAATTCGATGTCGATCATCTGCGGTCGAGCCTCGGCGTCGTTTTACAGGAGAATTTCCTGTTTCGCGGCACGATCCGCGAGACGATCGCCGCCGCGAAGCCGCACGCGACATTCGAGGAGGTCGTGCGTGCAGCGCGGCTGGCCGGCGCCGAGGAATTCATCGAACGCCTGCCGGCCGGCTACGAAACCTTCATCCAGGAAGGCTCGACCAACCTTTCCGGCGGCCAACGCCAGCGCCTCGCGATCGCGCGCGCGCTGATGAGCGATCCGCGCATCCTGATGCTCGACGAGGCGACGAGCTCGCTCGACGCCGACAGCGAGGCGATCGTCAACGCCAACCTGCAAAAGATCGCCGAAGGACGCACGCTGATCGTCATCTCGCACCGCTTGTCGTCGCTCGTCCAGGCGGACCGCATCCTCGTCCTCGAAGCCGGCGCCGTTTACGACAGCGGCACGCACGAAGAGTTGCTTGAGCGCTGCGACATCTATGCCGGGCTGTGGCACCTGCAGCACCGGCACCTCTACCTGAAGCCGTCATCGCATGAAATCATTCCGCTACGGCAGACCGCTGCGCAGTGACGCGCCGGCCGACAAGGTCATCCGGCTCTTTCAATCGGAAACCGCGGAGATCGTCGACGCGCCAGAGCCGACCGGCATCCGGGCGACGATCTTTGTTCTCGCAGCGCTCATCGTGACCCTGTTCGTCCTCGCGGTCGTGACCCGCATCGACCGCGTTGTGACCAGCATCTCCGGCGAGATCGTGACGACCCAGCCGACCATCGTGCTGCAGGCGCTCGATCCCTCGCTGATCAAAACCCTCAACGTGCGCGAGGGCCAGCCGGTCAAGGCCGGCGATGTCTTGGCGACGCTCGACCCGACCTTTGCGACCGCCGATGTCGACGCGCTGAAATTGCAGATCGCCAGCCTCAATGCCGAGATTGCGCGCTGCGATGCCGAGCTCGCCCATCAGCCCTACGACCCGAAGCCGAGCGCAGATCCGTCAATCGAGCGCTACAGCCAGCTGCAGCGGTCGTACTATCTCGAACGCAAGGCGCAGTTCGACGATCAGGTGCACGCCTACGACGCGCAGATGGCGCAGTACCAGGCGACGATCGAAAAATTGCAGGCCGACGCGGCGCTCTACGCCGACCGCGGCAAGCTCGCCAAACAGGTCGAACAGATGCGGGCGACCCTCGCCGCGGCGCAGGTCGGCAGCCGGCTCAATCTGCTACAGGCCGCCGATCAGAAGACCGAACTCTTGCGTCAGGCCACATACGACAAGAATGGGCTGATCGAGGCCCGCCACCAGTTGCAGGCCACCAACGCGACGCGCGAGGCCTTTGTCCAGCAATGGCTCGCAGACACCAGCAAGGAATTGGTCAACGCGCGCAATCAGCGCGACGATGCGATCCAGAAACTCGACAAGGCCGCAAAGCACAAGGACCTCGTGCGGCTCGTCGCGCCCGAGGACGCGGTCGTGCTGAAAATGGCCAAATTGTCGGTCGGGTCGGTGCTGAAGGAAGGCGAACCGCTCATCTATCTCGCACCGCTGCACTCGCCGGTCGAGGCCGAAGTGCATATCCGGCCGCGCGATGTCGGCTTCATCCGCCCTGGCGACCCGGCCAAGATCAAGCTCGATGCTTACGACTTTATCGCCCACGGCTTGGTCGACGGGCGGGTCCGCTGGATCAGCGAAGGCTCGTTTGAGACCAACGACAACACCGGGCAGCCGACCCAACAACCCTACTACAAGGTCCGCGTCCTGCTGACGCGCGTGCACCTGCACAATGTTCCCGACAGTTTCCGCCTGATCCCCGGGATGACGCTGACGGCCGACGTGCACATCGGCACCCGGTCGATCCTGATGTACATGATCAACGGCGCGATCCGCGGCGCGAACGAGGCGATGCGTGAGCCCTGAGGGCGCCTCCACGGCTGGTCGCAAGGGCCTCGGCCGGCTCGTTCGGGCCGGGCTCGCGGCCGCCGCCGCGGGCCGTCAGCAGAAGGCGCTGCGCTCCTTTTCGCGCGCTGCCGCGGCCGGCGACGCCGAAGGCGCGTACCGCCTCGGTCTCCTTTACGCGCACGGCGCTGGCGTCGTCGGCAACCTCGGCGATGCCGCGATGTGGTTTCGGCGCGCGGCGGAGCAGGGCCACGCCGAAGCGCAATATCAGCTGGGCCTTGTTTATTTGAGCGGTGGCGAGGCGCACGCCGCGCAATGGTATCGGCGCGCCGCCGAGCGCGACCAAAGCGCCGCCGAGCGCAATCGCGCGCTGATGTTCCCGCACGGCGTCGCGGTCGCGGCCGACGCTGCGGAGGCGTTCGGCTGGTGCTGGGCCGCGGCCGCGCAGGGCCTCACCAACGCTCAGGCGCATCTCGGCTACATGCACGCGCGCGGCATCGGCTGCGCGACCGACTACGCCGCGGCGCTGCGCTGGTACGCGATCGCCGCTCGACAGGGTCACCCGCTCGCCGAACTCGGGCTCGGCATCATCCACGCCAACGGCCATGGCGTCGGACCCGACCCGGAAGCGGGCGCCGCGTGGTATGAAAAGGCGGCGGCGCGAGGCAACCCTGACGCCCAGCTCGCGCTCGCGCTGCTGTATGACCAGGGCCAGGGCGTCCCGCGCGATCCGGCGCGCGCCGCGGCGCTGTTCCGCCAGGCGGCCGAGCGCGGCAATACGCGGGCAAGTTATCACCTGGCGCTGCATCTGCTCGACGCCGCGGCGGAAAGGCGGGTCGAGGCGGAAACCCTGCTGCGACGGGCAGCGCGCGCGGGGCATGCCGCGGCGATGCTGAGCCTCGCCCGGCTGCATGCCGGCCAGATCGAGGAGGTGCTGTGGTATCGCGCCGCAGCCGAAGCGGGCGATGCTGAGGGGCAGTTTCAGCTCGGCCGGCTGCATACGCTCGGCGAGGGCGCGCCGCGGCGGCCCGAGGATGCGGCGCGCTGGTTCGCATGCGCGGCCGAACAGGGGCACGCCCTCGCGCAATTCAACCTCGCGATGTTTCTTTTGAACGGCAATGGGGTCGAGCGCGATGCAGCAGCGGCGGCGCGATGGCTCGCGCGGGCCGGCGAACAGGGAATGGTGCGAGCGCAAAGCCGGTTGGCGCAGCTGTTGCTGAGCGGCAACGGCGTTGCGCGCGATGCCGGAGAGGCAGCACGATGGCTGCGGCGGGCGGCGAGCGCCGACGATGAGGCGGCGACGCTCCTGGCGACGCTGCATCTGCGCGGCGACGGCGTGCCGCAGGACTGGACCACGGCGGAACGCTTGCTGCGGCGTGCCGCCGAACACGGTTATGGGCCGGCGCTCCTACAGCTGGGCCACCTCTACGCCGGCGACGGCGGCGCCGCGGGCGACCGTGGCGAGGCGATGCGCTGCTACCTTGCGGCGGCCGAGGCGGGCGTCGTCGCGGCACAGCTGATCGTCGGGCACAACCTGTTGACCGGCGCCTGGGGCGAACGCGATGCGCGCGCGGCAGCCGCATGGTTTCGCCGCGCCGCCGAGGCGGGCCATGCCGGCGCCCAGCTGCAGCTCGGCCTCCTTTATTGCAGCGGCGAGGGCGTCGAACGCGATCCGGCGGCCGGGGCGGCGTGGTATCGCCGGGCCGCCGAACAGGGCGAGCGCACCGCGCAATACAACCTCGCCGTCATGCTGAGCCGCGGCGACGGCACCGCCCGCGATGTCGATGAGGCGGCCGCCTGGTACCGGAAATCGGCCGAACAGGGCATGGCCGAAGCGCAGACGGCGCTCGGCGACTTCATCGCGCTCGGCATCGGGGTCGCGGCCGATCCCGATGCGGCGCGCGGTTGGTATGAAAAGGCGGCGGCGCAGGGCCATCCCGCCGCCAAGGCGCGGCTTGCCGGCGGGCGCGGTCCGCGGCTCGTGCGTCCCGCCGAACTGGCGCGCGCCCAAACCGGATCCTAGCGCCTCAGCCCGGCCGCATCAGGTGATGGTGGTCGGCGGCGTAAAGCCGGCTGTCCGCGCCGTTGCCCGCCAATGCGCGACCGACGAGGATCAGCGCCGTACGGGTAATTCCGGCGGCTTTGACGCGCGCGCGAATGTCGGCGAGCGTGCCGCGCAGCAGGAGTTCGTCCGGCCAGCTGACGCGACAGGCGACGACCGCCGGGCAATCACCGCCGTAATAGGGCACTAGATCGCGCACGACGCGGGCAAGGTTGGCGATCGACAGATGGATCGCCAACGTCGCGCCGGTCGCGGCAAAATGGTCGAGCCGCTCGCCCGGCGGCATCGCCGAGGCGCGCACCGCCGTGCGCGTCAACACGATCGTCTGCGCCACTTGCGGCGCGGTCAGCTCGCAGCGTAGCGCCGCCGCCGCAGCGGCAAAGGCCGGCACGCCCGGCGTCACATCGTAGGGGATCGCCAGCGCATCAAGCCGCCGCATCTGCTCGGCGAGCGCGCCGTAGAGCGACGGATCGCCGGAATGCAGCCGCGCCACGTCGCAGCCGGCGCGATGCGCCGCCGCCATCTCGGCGATGATCTCGTCGAGGGTCAAGGGCGCGGTATCGACAATCCGCGCCGCGGGCGGCGCGGCGGCGACGATCTCGCGCGGCACCAGCGAGCCGGCGTAAAGACAGACGGGGCAGCGCGCGACGAGGCGCAACCCGCGCACGGTGATGAGATCGGCCGCGCCCGGCCCGGCGCCGATGAAGTGAATGGTCACGCGCGGTCGCGATCGAAATAGCCGCGCGGCGTGTAGAGGCGCGGCGCGGCGCCGGCGAGGCGGCGCGTCTGGCGGTTGCCGACGAGCACGAGGGTCAGCATGTCGGCCTCCGCCGCGGCGAGCTCGGCGAGCGGCAGGATGCGGCTCGTCTCGCCCTCGCGGCCGAGATTGCGGGCAAGCGCGCAGGGCGTGTCGGGCGGGCGGTGGAGAGCGATGATCGCGGCCGCCTCGGCGAGCCGGTCCGGCCGCTGCGCCGATCGCGGGTTGTAGAGCGCGATGACAAAGTCTGCCGCCGCCGCCATCGCGATGCGGCCGCGGATTTCCGGCCATGGCGTCAACAGGTCGGATAGCGAGATCGCACAAAAATCATGGCCGAGCGGCGCACCAAGGCGAGCGGCGGCGGCCTGGATCGCGCTGACGCCGGGTGTGACGATGATCTCGACCGC
>JASIAN010000233.1 GCA_030042035.1 Alphaproteobacteria bacterium | reverse complement strand
GACCACGAGGATTCGTTCGTCCACACACTGGCCGGCTATATCCGCGCGACCGGTGCCGATGTCGCGACGCTGCGCCACGATTTCGCGCGCGCCGAACTCGCCGCCGGCGGCCGCCGGCCGGATCTTGTCGTGCTGTCGCCGGGGCCGGGACGGCCCGACGATTTCGCGCTGCGCGAGACGCTTGACCTCGTACTCGCGCGACAGATCCCGGTCTTCGGCGTCTGCCTCGGTCTGCAGGGCATCGCCGAATATTTCGGCGGCGCCCTCGGTGTGCTCGCTGTGCCAGCGCACGGCAAGCCGTCGATCGTGCGCACGCTGCCCGCAAGCCGGTTGTTCTCCGGTTTGCCCGCGCGCTTTGCGGTCGGCCGCTATCATTCGCTGTATGCGTTGCGCGACCGCCTGCCGGCGGCGTTGCGGATCGCGGCCGAGACCGAGGAAGACGGCGTGGTCATGGCGATCGAACACGATGCCTTGCCGATTGCGGCGGTGCAGTTCCACCCCGAATCGGTCATGACCGCGGCGGGCGAGATCGGCATGCCGATCATCGAGCGGGCGCTCGCCGTGCTGCGCGCGAGCGCGGCGGCCGAGGCGGCCGGCTAGGCTGGCGCCGCGGCGCGAGAGCGCCTACATAAGCGGCGACCTCGCCCATCCGCCACACCATATCATCGCCGATGATCCTCATTCTGTTCGTCATCCAGGTCCTGATCGCGTTCGCGCTGATCGGCGTTGTGCTGCTGCAGAAGAGCGACGGCGGCGCGCTCGGCAGCATCGGCGGCGGCGCCGGCATGTCGGGCTTTATGACAGGCCGCTCGACCGCCAATCTGCTGACCCGCACGACGGCGATCCTCGCCGCCGGGTTTTTTGTCGTGTGCATCCTGCTTGTCGTGCTGAGCAACCGCACCCTCCCGCCAACCTCAATCCTCGATCGGGGCGCATCGCCGCCGGCAATACCCGCAGCGCCGGTCAAAAAGCCGTTGCCGGCGGCACCGACCCTGCCGGCCGCACCAAGCGCACCGCTCGCCAAGTGATGGGCGCCGCCGAATCGCGGGGCGTTAACATCATCACGTGACCCGGCACGCTGGTTGGGCGGCGGCAATCGGCGGCCGAGGCGGCGCAGCCAAGCGATTGCTAGCTCTAAGCAATGTCCGGCGCAGCGCTGCTCAGTCGGTTTGGCATGGGATCGCGAGACCGGTTGCTGTAGGCTGAAGCTCCATGACGCGGTTCATTTTCATCACCGGCGGCGTGGTTTCCTCCCTTGGCAAGGGTCTCTGCTCGGCGGCGCTCGGCGCACTGCTGCAGGCGCGCGGTTTCCGGGTGCGCCTCCGCAAACTTGACCCTTACCTCAATGTCGATCCCGGCACGATGAGCCCCTATCAACACGGGGAGGTCTACGTGACCGATGACGGCGCCGAGACCGACCTCGACCTCGGCCATTACGAGCGCTATGTCGGCGTCGCCGCGCGCCGCAGCGACAGCGTGACGACCGGGCGCATCTATTCGACCGTGATCGGCCGCGAGCGGCGCGGCGAATATCTCGGCGCGACCGTGCAGGTCATTCCGCACGTGACCGACGCGATCAAGGAATTCATCACCGCCGATCTTGCGGACGAAGATTTCGTGCTGTGCGAGATCGGCGGCACGGTCGGCGACATCGAAAGCCTGCCGTTCCTCGAGGCGATCCGCCAGCTCGGCAACGAACTGGGCCGCGAGCGCGTCTGTTTCGTGCATCTGACGCTGGTGCCGTGGATCGCCTCGGCCGGCGAATTGAAGACGAAGCCGACGCAGCATTCGGCGAAAGAATTGTTGGGCGTCGGCATCCAGCCCGACATCCTGCTGTGCCGCTGCGAGCGGCCGATCCCGGACGGCGCGCGCAAAAAGATCGCACTGTTCTGCAATCTGCGCGAGCAGCGGGTCATCCCGGCGCTCGATGTCGATACGATCTACGCCGTGCCCAGCGCCTACCATGCCGAAGGGTTCGACCGCGAGGTGTGCGCCCATTTCGGCCTTGCGGCGCCCGAGCCCGACCTCGCGCGCTGGGAGGAGATCGTCGGCCGCATCCGCCGGCCCGAGGGCGAGGTCACGATTGCGATCGTCGGCAAGTACACGCACCTGCCGGACAGCTACAAATCATTGGCCGAGGCGATGACGCATGGCGGCATCGCCAACAATGTGCGGGTCAGGCTCGATTGGATCGAAAGCGAGGTGTTTGAGACCGAGGCCGCGGCGCTGACGCAGCTCGAAGGGGTGCACGGCATCCTTGTGCCGGGCGGCTTTGGTGAGCGCGGCTCGGAAGGCATGATCGAGGCGGCGCGCTTCGCCCGCGAGCGGCAGGTGCCGTATTTCGGCGTGTGCCTCGGTCTGCAGATGGCCGTCATCGAGACGGCGCGGCACCGGGCGCGGCTGCCCGGCGCCGGCTCGACCGAATTCGGCCCGTGCGCCCATCCGGTTATCGGGCTGATGACCGAATGGCTGCGCGGCAACACGCTCGAACAGCGGCGCTCGGGCGGCGATCTCGGTGGCACGATGCGCCTCGGCGCCTACGCAGCCGTGCTCGATCCTGAAAGCCGGGTCGCCGAAATCTACGGCACGACGCAGATCAGCGAGCGCCACCGCCATCGCTACGAAGTCAACATCGCCTATCGCGATACGCTGGAAGCCGCCGGATTGCATTTTTCCGGCATGTCGCCCGACGGATTGCTGCCCGAGATCGTCGAGATCCCCGGCCATCCCTGGTTCATCGGCGTGCAGTTCCACCCCGAACTGAAATCGCGCCCATTCGAGCCGCATCCCTTATTCACCTCGTTCGTCAAGGCCGCCGTTGCCCAATCCCGATTGGTATAGGCAGCAACGCCTTCTCTATTCCGTCACCGTCACCTCTCACGGTTATGGTCCATTCCTTTACCGTCATGGCCGGGCTTGACCCGGCCATCGACGATTTAGTTCTTCTTAGCTGTGACGGGGATGAGCGTCACGAAAATCACATTGGCCACAATCGGCCTGTTGGCGACGGGCTTTGCCTTGGCAGCGGCGTACCTCTGGTATAGATCTGCTGAGGTCGAATTGCCGAGGAATTCCCGGTCTATCTCGATATTCACCAGTCGGCATGGGACGCCGCGATCGGCGGAACGGGCATTTGTCCGGAGCTATCGCGACTTGGGGGGTGTTGAGACGGCAAGGAAAACCGAGCGCTCAGGCAGCCACATGTGATAGTGTAGCAGCGGTCCTGGGCGAGCTATTGGCCGTTCTCGGCTGGTTTTGATCGCTCGTTCGGCGCGTAACTCGCGGCTGATTGCCCTTGCAGGAAGTATTCCGGCGTTCGCTCGTGGATGGCCGGGTCAAGCCCGGCCATGACGCAAAAGGAAAGCGACTATGGCGCGGCACGTTACAGTCGGCCGGATTGCGATCGGCAACGATCTGCCGCTGGTCTTTATCATCGGGCCGAATACGCTGGAATCGCGTGCGCATGCGCTGGAGATGAGCGCCGCGCTGAAGGAGTTGGCGGCGAAGCTGAAGATCGGCCTCATTTACAAAACCTCGTTCGACAAGGCCAACCGTTCATCGCTCCATGGCGCGCGCGGCATCGGCCTCGAACAGGGGTTGCCGATCCTCGCCGAGGTGCGCGAAACATCCGGCCTGCCGGTCTTGACCGATATCCACACGCCGGAGCAATGCGCGCCGGTCGCCGCGGTCGTCGATGTGTTGCAGACGCCGGCCTTCCTCAGCCGCCAGACCGATCTGCTCATCGCCGCCGGCCGCACCGGCAAGCCGGTCAATGTCAAGAAGGGGCAGTTTCTCGCGCCGTGGGACATGGCGAACGTCGCGGCCAAGGTTGCCTCGACCGGCAACGACCAGATCATGCTGTGCGAGCGCGGTGCGAGCTTCGGCTACAACACGCTTGTCGCCGATATGCGTGCCTTGCCGATCATGGCGAAGACCGGCTACCCGATCGTGTTCGACGCGACGCATGCCGTCGCACAGCCGGGCGGCCTCGGCGACCGCTCCGGCGGCGAGCGCGAGTTCGGCCCGGTTCTGGCGCGCGCTGCCGTCGCGGTCGGCGTTGCGGCCGTCTTTATCGAGACCCATCAGGACCCGGACAACACGACCGGCGCCGAAGGGCCGACGATGCTGCCATTGAAGGCCTTGCCCGCACTGATCGAGACGCTTATCGCGCTCGACTGCATCGCGAAAGCGCGCCCGCTCGGGGCGCCGTGACGCAGCGCCTCGCATGCCGAGACAGCCCGATTTGATCTCGCCGTCGGATTTCTCGATGAGGGCAGTCGTATTTCTGTAAGGCTTGTTTCTGTAAGGCTTGCCACGATGAACGAAGCCGCACGCACCTGCATTCAGCGCTGCGGGCTGGATGACAGCGTTGGCCGGCCGCTGGTGGTCGATCTGGACGGCAGCCTGGTGCGGACCGACACGACGCTCGAATGTGCGATGTCGCTTGTGAAGCGGCCGCGCGCGATGTTGCGCGCCCTCGGCGCCTGGCGGCACGGCCGGGCACGCTTTAAACAGGCGCTCGCCGCCGCAGCCGCACTCGACCCGGCTTCTCTGCCCTATGATCATCGCCTCCTCGCCTATCTGCGCGAGGCCCAGGCCGCCGGCCGCCGGCTGGTGCTCGCGACCGGCGCCGACCGGCGGATCGCGGCCGCGGTCGCGCAACATCTCGATTTATTCGATGTCGTGCTCGCCTCCGACGGGCGGACCAATTTGACGGGACACGCCAAACTCGCGGCGATCCGCGAGCTGCTCGGCGGCAACGGCTTTACCTATGTCGGCAACAGTCGCGCCGACCTGCCGATATGGCAGGCGGCAGAGGGATGCATTTGCGTCAATGCCCGGCCCCCTGTGGCACGAGCCGCAGCCCGGCTGGCGACGATCGAACATGCATTCCCGCCCGATTCCGCTTGGATACGGCCATTGCTGCGGGTGCTGCGGCGGCATCGTTGAGGGGCGAACCGCCTGGCGCTCATCCCGCTCGTCGTCGCCCGGGCTGGGTGCGCCGCAGACCGCGAGCAGGAGGCTCGCCGGCTTGCGCCATTTCCAGACCCTGATCGCCGCGGATGGCAGGCTTTATGACGCGGTCGACGGCCGCGTCTACGCCTTCGCTTTTGGCCCCTGGCCCGTGCGCGGCAGCCACTCCGATAGGCGGGAGGCGGCGTCGGCGATGTCGTCCGACGGGCCGGCGTAGGAGAAGCGCAGCCAGCGGTCGCCGTGGAGCGGGTCGAAATCCCGCCCCGGCGTCGCGGCGATGCCGATCTCCTCCAGCATGCGACGGCAGAACACCGCGCTGTCATCCGTCAGCGCCGCGACCTCAACGTAGAGATAAAACGCGCCCTCGGCCGGCGCGATGCGCGCGAGGCCCGCCGCTGACAGCGTCGCTGTCAACAGGTCGCGGTTGCGGCGGTAGCGGGCGACATGCCCGTCGAGCTCGGCGCGGCATTGGAACACCGGCAGCGCCGCCAGTTGCGACAAGGCTGGCGGCGAGATGTAGAAATTCTGCGCCAGGCATTCGATCGACCGCGCCAGATCGGGCGGCGCGATCATCCAGCCGAGCCGCCAGCCGGTCATGCTGTAATATTTCGAGAACGAGTTGACGACGATGCCCTCGCCCCCGAAGGCGCGCGCGGTCTGCGCCGGCGCGCCATAGGTGATGCCGTGGTATATCTCGTCGGAAATGAGCCGGATGCCGCGCTCGCGGCAATAATCGCAGAGGCGCGCGAGGTCGGCGGGCGCGATCATCGTGCCGGTCGGGTTGGCCGGGCTGGCGACGATCAGCCCGTCGAGGTCGCCCGCGTCGGCGAGCAGATCGGGGTTCGGCTGGTAATGCGCATTTTCGCCGACCTCGATCAGCACGGTTTCGAGGCCGAGCGCCGACAGGATGTTGCGATAGGCGGGATAGCCGGGCGCCGCCAGCGCGACCCGGTCGCCGGGCTCGAACGCGGCGAGGAAGGCGAGCTGGAAGGCGGCCGACGAGCCGGTCGTCACGGCGATTTCGGCGGGATCGACCGCGACCCCGTATTGCGCCCGGTAATGCGCCGCAATGGCCTGGCGCAGCGGCGCGATGCCGGCGGCGTCGGTATAGCCGATGCGGTTTTCGGCCAACGCCGCCCGCGCTGCGGCCAGCACCGCCTGCGGCGCCGGCGTGCCCGGCTGGCCGACTTCGAGGTGGATCACACGATCGCCTGCTGCCTCGCGCGCATTGGCCGCGCTCAGCATGTCCATCGCGATGAATGGCGGCACCAGGCCGCGTCGGGAAACCCGCAACGTCATCGCTCATCCTGGCACAGCCCGGCAAAGATTTGCCATCGCCGCGTGGTTTTCGCTATGACCTCCCGCGTTGGTGCGCGCCAGCACCTTGAGCGGAGAAACCATAACGATGGCCCAGTACCGCCTGATCGGCATGTCCGGCAGCCTGCGCAGCGGTTCCTATTCCAACGCGATCCTGGCGACCTTGCGCGAGCGGTTTGCCGACCGTGCCGCCCTCGAGCTTTACGACCTCGCGCCGATCCCGCTCTACAACCAGGATTACGAGGGCGAAAAGCGGCCGCCCGTGGTCAAGCAGATGCTGGCCGATATCGAGGCGGCGGACGGGATGGTGTTCTGCGCCCCCGAATACAACCACAGCATTCCGGGCGTCTTGAAAAACGCCATCGACTGGGCCTCGCGCCCCGCCTTCGCCTCGGTGCTGGCCTACAAGCCGGTCGCGGTGATGGTCAGCTCGCGCGGGCCGCTGGGCGGCGCCCGCTGCCTCGAACACCTGAAGGTCGCACTCGATTCGTGCCTGTGCCGGGTGACGCTGGCCCGTGAGGTCATCATCACCGCGGCCGAAGCGAAGATCAAGGACGGCCGGCTCGCCGACGAAACCTGCCTCGCTTTCGCCGATGCCGCGATCGAGGCCTTGCTGAAGGAGATCGCGGTGTGGCGGGCGGCGCAAACGACCTGAAAGGAGCGCGGGCGTCTCGCTTGCAGGCGGCCGGGACGGAGCGGCGGGAGGAGCGCGGGCGTCTCGCCCGCAGGCGGCCGGGACGGCCGCGATCCGGGTGATCTGCCCGCACGCGGCCGGGACAGAAGCGGCGGGAGGAGCGCGGGCGTCTCGCTTGCAGGCGGCCGGGACGGAAGCGATCCGGGTGATCTGCCCGCACGCGCCGGGACGGAAGCGGTCCGGAAACCGGCGCTAATCGAGGATTGAGGCCGGCTTTTCGTTGACGCAGCGCAACAGGCGCCAATAGCCGAACAGATTGCTGGGGCGAATCTCGCGCACGGTCAGCCGGCTGTCGTGCATGAATTGGTCGTAGGAGAAATCGGGGTGGAACCCGATATGCCGCGCGAGTCGGGCGAGGCGCCGCTCGAAAAAGCGCAAGGCCCAGTTCTCGCTCATGAAATGGTTGACCAGCACGATCGTGCCGCCGGGAATGCACACGCGCCGCATCTCGGCGGCAAACTGCGCCGGGCTCGGCACCACCGGCGCGACGTAGAGCGCCAGCACCGCATCGAACGAGTTGTCGGGAAAGTCGAGGTGCTCGGCATCCATCACATGCAGCGCCTCGACAT
>JASIAN010000232.1 GCA_030042035.1 Alphaproteobacteria bacterium | reverse complement strand
GGCGACCGCGCGGCTAATGCCGGAACGCGAGTTCCGCGTCTGGCCCGCGATCGGCGACCCCGCTGCGATCGACTACGCGATCGTGTGGCGGCCGCCGCCCGGGCTTTTGGCGTCGCTGCCCAACTTGAAGCTCATTCTGTCGCTTGGCGCCGGCGTCGATCACCTGTTCGGCGACCCGCATCTGCCGCGGGGCGTGCCAGTCGTCCGGCTCGTCGATCCCTATCTGGCGGCGGCGATGAGCGAGTTTGTCGCGCTTGGGGTCCTGCGGCTGCATCGCCGCGATCTCGATTATCTCGCGCAGCAACGCGCGTTTGAGTGGCGCGAACAGCCGCAGAAGAACGCCGCCGAGCGGCCGGTCGGCATCCTGGGCTTCGGCACAATCGGGCAGGCCGCTGGCCGGATGCTCAAGGCACTCGGCTTCCCGGTCGCCGGCTGGAGCCGGAGCGCGAAGACCGTTCCCGGGTTTGCGACCTGCGCCGGACCGTCCGGCCTCGTTAGCCTACTGGCCGAGAGCGAGATCCTGGTCTGCCTGCTGCCGCTGACGCGCGAGACCGAGGGCATCCTCAATGCCGCGACCTTCGCGCGATTGCCGCGCGGCGCCGGCCTCGTCAATGCCGGCCGCGGCGGCCATCTTGTCGAAGCCGATCTGATCCCGGCGCTCGATGCGGGCCAGTTGTCGGGCGCCGTGCTTGACGTGTTTCGCGACGAGCCGTTGCCGCCCGAGCACCCGTTCTGGCGCCATCCGCGCATCCTGGTGACGCCGCACGTCGCCGGCGTCACTAATCCAGTGACCGCGGCAGCGATCATGGCCGACGCGATCTGCCGCTTCGAGAGCGGTCTGCCGCCCGCCAATGTCGTCGATCCGGCGCGCGGCTATTGAGCGCTACGCAACCCGGCTCGGCGCTGCGAGGATGGCGGCCGGCTGCGGCGGAGCGACCGGAGCCGCTGCCTCGGCCTCCGGTGTGCCGCCGTCGACAGTTCGCAGCGTCAGTGTCCCGCTGGCGAATTGGATGCCGGCCTCGGCAAAGACGAGATACATCCGCTTTACGTATTCGCGCTGTACCCAGCTCGGTTTGCCTGGCCGTACCGTGAACTTGAAACGCACGACGACCGCGGTATCGGTGATCTCGGCAATGCCCTGCATTTTCAGCGGCAGGATAACTTCGGCGGCGATCGCAGGCTCCTGTTGCATCGCAAGGCCGATTTTCTTCGCGATCTTGCGCACCTGCTCGATATCGACGCCGCGTTCGAGACGCAGATTGAATTTGGTCGTCGTGAAATCGCGGCTCATATTGGTCACCGCGCCCAATTGACCATAGGGGATCGTGTGCAGCGGCCCGTTGTGGTGGCGCACCTTCACCGAGCGGATGCCGAGCGCCTCGACCGTGCCCCGGAGGTGGCCGGTATCGATATATTCGCCGATGCGGAATGCGTCGTCCCACAGGTAGAACAGGCCGGAGATGATGTCGCGCACCAGGGACTGCGCGCCGAACGAGATTGCCAGGCCGAAGACGCCGGCGCCGGCGATCAGCGGCGCCGTGTCGATGCCGAGGCGCGACAGCACGACCAGCGTCGCGACGACCGCGATAAGCGCGCCGACAATGATGCGCAGCATCGGCAAGATCGTCTGCAGCCGCGATCCCGGGCCGCCTTCCGCTTCCTCGTCGGCCGCCGCGCCGGGCAGTTTGGGGCCGGTCAAGACCCCCTGCAGATGGCGGTCGATCGCCAGGCGGATCAGTTCCCACGCGACGTAGGCGACAAACAGCGTCAGCGAGGCGGCGATCGTCGCGCGCATCGCCCGGCCGGCCGCCCCGGGATGGAATTGCAACGCGTCGGTCCAGATCCAGCCCAACAGCACCGCCGCCAAAAGCAATGCCGCGGCGCGCAGGATGCGCTGCAAGCTGCGTCCGACGAGCCGGTCCGCCTGGCTCTCGGCGTTCGCCGCGGCGCGCTCGGAATTGCGCCACCCGATCTCGGTCAGCCGTTCCAGGACGTTCATGACGAGGAACAAGCCGAGCGTCGAGGTGACGCCGTAGTAATAAGACAATAGCCCGAGCGACAGGCCGAAAATGAAGAACACGAAGAGGCCGGCGACCAGCGTCAGGCCGAGCGGCAGAAAGGCGCCGGCGATGGCCGCGCGAACGGCGCCGACGAGGCCGCCGATATGGCCGCGGATCAGTGCTTCGACCGCGCTATGGGAGCGCAGCAGGACCAGCGCCAACAGGCTGCAGGTCAATACGTTGACGATCAGCGCGACGACATGCGGCGCGCCGCTGGCCTCGGAGATCAGGCCGTAGCGGCCAAAGCCGACCAGCATCGTAATAAGCAAAAATGCCGCCGACAGAAACCGGGCAAGCCGATGGGCGGCGCGGTCGTCTATGTCGATCAGCCGCGCCGTCGGATCGGCCGGACGCAGAATGACGCCGACAAACACCGCGGCAAGACGCCAGCGGATCACCACGTTCGAGGCAAGGACGAGCAGCGCGATCGTGACGCCGGTCTGCGCCAGCCAGTGCCGGCCATGCACGAAGACGGCGACGAATACGGCAAATCCGACCGCATCGCATGCCGCCAGACGCAACAGGTCGCCGACCGAAGGGCCCTCCGGGCGCACCCGCATCCGGCGGCGCAGCCGGTGCGTCAAGCCGCGCGCCGTCGCGGTCTCGGCGAGCAGCGCAAGGCACGCGAGCAGCGCGATCCAGCCGACATTGACGAGGGCGCCGAGTGCTGAGCCGTTTTTGTCGAACGTGCGCCATTCACTCGCGATCGCGCCCGGCGCGTGAGGCAGCATGACGATGTCGGAGGTGGCTTCGCCCTCGAGCTGGATGAAGACCTGCTGCATCCAGCCGGATGAGCGCATCGCCTGATCCATGCCGCCCGCTGCCGGCGGCGACAATGGGGCCGCCGCCGGGGCCGCGCGTCCCGGCGTCGCTGCCAGCATCGCACACAGGACGATGGCCGCGGCCGGCACGCCGCACTGCCGCCACGCCCGGCCGCCGACATTCTTGATTACCCGTCGCATTCGTCGCCCCGCCTCCGCGCAGGAACGTGCGGATTTTATGCCGATCGCGCGCGCCGGGAGCGGGTTTTTCGCGCAACCGCGCCAGCGCTTGGCCACGCGCCGTTCCGATTGCCGTGCTCGGCGCCGGAGATTTTCGCCTTTCGCCCGCCGGCTTGACACTGCGGCGCGGCGTGATTGATCGCGATCAAGGCGGCGGCTCGGCCGCGCGGCTAGCTTCGCTCGCGAGGAGAAGGCCGAATGCCCGAGATCGTGACCCTGACGATGAACCCGGCGCTCGACATCGCGACGGCGACCGATGCGATCGTGCCGGAGATCAAATTGCGCTGCGAGGCGCCGCGCTACGACCCCGGCGGCGGCGGCATCAACGTCGCCCGTGCCGCGACGATGCTCGGCGGCGACGCGCTCGCGGTATTTCCGGCGGGCGGCGCGTCGGGGCAGATGATCGATGCGATGCTTGGCCGGGAACGCGTGCCGCACGCCGCCGTGACGATCGCCGGCATCACCCGCGAGAGCCTCGCCGTCGTCGAGCGCCAGAGCGGCCGGCAATACCGCTTTTTGCTGCCGGGGCCGGCGGTCGGCGAGGACGATCAGGAGCAGGTCCTCGACCGCCTGGCGGGGCTGGCCGCGGGGGCCCGTTTTATCGTCGCGAGCGGCAGCCTGCCGCCCGGCGTTTCCAACAATTTTTATGCCCGGGTCGGCGCAATCGCCGAACGCTGCGGCGCCCGCTTCGTGCTCGACAGTTCGGGTGCGGCGTTGGTCGGCGCCGGCGCCGCCTTCTTGATCAAGGCGAGCCTGCGCGAACTCGCCCATCTTTACGGCAAGTCGATCGACGATGTGGCGATGCAGGAAAGCGCGGCGCGCAGAGTGGTCGCTGCCGGCCGTTGCGAGGTTCTCGTCGTATCGCTCGGCGCCGCCGGTGCCCTGCTCGCGACCGCAGATGGCTGCCACCGCTTTCCGGCCGCAAATGTCAGGGTCGCCGGCAGCATTGGCGCCGGCGACAGCATGCTGGCCGGCATCCTTGTCGCGCTGGTGCGCGGCTGGCCGATCGGCGAGGCAGTGCGCTTCGGCAATGCGGCGGGAGCGGCGGCGCTGCTGCGCCCCGGCACCGAGTTATGCCGGCGCGACGATGCCGAGCGGCTCTACCGCGATCTCGCGGCCGGCTCCGCATCCTGATGCGGCCCAAGCGGCCGCGGTTCGAGCAGATCGGCGAACTGGGCGTAGGCCAGCGCGGAGAGACTGTCGGCGCAGCATTCGGCAAGCGCCCGCATGCGGCTCGCGCTGTCCTCCGCCGCGCACAAATCGGAGGGACCGGCGGCGGCGGCAGCGCCGGAGCCACTCCGGCCCGTCTCCCGTTCCGGCGCCGTTGCGGCGGTGGGGCGCAGAGATAACGCAGTCAGAAGACGCGTCAACATCGTATCGGTCCCATCCGCCGGCGGCCGCGCACGCCGGCGGTCAGGCAGCCATCGCCTCGATGCCTGCGGCCACCGCCTCAAGCTCGGACGGCCGTGCGGCGGGCATCGCAGCCGCAGGGTCGAGCTGAGCCGGGATCTCGATCGTGAAGCACGAGCCGCGCCCCAGTTCGCTTTCGACGGTGATCTCGCCGTGCATCGCGTGGCACAGGGATTGGCTCAACGCGAGGCCCAGCCCGGTGCCGCCGTAGCGACTGGAAGTCGAGGCCTCGGCCTGATTGAAGGCGGTGAAAAGACGCGCGAGATGCTCGCGGCTGATGCCGATCCCGCTGTCACGCACCGCGATCTTGAGCCATTCGGCGCCGCTGTGCTCCTCGCGGCGGACCGACAGGGTGACGACGCCGCGCTTTGTAAACTTGCCGGAATTGCTCAACAGATTGAGCAGCGCCTGCCGTAACCGCGTCGGGTCAGACCTGACGCTTCCCAGCCCCTCGCCGTATTCAATCTTGAATTCGTTGCCATTGTTGAGGACGAGGCTGCGGCATGTATCGGCCACCTCCTCGATAAACACTTTCAGATCGAACGATTCGAGCGATAGATCGACGTTTTGCAAATCGATCTTCGAGAGATCGAGGACATTGGTCAGCAGCGCCAGCAGATGCTTGCCGGCGCTGTTGATGCGCTTCAAGTCAGAGATGTGCTCGCCGCTGGCGCCGAGTTCGTCGTCTTCGAGCAGGATCTCGCTGTAGCCGATGACCGCGTTGAGCGGCGTGCGCAGTTGGTGGCTCATCTTGGCGAGAAACACCGATTTCGCCCGGTTGGCGCGCTCTGCCTCTTCCTTCGCCTGGCGCAGCTTGACCGCCGTCGCCAGATGGCGCTGCACCTCCTGCTCCAGCTGGGATTGCGAGGTCACGATGCTGGCGTAGTAGATCGCCATCATCGCCGTATAGATCGTCGCGCAAGCGACCGACAGAATGCCGACGCCGGCGAGGCCGGAAGCCGGAATGCGCTGCGCAAACCCGCCATTGACCAGATAGGCGATGCAGAAGCCGGCCAGGTTGACCCCGTAAATGCTGAACAACAGCAGCGGCCGCTCGCGCAGATAGAAGAATCCGAGCAGCAGCGCCACCAGCACCCACGGCAGAAACGGCGAACTGACCCCGCCGAAATAATACGAGCCGTAGAGCGACACAAAAGTCAGCGTCGCAACCGACGTGAGCGCGAGCGGCGCCAGCCGCTCCGTCAGCTTGAGGCCGAACGGCAGCAGCACAAACACCACATCGCAAGCGGCAATAACCCAGACCTCGAGGTGGCCGGCGTCAAGGCGGAACAGATATCCGACGATCGATGCCCCGAGTGCCGGGCCGAACAGGTGGCTGATGACAAATATCCGGGCGCGCCAGAACGGGGCGGTTTCGCCGCGCAGCGACGGCGGCACAAACCAATCGATGAGAGAGAGAAATCTTTGTCGCCACATCATTGCCGCCCTCAAGCAGCCCTCGCCCCGCCGGGCAGGCAGGCGTTGATCTTGCCGAGCAGCCGGGGCAGATCGACCGGCTTGGTGTCGTAATCGGCGCAGCCCACCTCGACGCTGCGGGAGCGGTCGCTGGCCAGGGCATGCGCGGTCAACGCGATGACCGGGATGCCCGTGGTGCGCGGGTCGTCCTTGATGAGACGGGTGGCTTCCCAGCCGTCCATCTCGCCGAGCGCAATGTCCATCAGGATGACATCCGGCAATTCGTTATGGGCCATCCTGACGCCGCTTGGACCATCGATGGCGAAGCACACCGAGAAGCCGTGCCGCGACAGTCGCCGGCCGAGCATGTCACGATTGTCTTCATTGTCTTCGACCAACAGTATTTTGGTCATGGCGATTGTGCTCCGCGGTTCGGATTTTCAGATTTGCGCTTCTTCGAGAAGATCAATTGCCGGCCGGTCGAGCAGCCGCGTGCCAAACGGGGAAGGCTCGACCCCGAGATCTCTGATCAGGCGCAGCAGCGCATGCCGGTCGATCGGCTTCACCAGATGCGCATCGGCACCGAGCGCCGGCCCCTTCTTCACGTTGTCATCGACGGTCAGCATGACGATGCGGCTGTCGCGCAGCGCGGCATCTTTGCGCAACAGCTTGAGCAGCTGCCAGCCGTCGAGTTCCGGCATGAAGACATCGAGGATGATCAGCGCCGGCATGAGTTTCTTGGCAAGTTCGAGCCCTTCGAAGGCGCTTGCCGCGACGACGGGCGCGTACCCCTCCTTTGCCAGGATGCGTTGCAGCAGTTCGAGCACCGCGGGATCATCGTCGATCGCCAGGACGAGACTGCCGCGGGCGCGGTGCCGCTCGTCGCGCGCCGCGGCCTCGTCGACCTCCGCCGCCGCACCGGCGCGCAGCATGACCGGCACGCGGATTGTGAAGCACGAACCCTCGCCCAGGGTGCTTTCGACGGCGATATCGCCGCGCATCAGGCGGCACAGGCGCTGGCTCAGCGGCAGCCCCAGCCCGGTCTCGCCGTACTTGCTGGTCGTGGCGTCCTCGGATTCTTCGAAATTCTCGAACAGCGTCGCGAGCCGCTGCTGCTCGATGCCGACGCCGGTGTCGCGCACCGTAATGCGAAGCCACTCGCCGTCGCTGCGGGCCGTGATCGTGACCGTGCCGTTCGCCGTGAAACGTACCGCGTTGCTGACGAGTTCGACGAGCGCGCGGCGCAGCTTTGTTGCGTCGCCCTCGATCGTGGCGATGGCCGGGTCGACATCGACCGTCAACGCGTTGCCCGCGGCTGCGGCGGCGTCGAGATATTCGCTGGCGACCTCGGCGACGAGCGCCCGCACGTCGACGGTCTCGACGAACAATTCCATTTTGCCGGCCTCGAGCTTCGACAGGTCGAGCAGATCGGTGATGAGCTTGAGGAGGTGGTTGCCGGCATTGTGGATCTTCTTAAGATCGACCGACTGTTGCTGGCGCTCGGCGATGACGGCGTCCTCCAGCATGATTTCGCTGTAGCCGATCACGGCGTTGAGCGGGGTGCGCAGCTCGTGGCCGAGCTTGGCGAGAAATTCCGATTTCGCCTGGTTCGCCCGCTCGGCTTCGTTCGTTGCCTCGCGCAGCTGCGCCGCGGTTTCCAGGCGGCGCTTGACCTCGCGTTCGAGATCGGACTGCGACATCGCAATATTCGCGTAATAAAGAGCCATCATCGAGACATAAACGGACGCACAGACGGTGGAGACGATCCCGAGACCCGACAACTGGGCAAGCGGGATGTGGGTCGGAAAGCCGTGCCCCAAAGAATAGATCAGATAGAAGCCGGCCAGATTGAGCAGAATGATTGCCAAAACGAAAATCCGCACGCCCTGACCTGAGCCGAGATAAAAGAAGGCCAGCAGCGGGACGGTGATAACCCAGGGAATGAGCGGCGAGCTCATGCCGCCGTAGTGATAGCAGCCCCACAGGATCGTGAAGATCAGATTCTGCACGGAAATCAGCGCCAGCGGCACGAACCAGCCGGTGATCTTCAACGCCAGCGGAAATGCCCAGAACAGCGTGATGATCCCGAAGAATATCCACCAGGCGGCATCGGGTGCAGGACCGATCAACAGGATATAGAGCGAGATCGTGTGCCCGAGGAACGGACCGAACAGGTGACTGATCAGGAACATGCGGGCGCGGCGCAGCGACTCCGCTTCCTCCTTCATCTTTTCCGGCACGAACCAGTCGAGCACGGCATAGAGCCGGAACGGTGCAAGGCGAAGAGAAGCGATCATCCTGACATCCGCCATGAAAGGTCGCGATGCGATGCGTCAATTCTAGGCAAATTTGGTTAACCCAGAGTTGAGGCCACGCCGGTGCGGGCTGCCGCCGGCGGCGGCGCGTGGGCGGCGCGCAGTCGGGTCAGCAGATTCGCCAACCTTTTCAGATCGACGGGTTTTGCGAGATCGTCGACGACGCGCAGACCGTGCACGCTGGCGAGGCGCCCGGCGACTTTTCGCAGCCAATCGTCCTGGCCGCTGATAATGATCACGTCGCCGGCGAACTTGCCGGCCTGCAGCACGGAAAACAGGCTAATGCCGTCGGCCTCTGGCATGCAGAGATCGAGTGTCAACACCTCGGGCTGCCATTCGCTGAGCGCCCGCGCCAAGTCCCCATGGTCGGCCAGGAGGCGCGCTTCGTAGCCGCAACGCCGTGCCACCCTTACGACAAGCTCGGCGGCATCTCGATTGTCGTCAATCGCCAGAAGGCGGCCGGAAAGCATCATGATTGCTATCTTCCCATCGCTTGTTTGCCGCGAGTTTCCGCCGCGACCGCGTGGTAACGGCGGTAGGAGCTGAGCGCGGCGTCGGCGGCGCCGCGCAGGGCATCGACGAGGTCATCGACATTCTCGTGCGAATGGCTCGCCATGACCTGCAGGCGGAAGCGCGCGGCGCCCTTGGCAACCGCGGGGAATTCCACCAGGTTGGCGACGACGCCCAACGCGGGCAGAAGACGGCTCACCATGCGCGCGAGGGCTTCAGGGCCGACCACGGCCGGCACGATCGCCGATGGCTCGCCGATCACATCAAACCCGGCGGCGCGCAGCTGTGCGCGCAGATAAACCGCGCGGTCCAGCAGGCGCTCGCGCAGCCGGCGGCCCTCCTCCGACCCGACGATCGCGAACGCCTTCAGCACGATGGCGCACTGCACCGGCGACAGCGCGTTCGAAAACGTCGCCGAGCAGCCATAAAACTTGAGGTACTCGCGCACCGCCGGCGATCGGCAGGCAACAAAGCCGCCATTGGAGGCAAATGTCTTCGAGAAGCTCCCCATCACGATGTCGATGTCGCCGAGCATCCGCTGCAGGCCGATATGGCCGCGCCCCTCGGCCCCGATGCAGCCGAGATCGTGCGCTGCATCGACCAGGAGACGGGCGTCGTATTCGCGGCACAACGCCTGCAGCGCCACCAGATCCGGCGTGTCCGAGTCCATCGAAAACAGGCTCTCGGTCACGACCAGAATGGCGTTCCGGGTATCGCGCGCGCGGATCTTTTGCAGCTGACGGCGGAGCGCTTCGAGCTTCAGGTGACCGTGCAGATGAACATTGCGGGTCGCCGAATAGGCGCCCTCCTGCAGGCAGGCGTGCGCCAGGCCGTCCATGACGATGTGATCGTCGGGCCGCACGAGGCCCTTGATGACGCCGTAACCCGCCGCCCAGCCGGTGGGATAAAGGATCGTGTGCTCCAGATCGAGGAATTCGGAGACCGCGCGTTCCAGCGCGAGCGAGTATTTCGTGTTGCCAGCAAGAGCGGAGGAGCCGGCGCTGTGCACGCCGTACTCGTCGATCGCCGCCTTTGCAGCGGCCTTGATCTCCGGGTGCAAGGCGAGACCCAGATAATCCTGCGACGCGAAATTGACACCGCGGAACGCCCGCCCGGTATCGTCCCTTGCCGAACAGACCGGTTGCGGTGCCTCTTCGGTAGATTTGGAATAGGGCCAGTACCCGTGATGCCGCCGCGCTTCCTGCCAATGATAAAACGGCGCGACGCGCCCGAGCAGGTCGGTGCCGTGCAACTCGCGGAAGTCGCGCATGCTCCCGGTCAAAGCTTCGCGCGGAATGTTTTCGACAAGCACCTCGGCCGAGAAAGGCTCCATATAGGAGTCAGGCATCAAGGCAACTCCCGTCGCTTCTGCCTTGGGGGAGACGAAGAAGCGACCACTGAGCGTTGGCGTGCGCGCAACTTAAGCGTCAGCGGTCATGAACATCTGGTAAAAAGCGATGCGATGCCGTGAAGGAGTTAGCTAAAATGCCGGATAAAAGCCCTTGATCAGGCACAGGCGACGCCGGGGCAGTCTCGCGGCAGGTACAGAAATCGTCGGACAATTCTTCGTTGGTTATTACCTGAAACCGGAAAGTCGAACAGCAAATGTGGAGGTAATTAGTGCTATGAATACTGTGATAGGCAAAGTTTCTTCGGGTTGACCGGTCATACCGGGCTCGCCGCTGAAGGAACACCGACATTCTGCTCCTGCCGCGCCGCCGCGACCTTGTGGATGGCCGCCCGCGCTGCCGGGTTGGCGGCCATGAACCGAGCGAAGTCGGCCTCGCGCAGCACCAGCAGCTGGCAATAGGTCAGGGCGACGACATCGGCCTGCCGGGGCCGTCTCCACAAGAGCGCCATCTCGCCGAAAAACTCGCCGGTGCCGAGCCGCACCCGTCGCGCGGCAAACCGCACTTCAACGGCGCCCGAAGCAATGAAGAACACCGCATCGCCGCGCTCGCCACGGCGGATGATGACCTCGCCCGGCACCGCCAGACGTGGCCGCAACAACCGGCAGATGCGGTCGAGCTGCTGTTCGTCGAGGCCGGCCAGCAGGTCGAGGTGCGTCACGAGCTGGTGGGTGTCGAGCCCGATATCAAATCGCGGCCGCTCGGCCGCCGCGCGGCTGCCGATGACGCCGCGCCGCAGGTCGTCGTAAAGCTCGCGCGGGATGAGCCCGTCCTCATAAAGGCTCTGATAGCGCGTCAGCTCGTGGCGCAGCGCCGACTGCCGCAGAAATCGTGCCTCAAGCTCCGCCACATAGCCCGGATATTGCCGGCGCATCACGTCGAGCGCATCGGCGATCGCCCGCCGCCGCCGGTCGATGATATCGCTGCAAATCGCGGCAATGCGCGTTCCGACCAGCGGCGCGATCTGCTGGTCATTGAACGCGACCAGCCGCTCGGTAACGAAGCGCATCAGCAACAGGCGCTCCACTCGGTCGGCGAGCCGGTCGGCCAACAGCCGCACGATGCCGAGCCGGCGGTACAGGAAATACGCGATGCGGAACGGCGCGGTCAGCGCCAGCGCGCGCTCGCTCGCGTGTTGGTAGCCGAGCCGTCCGTCACGCCGCGCCGCGTCGGCCAGCGCGCCGGCATTGCCGAGCAGGACCTGCGCCGCTGCCGGCGCCGCGATACGGTCGCTGCGCAACCGGAGCACCAACAGACGCTCCTGATTGGCGAGGGCCACCAGTGCGACTGCCAGCCGATCGCGCTCGCTGATCGCTTGGCCGTCCGCCGCCGCTTCAGCGCGGACAAGATCTTCTTCAGCGCGGGCGAGATCATAGGGCGCAACGACGCGATCGGCCGTTTCCGGCGAGATGCCATGGGTGCGGGCGATCTCGCGCGCCGCCTCCCGGGCCTCGGCATGCGACAGCGCCAGGATGCGGTCGCGCAGCGCGCTCTCGCGCGGCGACAGCCGGTCGAGGCCCAACAGGCCGATGGCCGGGCGCAGCGTCGTGCCGTTGACGAACAACGTATAGAGCACATAGCCGGTCGCCAGTACCGCGACAAAGCGCTGGATATCGTGCGGGATCGCCGGGTTTTCGGTCACCGCCAGCGCCAGCACCAGCGTCAGGGCGCCGCGCAGCCCGCCCCAGATGATCGCCAGCTTGTAGGAGCGGTCGATGCGCTCGGTAAGCCGGAAGTGTTCGAGCGGCGGCACCAGCACGAACAGCGCAAAGAAGCGCGCGCCGAACGCGGCGGCGACCAGCACCGCAAGCAGCATCAGGTCGCGCCAGCCGATCTCGACCAAGAGCCGCGGCACCAGGATCGCTGCCAGTATGAAGATCAGCGAGCGCGCCCAGAACGCGATCTGTTCCCAAAGTTCGACAAGGAACGACCAGTCTTCCGGAGCGATGCGGGCGGGTCCGAGCGCCGCCAGGGTCAGGCTCGCGGCGAGCACCGCGACAATGCCGGACAGATCGAGGACATGCTGCGCGACGACGAAGGCGAGATAGGCAAACGCCAGCGACAAGGTTGTCTCGGCGAGGCGATCGTCGCCGAGATATGGCATGATCCATAACAGGATGCGGCCGAAGACGAAGCCGACCGCGCCACCGCCGACGAACGCCGCCGCGAACTGGCCGAAGCCGGCGGCGATATCGGCCCGGCCGCCGGGCAGGATCATGGCGAGCAGCACGATAAACAGCGCGACCGCCGCCGCGTCGTTCAACAGCGCCTCGCCCTCGACCAGCCGGGTCAGCCGCGCCGGCGCGCCGACATCGCGAAACACCGCGGTGACCGCGGCCGGGTCGGTCGTCGCGACGATCGAGCCCAACAGCAGGCACACCGGCAGCGGCATGCGCGCGAATGGCCACAGCGCCAGCCCGATCACCGCCATCGTGAACACCGTGACGATGACCGCTAACACCAGGATCGCCGCCGCATCCTCGACCGTGCGGCGGACGTCGGTGACGATGCCCGCCTCGAACACGAGAAGCGGCAG
>JASIAN010000231.1 GCA_030042035.1 Alphaproteobacteria bacterium | reverse complement strand
ATGGTAGATCGCGAACGGCTCGGTGCCGACCGTCACGATCACCGTGGTCACCGCGACCGCCCCGAAATAGCCCAAGACCTTGCGCGCGAAGGAGCCGCTGTGCAGGAAACGGGCGAGCCGCGTGCCCCATGTCTCGTACACCGCGATCAGCGCAACAACCGCACCGAACGACATCTGAAAACTGACCCCGACAAGGCTCGCCGGATCAAGCGCCAGCACGACCAGCGCCGCCAGCGCGCAAATCCGCATCGAGATGCGCAACCGGTCGATCAGGATCGCGGCGAAGACGATGCCATTCATGACGAAGGCGCGCTCGGTCGGGATCGCCGCGCCGGAAATCATCAGGTAGCAGAACAGCGCGACGAGCGTGACACCGGCCGCGATCTTCTTGATCGGCCAGCGCAGCGCGACGAACGGCCATAGCGCCAGGCCGCCGCGAACCGCGAAGAACACAAAGGCGCCGACCAGCCCCAAATGCAGCCCGGCGATCGCCAACAGATGCGACAGACCGGAATTGCGAAACGCCTCTTTGACGCTCTCGGCAATGTGGCCGCGCTTGCCGGTGATGACGGCCGACGCGACGCCGCCGGTCGAGCCGGGCAGCGCGGCGTTGATGCGCCGCGTCATTGTCGCGCGCAGTTGCAGGAGCCATTGCCGCCAGCCGCCGCCGTGCGCCGCACCGATGCGGTGCGCTGCGCCAAAGCTGTAGCCGACGCCGCCGATCCCGGCGAAATAGAGTTCGCGTTCGAGGTCGCGGCCGCCCGGTACGACCGGCCCCGGCACCGGGTACAGCATCGCCTTCATTGCGACGCGGTCGCCCGGCGACAGCTTGTCGCTCGACGGCGCGATGTGGATCCGCACCAGATGCGGCTGTTCGGACGCGAACAGGCCGGGCAGCGGGTCGGGCTTGACGATGATGCGCCAGCCGCGTTCCGCGGCGTCGATATTAACGAGGGTGCCGATGAGCCTCACCGGGCCCAGCCGGCGCTGTAACATCGGTGTGCCGTCCGCGACGCCGGCGTGCTGGATCGTCGCGAAGCCGGCCGCGAAAAACGCCAGCGCAACCGCCCCCTCGCGCCAACCCGGCCGGCGATGCAGCGCCCCGGCGGTTGCGGCGCCGAGCAGCATCAGGGCGAGGCCGAGCCATAACGGCGGCTCGACGGTCAGCGCAAAATAGACCGCGATGCCGGCGCCGAAAAAGGCCGGCAGCCACAGAACCCGACGTTCGGGCTCGGCCGCAAAGGCGGCCGCGATGGCCGCGAGCAGGCGAACAGCGGCGCCGCCCACGGGCCGCGCGCGCACCCCGTCGCCCGCGATCGCCAGATCCGCCATCGCCACTGCGTCCCCTCGCGCAGCGCGATCTTAAAGGACGCACTGCTTGCGTAACAGGGTAATGTCGCTGCTCGACGCGATGGGTCTCGCCGAAGCTCAACCCATTCTCTGACACGGCATCCTTGGCGCTACGATGCCGAATCCTTCGCTCTCTCGCGCAGTACTGCGAGCGATGGGTTTCGCTTCCGCTCAACCCATCCTACAATCCATCGGTCCCGGTCTCGCGGGCGAGGAATACCCGTCTGTATTCTTCAGCTATCTGTCGTCGGTAACCGACGAGGTTGTGTTCCAGGGCCTGAAGATGGTCAAGCCCCTCCTCTGCTGTTTTGCAGATAAACCATTGCTGACGTGGTTGCAACGCCTCTCGAAAGGCGTCGTATAATCGCCTATCAAAGATCAGAACGTCATCATGCAACGCCCTCAATGAGAGTTCCCAACGCCCGCGGGTTGAGTCGTATTGTTCTTTCCGTTCTTTCGGATTTGTTAGATTGTGCAAGGTCCGCGCCTGGTGTATTCGAAACTCCTCGGTCGCGTCTTGAAATTCAGCTACCCGGCTGTAGAGCCGTTTCAGCTCGTCGAGTCTCCTCTCCGC
This sequence comes from Alphaproteobacteria bacterium, assembly GCA_030042035.1. Taxonomy (GTDB): domain Bacteria; phylum Pseudomonadota; class Alphaproteobacteria; order ATCC43930; family CGMCC-115725; genus DATARH01. The sequence continues at coordinate 7,100 of JASIAN010000231.1, read as the reverse complement.
TGCCCAGCGCGCACGCTCCTCGGCGATATTGAGTGCCTGCGTTCCACGGGAATATCTCGCGCTTGCGCGCTGGGCGAGCAGCGATAAGCCTCCGCCGATCATCGCGCCAAGCAGGGTTCCTAGTACCGGGATCAGGCTGCCCAGCAAACCAGAAAACGCTCCATCCGTTGGCCAAGTCACCCAGCCCTAACGCGAGCGCTAAATGGAAGCGCAGCGAGAGGATCAGTTCAAGCCCCTTCCTTCGCTCTCTCGCGCAGCACGAATTTCTGGATTTTGCCGGTCGAGGTCTTCGGCAGCGGGCCGAAGATGACGTGGCGCGGCGCCTTGAAATGCGCCAGATGCTCGCGGCAAAACGCGATGATGCTCGCCGCGTCGGCCGCGCCGCCGTCCTTCAGGGTCACAAAGGCGCACGGCGTCTCGCCCCAGGTCTCGTCCGGGCGCGCGACGACGGCAGCTTCGAGCACGGCGGGGTGGCGGTAGAGCACATCCTCGACCTCGATCGTCGAGATGTTCTCGCCGCCCGAGATGATGATGTCCTTCGAGCGGTCCTTGATCTCGATATAACCGTCGGGATGTGTGACGCCGAGGTCGCCGGTATGGAACCAGCCGCCGGCAAAGGCTTCCTCGGTCGCTTTCGGGTTTTTCAGATAGCCCTTCATGACGATGTTGCCGCGCATGAAGACTTCGCCCATCGTCTCTCCGTCCACCGGCACCGGCCGGAGCGTCACCGGGTCGGCGACCATCTGCGCGTCGAGCACGGCGTAATTGACCCCCTGCCGCGCCTTCAAGCGCGCCCGCTCGGCGGCCGGCAATTCGTCCCATTCGTCGTGCCAGGCGCACACGGTCGACGGGCCGTAGACCTCGGTCAGGCCGTAGACATGGGTGATGTCGAAGCCGAGCGCCTCGGCACCGCCGATGACGGCGGCCGGCGGCGCCGAGCCGGCGGTCATCAGCGCGACCGAACGGGACAGCCGCGCATTGCGGGCGTGCAGCAGCATGTTGACGACGACCGGCGCGCCGCACAGATGCGTCACGCCATGCCGCTCGATCGCGTCGTAGATCGCCGCCGCCTCGACCCGGCGCAGGCACACCTGCGTGCCGGCCAATGCCGTGATCGTCCACGGAAAGCACCAGCCGTTGCAGTGAAACATCGGCAGCGTCCACAAATAGACCGGGTGCTGCTTCAGATTCCATGCCAGGATATTGCCGAAGACTTCGAGATAGACGCCGCGATGCGAATAGACGACGCCCTTCGGGTTGCCGGTCGTGCCCGAGGTGTAGTTGAGCGCGATCGCATCCCATTCGTCCTTGGGCGGCGGCGGCTCGAAGGCGGGGTCGCCCGCGGCGATGAAGGCTTCGTAATCGATCGCACCGAGCCGTTCGCCGCCCGGCCCTTGCGGATCGCAGATGTCGATGACGAACGGCTTGTCGTCGAGCTGTTGCAGCGCGCGGCCGATGACGGGGGCGAATTCGGTGTCGGTGATCAATACCTTGGCGGCGCCGTGCTGGAGGATGAAGGCGATCGTGTCGGCGTCGAGCCGGATATTCAGCATGTTGAGGACGGCGCCGGTCAGCGGCACGCCGAAATGCGCCTCGAAGGCTTCCGGCACGTTGGGCACCATGACCGCGACCGTGTCGCCGCGGCCGATGCCGCGTCGCGCGAGCGCCGACGCAAGGCGGCGGCAGCGTTGCTGCGCCTCGCGCCACGTATACTGCCGCGCGCCATGAATCACAGCGACCCGTTCCGGGTAGACAGCGGCGGTGCGGGCGAGAAAGCCCAACGGCGACAGCGGCACGAAATTCGCCGCATTCTTGTCGAGGCCGGTATCATATGGGTTGGCGGGGTTCTGGGTCATCGCTTGTGTCCGCTTCGCGCCGGTTTTATGGGAGCGAACGCAGCATGCCCCCATGCGCGCGCCGGTCAAGCCTCCGCCGCCGCGCCGGCACGCCGCAATGACAACCGCGCCGGACGTGGTAAGCTTCCGTTCACGACGATCCGGCCGGGAGGATGAGGGATGGACTGGGGTGAGCGGCGCGAGCGGTTTCGCGCGATCCTTTCCGGCAACCGCTGCGTGCATCCGGCCTCGGTCTATGATGCGATTTCGGCGCGCATCGCCGAGGATCTCGGTTTCGAGATCGGCATGTTCTCGGGGTCGGTCGGGTCGATGGCCGTGCTCGGCGCGCCCGATCTCGTCGTGCTGACCTTGAGCGAGTTCGCCGGCCAGGCCTATCGCATCTGCCGCGCCGGCAACCTCGCACTTCTGGTCGATGCCGATCACGGCTACGGCAATGCGCTCAATGTGCGCCGCACCGTCGAGGAGCTGGAGACTTCCGGCATCTGCGCGATGTCGATCGAGGATACCGTCTTGCCGCGGCCCTACGGCCCTTCGGGCAAGCCGAGCCTCGGCTCGCTCGAGGAAGGGGTCGGCAAGATGAGGGCGGCCTTGTCGGCGCGCCAGGACAAGCGGCTCGTCATCGCCGGCCGCACCAGCGCGCTGGCGATCGCTGGCATTGACGAGGCGGTGGCGCGCGCCCGCGCCTACGAGGCGGCCGGGGTCGATGCGATGTTCCTCGCCGGCGGCGTCACGGCCGAGGCGATCGAGGCGGTGGCTGCGGCGATCCGCATCCCGATAATCACCGGTGGCGGGGCGAGCGGCCCGCTCGGCGACCGCGAGTGGCTCGCGGCGCATCGGGTGCGGGTCGCGTTGCAGACGCACGCGCCGTTCAGCGCCGCCGTGCAGGCGGTCTATAATACCTTGAAGGCATTGCGGGACGGCGTGCAACCGGCCGATCTCACCGGCATCGCCTCGGCCGAGTTGATGCGGCAGGTGACCCGCGACACGCAATATCGGCAGTGGACGCGCGACTTTCTTGGCGGCGAGTGACCGCAATTACGCCGCCGCGTCCGGCACGATGGCGCGCATAGCAGAGGGATCACATGCGCATTCTGCTCGCTTCGGCTGTGCTGCTGGTCACCGCCTCCTGTGTCGCGCCGCCGCCACCGCCGCAACAGGGCGCCAATTGTCCCGCCGCGCGCAACGAGCTTGCGGCGATCGCGCGGGCCAAGGCCAAGGCATCCGACTCGCCGGCGGACGCGATGTCGCCGGCGACGGGCGCGGCCGCGGCACCGGCGACGGTCGCCGCGGTTGCCTATCGGCCGTGGTTTCCCCTCACGCTGCCGCTGTTTCCCTCGGCACCGCCCGCCGGGCGGCTGACGCTCAGCAATTTCAGTTTCAGCCTCGCCCAAGTGCAGGCCTTCGTTACGTCCTCCGGCGATTGCGCCTTCCATCCGGGGGTTGTGCCGCAGGACCTCAGACTGCCGCTCAACGCCACGTGGACGATCCCGGCGCCGCCCGGCTCGGATGTCTGCTGGCGCCTGTCGCCAGGCGCGCCGTCGCAACCGGCGCAGGATCTGATGGCGCCGGCGCGGCCCCCGCCGGAGTGGAACCGCGCCTTTACCGCCTCCGGCCGTTTCATCGACGCCCGGCTGTGATCCGGCAGGCGCTCAATCACCGCCAGCGCCCGCCTCGTCGCTGAACCTTGGCGGACGGGAGCGGGCGCCGCCCCGATGCCGACTTGGACAGAGCGGGCGGCGCAACCATATAAACGGGACCATGCGCCGCCTCGCCTTCCGCAAAATGCACGGACTCGGCAACGACTTCGTCGTGCTCGACGCGCGCCCGGCGCCGATCGCGCTCGATAGCGATGCGGCGCGCGCGATCGCCGACCGCCATACCGGCATCGGCTGCGACCAGATCATCCTCATCGAGCCGCCGCGCCGGCCCGGCGCCGACGCACGCATGCGCATCCTCAACGCTGACGGCAGCGCGGCCGAAGCCTGCGGCAACGCGACCCGCTGCGTCGCCCGGCTGATCGCCGAGGAGACCGGCGCCCAACGGGCACGGCTTGAGACCGCAGCAGGGCTGCTCGATGCCGAACTGCGGCCGGACGGACAGGTCGCCGTTGATATGGGCGAGCCGCGCACCGATTGGCGGGACATTCCGCTGGCGCATGCGACGGACACGCTGGAAGCCGATGTCGCAGCCGGCCCGCTCAAGGGCCCGGTCTGCACCAGCATCGGCAACCCGCACGCGACGTTTTTTGTTGCTGACGCCGCGGCGATCGATCTGGCCGCGCTCGGGCCGCTCATCGAGCATGACAGGCTGTTTCCCGAGCGCGCCAATATCGGCGTCGCGACAGTGTTGGATTGCCGGCACATTCGGCTGCGCGTCTGGGAACGCGGCGCCGGCTTGACGCGCGCCTGCGGCACCGGCGCCTGCGCGGCGCTCGCGGCCGCCCATCGTCGCGGCCTTGCCGGTCGCCGCGCGACGGTGACGCTCGACGGCGGCGACCTCGATATCCTCTGGCGCGCGGCGGACGGGCACCTGATCATGACGGGCCCGGCCGCCTTTGTATTCGACGGCCACATCGAGGCCGCACTGTTCGGCGGACGATGAGCGGCATCGACATCGTCACGTTCGGCTGCCGCCTCAACGCGCTGGAAAGCGAGGTCATCCGCCGCGCCGCCGACGCCGCCGGTCTTGACGACGCGGTCGTCGTCAACACCTGCGCGGTGACGGCCGAAGCCGAACGGCAGGCGCGGCAGGCGATCCGCCGCGCCCGGCGCGCGCGCCCCGATGCGCGCATCATCGTCACCGGCTGCGCCGCAACGCTGGCGCGCGAGCGCTACGCCGCGCTCGCCGAGGTCGATCTGGTGCTTGACAACAGGGCGAAGCTCAAGCCGGAGAGTTATGGGCTCGGCGCTGCCGCCCCCGCCGTGCTCTGCGCAGGGCACACAGACGAGCGCCGCCTCCGCGCGTATCTGCAGGTGCAGCAGGGCTGCGATCATCGCTGCACGTTCTGCATCATCCCCTATGCGCGCGGTCCGAGCCGCTCGGTGCCCTTCGCGGAAATTGTCGCCGGGGCGCGCCGGCTCATCGCCGCCGGCGCCTCTGAAATCGTGTTGACCGGCGTCGATCTGACCGCCTATGGCGCCGACCTGCCGGACCGGCCGCGGCTCGGCGATCTCGTGCGCCGGCTGCTCGCCGCGGTGCCGGAGCTCGGGCGGCTGCGCCTGTCGTCGCTCGACCCGGCCGAGATCGACGACGCGACGTGGGCGCTCCTCGCCGACGAACCGCGCCTTCTGCCGCACCTGCACCTGTCGCTGCAGGCGGGCGACGATCTGATCCTGAAGCGAATGAAGCGCCGTCACAGCCGCGCCCAGGCGATCGCCGCGGCGCGCCGGGCGCGCGACCTGCGCCCCGACATCGCGCTGGGCGCCGACCTGATCGCCGGGTTCCCGACCGAAAGCGATGCGATGTTCCAGCGCAGCCTCGATCTCGTCGGCGAATGCGGCATCGCCTTCCTGCACGTCTTTCCCTACAGCCCGCGACCGGGCACGCCTGCCGCGCGCATGCCGCAGCTCGATCCAGCGCTGGTGCGCGAGCGCGCGCGGCGGCTGCGCGATCGAGGCGAGGCAGCACTCGCCGCCGAACTGCAGCGCCGGGTCGGCAGCGAGAGTGCCGTGCTGATCGAAGCGCCGGGCCGCGGACGCGCCGATTGCTATGCCGGCGTGCGCATCGCCGGCCCGGCCGAGGCCGGCTCGGTGCACCGCATGCGCTTTGTCGGTGTCGCCCAGTCGCAATTGATTGGAGTGCCGGCATGAGGATTTGGCGCCGCGGCGTCCCGCAGGATCTGTCGGCGGATGGGGACCCGGCCCCGCCTGCGGCGGCGGAGGCAGTGCCGTCGCTGCCCGCGCCATCCGATGAGCCTGTCGCCGCCTTTGATGCGGCGGTGCCGGAAGCCGAGGCGAAAGACGACGGGCCACATTTCGGCGCGCTGCCGCCCCGCACCTGGTTCGACCGCGTCATGGGCGTGCCCGAGGCGCCCGGCACCGAGCGATCGCCGCCGGTTGTCGCGCCGGCGTCGGTCGCGGGCGAGGAACGGCGCGGCTGGTTCGGCCGGCTACGCGTCGGCCTGTCGCGCAGTTCGGCACGCCTAAACGAGGGTATCAACGCGATTTTCCTGCGCCGCCGGCTCGACGACGCCGCACTCGAAGAGCTGGACGAATTGCTGGTCGCCAGTGATATGGGCATGGGCGTCGCCGACGAGGTCGTGCAGGCGCTGCGCCGCACCCGCTTCAACCAGGAGGTGACGCCCGAGGAGGTGCGCACCGCGCTCGCCGAGGAAGTCATCAAGCTCGTCGAGCGGGTGCAGCAGCCGTTGCGCCTCGATCCGGCAAAAAAGCCGTTCGTGATCCTGGTCGTCGGCGTCAACGGCAGCGGCAAGACGACGACGATCGGCAAATTGGCAAAGCAGTACCACGATGGCGGCCACAGCGTCGTCATCGCCGCCGGCGACACGTTCCGCGCCGCGGCCGTTGAGCAGTTGCAGGTGTGGGGCGAGCGCGCCGGCTGCCCGGTCTTGACCCGGCCGACCGGCTCCGATGCCGCCGGCCTCGCCTATGAGGCGCTGGAGAAGGCGCGCGACGAGAAGGCCGACATCTTGTTGATCGACACCGCCGGGCGGCTGCACAACAAGGCCGACCTGATGGGCGAATTGCAGAAGATTGTGCGCGTGCTGAAAAAGATCGATGCGTCGGCGCCGCATGCAGTGCTTCTGGTGCTCGACGCGACCGTCGGCCAGAACGCGCACGCCCAGGCCGAAATCTTCCGCGACATGGTCGGCGTCACTGGCATCGTCATGACCAAGCTCGACGGCACCGCCAAGGGCGGCGTCTTGGTGTCGTTGGCCGAGAAATACGGCATCCCGATCAACGCGATCGGCATCGGCGAAGGGGTCGAGGATTTGCGGCCGTTCGATGCCCGCGCCTACGCCCGCGGCCTGGTCGGCCTGGAGGCGTAAGTCGCGGCGCCGCTTCAGATGCGCGGCGTGAGGCGGAATGGCGGGCTGCGATTGGGCCGCAGCGTGATGGCGGCCAGCGGCAGGACCGGCGCGTCGTCGGCCAATTCGAGGCGAACGGCGCGCAGCAGTTGCGCCAGCACGATCGTCGCCTCGGTCAACGCGAATTGGGCGCCAATACAGGCGCGCGGCCCGACGCCGAACGGCAGGTAGGAAAACCGCGCCGGCGGCGGCGCGCC
>JASIAN010000230.1 GCA_030042035.1 Alphaproteobacteria bacterium | reverse complement strand
CGCGGGCTTTGGCGCGCGCGCGGACGCGGGCGCGCACCGCCTCGCGCGCGTTGATGCCGGCGCGGCCCAAGGTCGAGCGGCCGCGCGGCCCTCCGCCCGCATCGGCAAGGCCGAGATCGGCCTGTTCGAGGCGGCGAATCTCGTCGCGCAGCCGCGCTGCCTCCTCGAATTCGAGGTCGGCGGCGGCGGCCCGCATGCGCTTCTCGAGATCGGCGATGACCGCCTTCAAATCCTTGCCCTGATAATGGGCCGCCTCGCTCTCGCCGAGGCCGACCGTCACGTGGTCCTGCTCGTAGACGCTCTCCAGGATGTCGGCGATGCCGCGCTTGACGCTCTCCGGCGTGATGCTGTGCGCGGCGTTGTAGGCCTGCTGCTTCTCGCGCCGCCGGTTGGTCTCCTCGATCGCCTGTTTCAGGCTGTCGGTCATGTGGTCGGCGTAAAGGATCGCGCGTCCTTCGACGTGCCGGGCGGCGCGGCCGATCGTCTGGATCAATGATGTGCGTGAGCGCAGATAGCCCTCCTTGTCGGCGTCGAGCACCGCGACGAGCGCGCATTCCGGGATGTCCAGACCCTCGCGCAGCAGGTTGATGCCGATCAGCACATCGAACACGCCAAGCCTGAGGTCGCGGATGATCTCGATGCGCTCGATCGTATCGACATCGGAGTGCATGTAGCGCACCCGGAGGCCGGCTTCGTGCAGGTATTCCGTCAGCGCCTCGGCCATCTTTTTGGTCAGCGTCGTTACCAGCACACGGTGGCCACGGGCGGCGGCATCGCGGCATTCGGCCATCAGGTCGTCGACCTGGTTTTCGGTCGGGCGCACGATGCACGGTGGATCGACGAGCCCCGTCGGCCGCACGATCTGCTCGACAAAGACGCCGCCGGCGCGCTCCATTTCCCAGCGGCCGGGGGTCGCCGAAACAAACAGCGTCGGGCCGCGCAGCGCCTCCCATTCCTCGAATTTGAGCGGCCGGTTGTCGGTGCAGGAGGGAAGACGGAAGCCGTATTCGGCGAGACAGGTCTTGCGCGTCCAGTCGCCGCCGAACATGCCGCCCAGTTGCGGCACCGTGACGTGGCTCTCATCGACGATGACAAGCGCGTCGCGTGACATGTATTCAAAAAAGGTCGGCGGCGGCTGGCCCGGCGCGCGGCCGGTCAGATATCGCGAATAGTTTTCGATGCCGGCGCAGGAGCCGGTCGCCTCGATCATTTCGAGGTCATAGGTCGTGCGCTGTTCGAGCCGCTGCGCTTCCAACAGGCGGCCGCCGCGATGCAGTTCTTCGAGGCGAATCTTGAGGTCGCGCTTGATCTGCTCGATCGCCTGCAAGAGCGTCGGCCGGGGCGTGACGTAGTGGCTGTTGGCATAGATCTTGATCGACTGCAGCGCCGCGGTCTTCTCGCCGGTGAGCGGGTCGATCTCGTGGATCGCCTCGACCTCATCGCCGAACAGCGAGATCCGCCAGGCCCTGTCTTCGTAATGCGCCGGGAAGATTTCGATCGTGTCGCCGCGCACCCGGAACGCGCCGCGGAAGAAATTGTGGTCGTTGCGGCGGTATTGCAGTTCGACAAAGCTCTGCAGCAGCTTGGAGCGATTGATACGGCCGCCGACCGCGACGGTTTCGGTCATCTTCGAATAGGTTTCGACCGAGCCGATACCGTAAATGCACGAGACGCTGGCGACGACGACGACATCGCGGCGTTCGAGGATCGCCCGCGTCGCCGAGTGGCGCATGCGGTCGATCTGCTCGTTCAGTGACGATTCCTTTTCGACATACGTGTCGGTGCGCGGAACATAGGCCTCCGGCTGGTAGTAATCGTAATATGAGACGAAATATTCGATCGCGTTCTCCGGGAAGAAGCTCTTCATCTCACCGTAAAGCTGCGCGGCCAGGGTCTTGTTCGGCGCCAGGATGATCGCCGGCCGCCCGGTGCGGGCGATGACATGCGCCATCGTGAAGGTCTTGCCCGAGCCGGTGACGCCCAACAGCACCTGGTCGCGCTCGCCGCGTTCGAGCCCTTCGCACAATTCGTCGATCGCCTGCGGCTGGTCGCCGGCCGGAAGGAATTCGGAGCAGATCTTGAACGGTTTCTCAATGTCGCCCGGCGGGCGCTCGGCAACGAAGAGCGGCTGCATGGCGGTAAAGATAAGCCGCCGAACGGAGTTGCGCCAGAGCCGCGACCCTCCGCGCGGCCCGCGCCGGGCGGCTCAGGGCGGTCCGCCGCCGGCGGTGCCAGCCGCCCGAAACGGGCCTATAGTGCGCAGGTTCGCGCGAAGCGAATGGCATGAGGGAAGGAAATGACCGGAGCCGGCGGCAACGCGTTCGACTATTTCGTCGCGCGGTATGGGCGCGAGGGGCGGGGCGAACGGCTGGCGTTCCGCGATCCGTGGCGCGCGTTGACTTATCGCGACCTGGATGCGGCGGCGGCGCGATTTGCCGCCGGCCTCAAGGCGGCCGGCATCGCGCGCGAGCGGCGCATTGCGCTCGTCCTGCTCGACACGATCGATTTCCCGGTGGCGTTCTGGGGGGCGCTGCGGGCCGGGATCATCCCGGTGCCGATCAACACCTTGTTGCCGCCCGACATCACCGGTTACATCCTGGAAGACAGCCGCGCCGCCGCACTCGTCGTGTCGGAGCCGCTGCTGCCGCCGCTGAAGCCGCAGATCGCGCGGCTCGGCATCGACCGCGTCGTCGTTAGCGCGCCGGACGGGCAGGGCGGCGAATTTGCCCAATTCGCGCGCGGCGAGGCGAACGCAGAGCCGGCCGCCTGCTCGGCGGACGAGGTCGCATTCTGGCTCTATTCCTCGGGCTCGACCGGCAACCCGAAAGGCGTCAAGCATGTCCACGCGAGCCTCAAGGCGACCGCCGACACCTACGGCCGGCAGGTGCTCGGCATCCGGCCCGACGACGTGATGTTCTCGGTTGCGAAACTGTTCTTCGCGTATGGACTCGGCAATTCGATGACGTTTCCGATGAGCGTCGGCGCCGCCGCCGTGCTCTACCCCGACCGGCCGACCCCCGAGAGCGTGCTGCGAACGATGCGGCAATACCGCCCGACGCTCTTTGCCGGTGTGCCGACGCTTTACGCCGCGATGCTGGCCGACCCGGCGCTCGGGGCCGGCGCCGGATCCGACCGCCTGCGTCGCTGTATCTCGGCCGGCGAGCCGCTGCCCGAGCATATCGGCGTGCGCTGGCGCGAGCGGGTTGGCTCCGACATCCTCGACGGTATCGGCTCAACCGAGATGCTGCACATCTTTCTGTCGAACCGGCCCGACGACATCCGCTACGGCACGACCGGCAAGCCGGTCCCGGGCTACGACGTGCGCATCCTCGATGCGGGCGGCGAGGTGGCGGACGGCGAGCCGGGCGAGCTCGTCGTGCGCGGCCCGTCGGCGGGTGACGGCTACTGGAACCAGCGCCAGAAATCGCACCACACGTTTCGCGGCGAGTGGACCCACACCGGCGACACCTATATCCGCGACGCCGATGGTTATTATCGCTATTGCGGGCGTAGCGACGACATGCTGAAGGTCGGCGGCATCTGGGTGTCGCCGTTCGAGGTCGAGGAGGCGCTGATCGGCCACCCCGCGGTGCTTGAAGCGGCCGTCGTCGGCCACGCCGATAGCGACGGGCTGATCAAGCCCATGGCATTTGTCGTGCTGACAGCGGGCGCGCCGCGCGCCGATGCCGCGCTGACCGAAGCATTGCAAAATCACGTCAAGGCGGCGATCGGGGTGTGGAAATACCCGCGCTGGATTGAGTTTCGCGACGCGTTGCCAAAAACCGCGACCGGCAAGATCCAGCGCTACAAACTGCGCGACGTCTGACGAAGGGCGCCGCGCCGCGTTCAGTGCGGAATGCGCGACCAGATGCGGCGCTTGGCGGCGTAGAACACGATGACCGCGACGACGAGGAACAGCACGACCTTGGCCCCCGTTTGGTGGCGTTCGTCGAGGTTCGGCTCGGCTGCCCAATTGAGAAAAGCGGCGACATCGTGCGCCATCTGCGGCACGCTGGCCGGCTGACCGTCGAACTTGACCGCGCCGGGGTGCAGCGGCGGCGGCATCTTGATGTGATTCCCGGCGAAATACTGATTGTAATAGGTCCCGGGGATCGGCTTGAAGCCGGGCGGCGGCTTGGTAAAGCCGAGGCCGACGATGGCATAGACGTAATCGGGGCCGCCGTCGCGCGCCAGCGTGATCAGCGACAGGTCCGGCGGCAGGCCGCCGTTATTGGCAGCGCGCGCCGCTTCGTCATTGGGGAAAGGACCGGGGATATGATCGGCGGGCCGCGCCGGCCGCTTGAACATCTGCCCTTCTTTGTTGGGGCCGGCGGTCACTGTGTATTTCGCTGCGATGCCTTTGACCTCGTCTTCGGTATAGCCGATCTTCTCCAGGTCGCGGAAATAGAGGTGCGTGACCGGGTGGCAGGCAGAGCAGACCTGCTGGTAGACCGCGAAGCCGCGCTGGAGCGTGGCCTCGTTATAGGTGCCGAACACGCCGTCGAACGACCACGTCTGATGCGGCGGCGGCGGCGCCTCTTCCTGGGCCTCTGCGGCGCCGGCCACGACCAGCGCGAGGGCGGCGGCGAGCGCCGCGGCTGCTGCTTTCAGCATGATCACTGCCCCTCCGCCGCGCCGGCGACCGCCGCACGCGGCCCCAGCACCGCGGCGGCGATGCTGATCGGCAACGGCCGCGGCCGCTCGAACTTGCCGAGCACCGGCAGCAAAATGAGGAAATGAAAATAGAAATAGGCCGTCGCGATCTGCCCGATGATGACGACGATGCCTTTGGGTTCATGCGCGCCGACCCAGCCGAGCGCAATCAGCGAAATCGGCAGCAGCCAGTAGACCCATTTGTAGACTGGCCGGAACCGGGCGCTGCGCACCGGCGACGTGTCAAGCCACGGCACGAAGAACAGGATCAACATCGCGCCGAGCGCCGCGCAGACGCCGAGCAGCTTCGCCGGAATGCCGAAGATCGTAAACGTGATCGAGCGCAGGATTGCATAGAACGGCAGCAGATACCATTCGGGCACGATGTGCGGCGGTGTCTGCAGCGAGTTGGCCGGGATGTAGTTATCCGGCTCGACCAGATAATTCGGGATGTAAAAGACCACAAGTGCAAACAGCAACAGGAATACCATCAGCCCGAACATATCTTTGATCGTGTAATAGGGGTGGAACGGGATCGTGTCCTGTGGACCGCGTTTGTCGATGCCGAGAGGATTGTTGGAGCCATGCTGGTGCAGCGCAATCAAATGCAGGCCGATGACGGCGACAATTATGAACGGCAGGAGGTAATGCAGCGCGAAAAAGCGGTGCAATGTCGGGTCGCCGACGACGTAGCCGCCCCACAGCAACGTTACGATCGGGTGGCCGATGACCGGAATCGCCGAGAACAGGTTGGTGATGACCGTCGCCGCCCAATAGCTCATCTGCCCCCACGGCAGTACATAGCCCATGAACGCGGTCGCGATCATCAGCAACAGAATGATGACCCCAAGAATCCACAATAGCTCGCGCGGGTATTTGTACGAACCGTAATACAGGCCGCGAAACAGATGAATGTAGACGATCAAAAAGAACGCCGACGCGCCGTTCATGTGGATGTAGCGAATGAGCCAGCCGTAGTTCACATCGCGCATGATGCGCTGCACTGAATCGAAGGCGAGCGAGGCGTCCGGCGTGTAGTACATCGCGAGCGTGACGCCGGTGACGATCATGATGACGAGAATGATCCCGGCGAGCGAGCCGAAATTCCACCAATAGTTCAGGTTGACCGGAGTCGGGTAGTCGGTGAAATGGTGCTCCATCGACGCGATGAAGGGCAGCCGGTAATCGATCCAGCGCGTCAGACGGCCATAGCCGGTGGCGGGGGTGCGGGCGGCGGAATGAGCTTCGGGCGGCGGTGCGGCCATGGCATTTCCCTAGCCGTTTTCGAGCGAATAGGCGAACACAGGATCGCAGGCCATCGACACCCTCATCGATGAACGGGAGCCCCGCCCCGGCGGTCCATGAGGCAAGCTATACCGTTGAAGAGGCCGAACTATGCGACAGACTGCCGCATAAATCTCTAGCAAATCCGCCCGGTTGCGCGCTTCTTATACGGCCGCGGGCCGGCGGCGCAAGCTCTTGTTCAACCGGCGGAGGAAAGGTTGCGCCTCGCGCTGTTCGAGCCGGACATCCCGCAGAATGCCGGGGCGCTGTTGCGGCTGGCGGCCTGTTTCGCCGTTGCGGTGGATGTCATCGAGCCGTGCGGGTTCGTGTTCGACGATCGTCGGCTGAAACGCGCCGCGCTCGATTATGCGGCGCTCGCCGCGGTGCGCCGGCACTTCTCATGGAGCGCTTTTGTCGCGGCGCAGCGTCCCGCCTCGCGTCTCGTGCTGCTGACGACGACGGGCGATGCGGCGCTGCCGCGCTTTGCTTTCACGCCAAACGACACGCTCTTGCTGGGGCGCGAGAGCGCCGGCGTGCCGCAGTTTGTGCATGCCGCCGCGGCGGCGCGCGTCGCGATCCCGCTGGCGCCGGGCGCCCGCTCGCTCAACGTCGCACTGGCCGGCGCGATCGCGCTCTACGAGGCGCTGCGCCAGACCGGCGGCCTGCCGGCGGCGTGAGGATATCGACCGGGCCGGCAACCGCCTATATTCGTCCGGCAACCGGGAGGGGGTGGTGCCGCTCGATATCGTCTACAGCGTCTGCCCGCACGATTGCCCGAGCTGCTGCGCGCTCGCGGTCGAGCGGATCGACGGCAACCGCATCGGCCGCGTGCGCGGTGCCGACCGCCAGTCCTACACACGGGGGATCGTGTGCGCCAAGGTCGCCCGCTATGCCGATCGCCAGCATCATCCCGAGCGGCTTGCGGTGCCGCTGCGGCGGGTCGGCGAGAAGGGTGGGGGTCGGGACGCGTTTGTGCCGATCGCCTGGGACGATGCACTCGACATCATCGCTGAGCGCCTGACGCGAGCGGCGCACCGCTACGGTCCAGAGACCGTGTGGCCCTACTATTATGCCGGCACGATGGGGCGGGTGCAGCGCGACAGCATCAACCGGCTGGCGCATGCGATGCGCTATTCGCGCGAGAAGACGACGATCTGCAATTTCCTGACCGATGCCGGCTGGCTCGCCGGGGTCGGCGTGAAGCGCGGCGTCGATGCGCGCGAAATGGCGAAATCGGACCTGATCGTGATCTGGGGCGGCAACCCGGTCGCGACGCAGATCAATGTCATGACGCATGTGGCCGCCGCGCGGAAAGCCCGCGGCGCAAGCCTCGTCGTCATCGATCCCTACCGCACCGGCACTGCCGCCGTCGCCGACTTGCACCTGGCGCCGCTGCCCGGCACCGACGCCGCGCTCGCCTGCGCCGTCATGCATGTGCTGTTCCGCGACGGCTACGCCGATCGCGCCTATCTCGCTGCCCATACCGACGATCCCGCCGGCCTCGAAGCGCATCTCGCAGCAAAAACGCCGCGATGGGCCGCCGCGATCACCGGCTTAAGCGAAGACGAGATCGTCGGTTTTGCCCGGCTCTACGGCCGGACGAAGCGCAGCTTCATCCGCCTCGGCTACGGCTTCTCACGCCAGCGCAACGGCGCGATGCAGGTGTTTGCGGCGACCTGCCTGCCATCGGTGACCGGGGCCTGGCAATACGAAGGCGGCGGCGCACATTATTCCAACCACGGCATGCTGCCGCTCGACACGACGCTGATTGAAGGCCTCGACATCGCCGACCGCACGACCCGCCTGCTCGACCAGTCACGCATCGGGCCGATCCTCGTGGGCGACCGCCGCGACCTGGGCGACGGTCCGCCGGTCACCGCGCTGTTCATCCAGAACACCAACCCGATGGTCGTCGCACCCGATTCCGGCCTCGTGCATCAGGGCTTCCGCCGCGACGACCTTTTCGTGTGCGTGCACGAGCAGTTCCTGACCGAGACCGCCGCAATGGCCGACATCGTGCTGCCCGCGACGACATTCCTCGAACACGACGACATCTACACCGCCGGCGGCCACACGTTTTTGCAGATCGGCCGCGCCGTGCTGCCGCCCTATCGCGAATGCCGCTCAAACCACGCCGCGCTGTGCGCGCTGGCGCAGCGCCTCGGCGCCGATCACCCGGGCTTTCGCATGACCGCCTTTGAATTGATCGAGCACACGCTGCATGCGAGCGGCCTGCCGGGGCCGGAGGCGTTCGAGGAAGGCGTCTGGCTGGATTGCTGGCCGGGATTTGCGACCGGCCATTTTCTCGATGGCTTTGGCCATGCCGACAAGAAATTTCATTTCCGCGCTCGCTGGGCCGCGCTCGGCGCCGAGCACGCAGGCCTGCCGGCCTTTCCCGACCACGCGCCGGTCATCGATGACGGCGATCCGGCGCTGCCCTTCCGCCTCGTTGCCGCACCGTCGCGCTCGTTCCTCAACACGAGTTTCAACAACATCCCGGCCAGCGTCGCGCGTGAAGGCCGGCCGACCGCGCTCGTTCATCCCGATGCGCTTGCCGATCTCGATATCGCCGACGGCGATCCGATCCGCATCGGCAACGGCAAGGGCAGCGTCCTCGTGCATGCCCGACCCGCCGATGGCATGCAGCGCCGGGTCGTCGTCGTCGAAGGGCTGTGGCCGAACCGCGCCTTCGTCGAAGGCGTCGGCATCAACCTGCTGACCAGCGCCGATCCCGGCCTGCCAGGCGGCGGCGCCGTATTTCACGACACGTCGGTATGGTTGCGCCGGCCCTGAGGAGGGCCGCGGGCGCCCGACGGATCTAGAAATCGATGCAGCGACCGCCGATTTCCCAGTCGTCCTAACGAGTCGGCTCGGGGCCTTTGGGACCGCCGATCTCGCGCGGCGGCGTTGCTGTCGCTGGGTTCGGCGCCGTGCCGCGCCAGAGATTTCTCGGAACGATGTTGGCGGCGCGACGTTTGCCCACCAGTCGTGCTGCCGATTGAAGCCGCTGGAGAACATGTCCGCAGCAGAACCTTATCGAGGAGCAACATCCTCTACTCCCTCCGCCAGGCAGATCGCGCTCGATCTGGTGGGCGCGGTGCTGCGGCGCAAACGCGCCCTCGACGAAGCGATCGAAGAGCACGCGCTGATGGGAGAATTGTCGGCGCGCGACCGCGCCTTTGCCCGGCTGCTGGTCGCGACGGTGCTGCGCCGGCTCGGCCAGATCGACAGGCTGATTGCGGACTGTCTCAATACGCCGCTGGCAGCGCGGGCGGCGATCATTCACGACGTTTTGCGCCTTGGGATCGCCCAGCTCTTGTTTCTGCGCACGCCGCCGCATGCGGCGGTCGCGACCAGCGTCGATCTTGCCCATCAGCGCGGGTTTCTGACGCATAAGGGACTGGTCAACGCGGTGTTGCGCCGTCTCAGCGTCGAGGGCGCCGGCCGCCTCGAGGGATATGATGCGGCGCGGCTCAATACGCCGGGCTGGTTATGGGAATCGTGGAACAACGCGTACGGGGAGGAGCGCGCCCGCGCGATTGCCGATGCCCATTTGAAGGAGGCGCCGCTCGATCTGACGCTGCGCTGCGACGACGCGGCGTGGTGCGAGAAGCTGCAGGCGATCCGGCTGCCGACCGGTTCGCTGCGCCGCCAAGCCGGCGGTTCGGTGACCTCGCTGCCCGGCTATGCCGAGGGGGCCTGGTGGATCCAGGATGCCGCCGCATCGCTGCCGGTACGGCTGTTCAACGGCATCGCCGGCCGCGACGTCGTCGATCTGTGCGCTGCGCCCGGCGGCAAGACGGCGCAGCTCGCCAGCGCCGGCGCACGCGTCACCGCGGTCGACCGCTCAGCCCGCCGGTTGGACCGGCTCGTCGCCAACCTCCGCCGGCTCAGCCTGCCGGTGTCGCCAATCGCCGCCGACGCGATGACCTGGCGGCCGGAACAGCCCGTCGATGCGGTGCTGCTCGATGCGCCGTGCACCGCGACCGGCGCGATCCGGCGCCATCCCGACGTGCCGCATCTGAAGCAGCCTGAGGATGTCACCCGCCTCGCCGTCGTCCAGGATAACCTGCTGCGGGCCGCGGTCGATATGCTGCGGCCGGGCGGCACGCTGGTTTACTGCACCTGTTCGCTCGAACCGGCGGAGGGGCCCGATCGGGTCGCGGCGCTGCTGCAATCTGGTTCGCCGATCGAACGCTGCCCAATCACGCCAGCGCAGATCGGCGCGCCGCCCGAATGGCTGACCTCGCAGGGCGATCTGCGCACGTTGCCATGTCATTTGCCTGAAGTTGACGGCATCGACGGATTTTACGCAGCCCGGCTGGTAAAATCCGCGACCGCCTGATTCCGGCCGCGCCGCCGGCCGTCGC
Organism: Alphaproteobacteria bacterium; assembly: GCA_030042035.1. Taxonomy (GTDB): domain Bacteria; phylum Pseudomonadota; class Alphaproteobacteria; order ATCC43930; family CGMCC-115725; genus DATARH01. The sequence goes on along the minus strand of JASIAN010000230.1, from coordinate 20,918 downwards.
GGGTCCGGCGTTGGCGGGCGACCTTGCTTGCGGGCGTCGGCGATCCTTGTTACGAAGCCCTATGCGTGCACCCGCCGGACAAGCCGTGCGCCTTTCCCGCCGAGCGGCCGGTCCGGGTTGCGCCGCGATGCCGGCGATGTGCCGATGAGGCCGCCGCCTGCGCGGGCCGGCCGGCGGCCGAGCGGCGCGCCCAGTCGCACGGCCGAGACGCCGGACCTCATCGCCCGCCTGCGGCGCGACGCTTGGCAGGCGTTCGTCGGCGGCCGCTTCTATCGGCATACGCTGATCGGTCCGGTGCCGGCCGATCTGCGGACAAAGCTCGGCGAGCGCTGGCCGGGTGATGAGCGGCGCGGCGAGGCGATTCTCGCCGGCGACATCGAATTTGCCGGCGAGACCGTGCGCAATCCGCATCCGGTGTGGTTTCCGCCGCGGGCCGGTGCCGGCTGGCTGGCGGAATGGCACGGCTTTGCCTGGCTCGCCGATCTGGCCGGCGTCGGTGCCGCGGCGCGCGATCCGGCGCGCGCGCTGGTGCAGAGCTGGCTGGCCGAGAACGCCGCCTGGCATCCCGTTGCGTGGCGTGCCGATGTCACGGCGACCCGCGTCTTCAACTGGATCGTGCACTTCGAGGAGCTCGCCGGCCGCGAGGTCGACCGGGCGCTGCGCCGGGCGATGCTGGTCAGCGTCGCCGCCCAAGTCCGCCACCTGTCGCGCACCGCCGCGTGGGAAGTGGCCGGCGCGGCGCGGCTGCGGGCATTGAAGGGCCTCATCGTCGGGCGGGCGGCGCTCGGCGGCTCCGCGGCGCGCATCGGCCGCATTGCAGGCGTGCTCGACCACGAACTGATGCTGCAGATTCTGCCCGATGGCGGTCACCGCAGCCGCAGCCCCTCGGTACAGCTCGCCGTTTTGCGCGATCTGATCGATACCCGCGCCGCGCTGCGCGCCGCCCGCATCGAGCTGCCGACGGCGCTGCAGCAGGCGATCGAGCGCATGGCGCCGATGCTGCGCTTTTTTCGCCACGGCGACCGCCGGCTGGCGCTGTTCAATGGCTCGGTCGAAGAGGACGGGGTGCTTGTCGATCTGGTATTGACTCGTTCCGAGACGCGCGGCCACCCGCCGCTGCAGGCGCCGTCCAGCGGCTTCCAGCGCCTTCAGGCGGGGCAGAGCCTCGTGCTCGTCGATGCCGGCGAGCCGCCGCCGCAGGGCTTTGATGCCGACGCGCATGCCGGCATGCTGTCGTTCGAGCTGAGCCATGGGCGCGATCGCATCATCGTCAATTGCGGCGGCTATCGCGGCGCGAACGGCTCGTGGCGGCGCGTCGCGCGGTCGAGCGCGGCGCATTCCGTGCTTGTGGTCGGCGATACCAATTCGGTCGAAATCCAGGACGACGGCTCGCTCGGGCAGGGCCCGACGGCGGTGCGCTGCGAGCGCGCCGAAGAGGGCGGCCACCAGTGGATCGCGACGGGCCACGACGGCTACCGATCCCGCTTCGGGGTCATCTATTCGCGCGAACTCTATCTCGCTCCGGATGGCGACGACCTGCGCGGCGAAGATAAACTGACCGGGCGCGCCGGCGCGCCGTTTGCGGTGCGCTTTCACCTGCACCCGGCGATCGATGCCTCGCTCCTCGAAAACGGCGGCGGCGCGCTGCTGCGGCTCGCGGGCGGCGCCGCGTGGCGGCTGCGCGCAGCGGGCGCCGAGATCGGCCTAGGCGAGAGCATCTATCTCGGTTCGGGCGAACTCAGAAAGACGCAGCAGATCGTGCTCTCCGGCATGACCGGTCCAAACGGCGCCACGGTGCGCTGGGCGCTGCGGCGCGAGGCAAGGCCCTCCGAACCGCCGGCGGCGCCGCCGAGCGATCCGCAGCTGCCGGCAGAAGGCGGCAATGACGGCGCGTGACGCGCCCGTTCAGCGGCCGCGCGGCCGCCGCTGATCCATGCGCTCCGTGGCGCTGATTGCGGCGATCTGGGTCGCAACCGGCATCGCCGCATGGGCCGGGACCGGCGCCCTTATACCGCTGCTCCGCCGCGCCGCAATGCTCGACCAGCCGAACGCGCGCTCCTCCCACAGTGTGCCGACGCCGCGCGGCGGCGGCATCGCCGTTATCGGCGCGATCCTCGCCGCGTGGCTGGCACTGATTGCGCTCGGCTGGGCGGGGCCGCATCTGTTGCCTGTGGTCCTCGGGGCGGCGATCCTCGCAGCGGTTTCGTGGATCGACGACCGTCGCAGCCTGTCGCCTCTCGTCCGGCTCGCGGCGCAATTTGTCGCCGTCGGCTTCGGCCTCGTTGTCATCGCGCCGGGGCCGGTATTCCAAGGCTGGCTGCCGCCACTCCTCGACCACGCGGGTGCGGCTCTACTGTGGGTTTGGTTTGTCAACCTATTCAATTTCATGGACGGTATCGACGGGTTGGCGGGCAGCGAGGCGGCGGCAATCGGCCTCGGCCTCGTGCTCGGCGCGAGCGTCGGCGCCGGCAGCGACCCGGCCGTCGCCGCGCCGGCCGGCGCGATCGCCGCTGCGGCGATCGGCTTTCTCGTGTGGAACTGGGCGCCGGCACGCATCTTCCTCGGCGACGTCGGCAGCGTGCCGCTCGGGTATCTTCTGGGGCTTTTGCTGCTCCTCAGCGCCGCGCACGGGCATTGGCGCCTCGCGCTGATCCTGCCGCTGTATTTTCTCGCGGACGCGACGCTCACCTTGCTGCGGCGGATCGCTCGCCGCGAGCGCATCTGGCGGCCGCACCGCGAGCATTTTTATCAGCAGGCGGTGCGCCGCGGTCTCGGCCATGCCGCCGTGGCGTGGCGCCTCGCCGCCGCAAACGGCGTGCTGATCGGCTGCGCCTGGGCGGCCGAAAACGGTCGGAGCGGCGCCGCGCTCGCCGCTGCCGCGATCGTTACCGGGCTGTTGCTGGCGGCGCTTGCCGGCCGTCCGCAGCGCGGCGGCACTGTTGCCGAGAAGCCATAGGCCGGCTGCGATCGCGGCGGCCCTTGCCACGCCGTCGCGCCGACCCTATACCCGGCGCAGCCTTGCCTGCAGGAGGCCCGCGTGACGTCGCCGCCGCGCCCGGTTCGCCGTGCGCTGATCTCGGTCAGCGACAAGACGGGTCTCGTGCCGTTCGCGCGCCAGTTGGCGGCGCGCGGTACGGCGCTCGTCTCGACCGGCGGCTCGGCGCGCGCACTCGTCGAGGCCGGCCTGCCGGTCACCGAAGTGGCGGCGCTGACCGGTTTCCCCGAGATGCTCGACGGTCGGGTGAAGACGCTGCATCCGGCCGTGCACGGCGGCCTGTTGGCGCGCCGCGACCGGCCTGATCATGCGGCGGCGCTGGCGGCGCACGGCATTGCCGAGATCGATCTGCTTGCCTGCAACCTCTATCCATTCGCCGCGACGGTCGCGGCCGGGGCCGGGCGGGACGCCTGCATCGAGAACATCGACATCGGCGGTCCGGCGCTGATCCGCGCCGCCGCCAAGAACCACGAGTTCGTCGCGGTCGCGACCGACCCCGCCGATTACGACGCGGTGCTCGCCGAGATCGCCGCTTCAGGTGGTACGAGCCTTGCACTGCGACGCCGCCTCGCTCGCCGCGCCTACGCGCTGACCGCGGCCTATGACGCGGCGATCGCCCAATGGTTTGCGCGCGACGAGGGCGTCGAATTTCCCGAGACGATCGTGATCGCCGGCAATCTCGCGGAGATCACCCGGTATGGCGAGAACCCGCACCAGAAGGGCGCCTTCTACCGCACCGGCGACCGGCGACCGGGTGTCGCGACGGCGCGCCAGCTGCAAGGCCGCGAGCTGTCGTACAACAATTACGCGGATACCGACGCGGCCTTCGAGCTCGTCGCCGAGTTCGCCGAACCGGCCGTCGCGATCATCAAGCATGCGGGGCCGTGCGGCGTTGCGCTCGGCGCCAATTTGCGCGAGGCGTGGGACCGGGCGCTGGCGTGCGATCCGGTCAGCGCGTTCGGCGGCATCGTTGCGGTCAACCGGCCGCTCGACGCGGCGACCGCCGCGGCGATCGAGAAATTGCTGATCGAGGTCGTCGTCGCGCCTGAGATCGACGAGGCGGCGCTGGAATTCCTCGGGCGGAAGCGCCTGCTGCGCGTGCTGGCGACCGGCGGCATGCCTGATCCTCAGGCGCCGGGCATGGCGTTCCGGTCGCTGTCGGGCGGCTTTTTGCTGCAGGAGCGCGACCGCGCGATGGCCGATGCCGCCGCGCCGCGGGTCGTCACAAAACGCGCGCCGACCGCGGCGGAACTTGCCGACCTGCTGTTTGCCGATAGGGTCGCGAAGCACGTCAAGTCGAACGCCATCGTGTTTGCGAAAGGGGGCGCCACCGTCGCAATCGGCGGCGGCCAGCCGAGCCGCGTCGACAGCGTCAGGATTGCCGCGCTCAGAGCCGCCGCCATCGGCCATGCCGGGGGACTATCGGAACCCCTGACGGCCGGTTCGGTCGTCGCCTCGGACGCGTTCTACCCGTTCGCCGACGGGCTCGAAGAGGCGATCCGCGCCGGCGCGACGGCGGCGCTCCAGCCGGGCGGTTCGCGCCGCGACGCCGAGGTCATTGCCGCCGCCGACGCGGCCGGCATTGCCATGGTCTTCACCGGCTTGCGCCACTTCCGGCACTGACACCGGAGGGTGCGACGCGGCGGCCGTTTCGCTCCGGCCCGATGGTTCTTATGGTGGGGGAATGACGAGGTTCAGCGTGGGGGCGATCGTCGCGCTGGCGGCGACGATCGCGCTGATGTTGGCGTTGCCGGCTGCGGCCGCACGGCATGCGGGGCACCAGGCAGCGCACGGTGAAAGCGCCGTCGCGACCGAGACGCTCGGTTCGGCCGGGGCGTGGTCGGCCTATGTGGCGCACGATGATACCGGCCGCGTCTGCTATCTTTCCGGTCAGCCGGAGCGGAGCGAATCGGCGGGCGTTTCGCGCCAACAGCCGATGGCGATGGTCACCCACCGCCCGGCCGAACACGTCGCCGATGTCGTCAGCTTTGTCGAAGGCTATAAGCTGAAGCGCGACAGCGAACTGCATCTTGCGATCGACCATCGCACATTCGACCTGTTCACGGACGGCGACAGCGCCTGGGCGAAAACCTCCGAACTCGACCACACAGTCGTCGCGGCGCTCGCCCGCGGGGCGACGGCCGTCGCGAACGGCGAAGCGGCAAACGGGCGCCACACGACCGACATCTACTCGCTCGCCGGATTTTCGAAGGCGCTCGACATGATCGACAAGGCCTGCAGCATCAGCCGTGCGGGCGCTGTCCTGCCACCACATCACGCGGTGCGGCGCCGGGCCCGCCGCCGCCACGCGCACCCCGTTCGTCACAGGCCGCCGCCGCACCGGCACCCGGCGCATACGACGCACAAAGCGACAGAAGCGCCGCAGCAGCCGCCCTCGCATTGACGGGTTTGTGCCCATATGAACGGCATGTCCCGCCCTGATCCTGCGCTGGCGAACCGGCGCACCAACCTGGTCGGCATCGGTCGCGCCGAACTTGCCGCCGAGATGGCGGCGTTCGGCGCCGAGCCGTTTCGCGCCCGCCAGCTGTGGCACTGGATTTATCACCGCGGCGCCACCGATTTCGCCGCGATGACCAATCTCGCAAAGGGCTTTCGCGAGCGGCTGGCGGCGCAGTACGAGCTGCATCGGCCGGCAGTGAGCCGCGCCCAGGTTTCGGCCGACGGCACGCGCAAATGGCTGTTGCGCTTTGCTGACGGGCAGGAGGTCGAAACCGTGCACATCCCGGAAACCGATCGCGGCACGCTGTGCATCTCTTCGCAGGTCGGCTGCACGCTCAACTGCACGTTCTGCCATACCGGCACGCAGCGCCTCGTGCGCAATCTCGCCGCCGCCGAGATCGTCGGTCAGGTCATGCTGGCGCGCGACGCGCTCGGCGAATGGCCGAGCCCGCGCGAAGACCGGCAACTGACCAATATCGTGCTGATGGGCATGGGCGAACCGCTCTATAACTACGACAATGTCGCGGCGGCGCTGAAGATCGTCATGGACCCCGAGGGGCTGGCGATCTCGCGCCGCAAGATCACGCTGTCGACGGCGGGCGTCGTGCCGATCATCGCGCGGGTCGGCGCCGAACTCGGCGTCAACCTCGCGATCTCGCTGCACGCCGTGACCGACGAATTGCGCAACCGGCTTGTGCCGCTCAACAAAAAATATCCGATCGGCGAGCTCGTCGCCGCCTGCCGCGCCTATCCCGGCGCCAGCAACGCGCGGCGCATCACGTTTGAGTACGTGATGTTGAAGGGCGTCAACGACAGCCTGGCCGAGGCAAGGGAACTGGTGCGGTTGTTGCGCGGCATTCCGGCCAAGGTCAACTTGATCCCGTTCAACCCGTGGCCGGGCGCGCCCTACGAATGTTCGTCCGACGCGGCGATCGCGGCGTTTTCTGAGATCGTGTTCGCGGCCGGTTATTCGGCGCCGGTGCGCACGCCGCGCGGCCGCGACATCGCCGCCGCCTGCGGCCAACTCAAATCGCAGAGCCTGCACCCGCGGTTTGCCGCCCGCATCGCGGCGCCGCCGGCCGCCGTCGCCGTCCCCTAAACGCGCGCGCCGCGCTCGACCCGGCCGGCGCAGCGCGCTATGACGCGGCGATCCGGATGCAGATAGAGGGGAAGATGGCCGAGCTGCGGGTGAAGAGCGAGATTGCCGGCGCGGTGTGGAAGATCGAAGTGGCGGTCGGCGACCGGGTCGCGGAAGATGACCCGCTCTTGATCCTCGAAGCGATGAAGATGGAAATCCCGCTGCTGGCGCCGCGCCCAGGCGTCGTCAAGGCGATCCTCGTCGCCGAGGGCGATCGGCTGGCCGAAGGCGACATCGCCGTCGTGCTCGACTGAACGGAGGACGAGATGCGCCTCAGCGGCAAGATCGCCGTCGTCATCGGCGCCGGGCAGAGCCCGGGCGAGGGCATCGGCAACGGGCGCGCCACGGTGCTGCGCTTCGCGCAGGAGGGCGCGACGATCCTGGCGGTCGATCGCGACCGCGCGTCGGCCGAGGAAACCGCGGCGCTGGCGGCGCGGGAAGGCAGCGGTGAATGTTGCGTCCCGTTCCAGGCGGACGTCACCCGCGAGGCGAGCCTCGCGGCGGCGATGGCAGAAGCGGTCCGCCGCTGGGGCCGGCTCGACATCCTGCACAACAATGTCGGCGTGTCGCTGGCCGGCGGCGACAAGCCGCTCGACGAACTTTCGGAGGATGCGTTCGATCGGGTATCGGCGATCAACCTGCGCGGCACGATCATGGCGTGCAAGCATGCGATCCCGATCATGCGGCGGCAGCACGCCGGCGCGATCGTCAACATTTCGTCGGTCGCGGCTTATGAGAATACCTACCCGCTGGTCGCCTACAAGGTCACCAAGGCCGGCATGATCGCCTTTACCGAGCAGCTCGCGCTGCACAACGCGCCCTACGGCATCCGCGCCAATTGCATCCTGCCCGGCCTCATGGATACGCCGATGGCGGTCGATACCAGGGCACGCGCGTCGAACCGCAGCCGCGCCGAAGTCGCCGCCGAGCGCGACGCCCGCGTGCCATTGCGCGGCAAGATGGGCACCGGCTGGGATGTTGCCAACGCCGCGCTGTTTCTCGCCTCGGACGAAGCCAATTTCATCACCGGCGTTGCGTTGCCGGTCGATGGCGGGGCGCTCGTCAAAGTCGGCTGAGGCGGCGCCCTCATGCGGCGATCGCTTGTGGCGGCGCTGGCGGCCGCGCTGGTCGGAGGCGGTGCAGCGGTTGCCGCACCGTCGCAGGGCACCGGCGATCTGCCGCTGTTGACGACGCCGGAATTGCCGTCGCCGGGACCGCCGCACTCGGCCGCCGCCGACGCCGCGACCTACGAACGCTGTATGACGCTGGCGCGCGACGACCCGGCGGCGGCAAAAAAGCTGGCCGAGGATTGGCTGAAGCGCGGCGGCTTTCATCCCGCCGAGCATTGCTATGCGGCCGCGCTGATCGGTCTCGGGGATTATCGCGATGCCGCCGGGCGGCTCGATGCGCTGGCGGAGGCGATGACGCACGCCCCAGCGGGCCTGCGCGCCGGCGTCCTCGACCAGGCTGCGCAGGCGTGGCTGCTCGCCGGCGATGCGGGCCGCGCCTACGACGACGACAGCACCGCCCTCAGCCTCGATCCCGGCAATGCCGGGCTGCTCGTCGATCGCGCCGAGGCGGCCGGCGCGGCCCGGCGCTACGACGAGGCGATCGCCGATCTCGACCGGGTGCTGAAAGCCGATCCCAAGCGGCTCGATGCGCTGATCTATCGCGCCACCGCCTACCGCGAACTCGGCGAGCCCGCGCCGGCGCTCGCCGACATCGACGCGGCGCTGCAGCTGGCGCCGGATTCAATCCCGGCGCTGCTCGAACGCGGCAACATCCTGGCAATCAAAGGCGACGCTGCGGGTGCGCGGCGGGCGTGGGAGCGCGTCGCCGCGCTGGCGCCGGAAACGGCGGCGGCAGCCGCCGCCAAAGCCAATCTGGCGCGTCTCGACCTGCTCGGCCCCGATATCCCCACGCCAAAGCCACCACCCGGCCGCTGAGGACGTGGCATGGCGCGGATTAGGGGGTTCGGGCGCGGCTGAACATCGCGTCGCGCACTTCCCACAGCTCCGGATAGAGCGGCGCGGCGATGAGCTGGTTGGCGGCAGCCTGCAGATATTGCAGGCCGAGCGAGCCGCCGGTGCCGGGCGTGATGCCGATGACGCGCGATACGGTCGCCAGATGCGCGAAACGCCAGCGGCGGAACGCGTCCTCGAGATCGACGAGCTTTTCGCCGAGCTGATAGAGTTCCGGCTGCTCGTGCCGGTCCTCGTAGACGCGCCGCCAAGCCGCGAACACCGCATCCGACCGCTCATAGCGCGCGGCGTAATCGCGGCGCGCGCTGATGCCGGCAAAACCTTGCCGCGCGATGAAATCGACGGTCGCATCGTAGATGCTCGGCGCCGCCAACGCCGCTTCGATCATCGCGCGCTCCGCCGGCGTCTGGGTCTGATCGAGGACCGCGATGCTGCGCTCGCCGTCGGGCGTCTGCAGCCTCATCGCGCGGTATTTGAGGCCGAGCCGGAATTCGAGGATGCGGTACTGCACCGACTGGAAGCCGGACGCGCCATCGCGCCCGACCGTCTCGCGGAACAGGAAGAACTCGTCCGGGGTCAGCGTTGTCAGCACATCCCACGAGCGGATCAACAGGCGCTCGATCTCGCTGACCCGCGACAGGCGCTTGAACGCCATCAGGCAATCTTTGCCCGAGGTTCCTGCCAGCAAGGCCTTTGTCGCGCATTCGAGCTCGTGGATCGCCAGCTTGAACCAGAGCTCGTGCGACTGGTGCATAACGATGAATAAGAGTTCGTCGTCCGAGCTCGTGCTCGTTTGCTGCGCCGACAGCAGCCGGTCGAGCTGCAGATAGCGGCCGTAAGTGTTGCGCTCGGGGCCACCGCTCATGTGCGCCTACGCGAGAGGGGCACCAGAGCAGCGGATGTGATGAGGCACCCGCGCGACATCGGCGGTCGGCCGGCGCCGGTTCGCGACGACACAAAATGTCCCGTCGCGGCTCACGCGGCCGGCCTTGCAGTGCTTGACAGGCGACGAGCGTCGCGGCGATGCGGGCGGCGGTATCAGCCGGCGATCCAGCCGAGCAGCGCGCCGCGCCAGGCCGCCACGCGCGACGCCGCCGTCGCTGCCGGCCGCTCCACCACGACCGCCGACGCACCGGCGCAGATGTGTTCGCGCGCGCGGTGCAGCACGGCGATGACCTGATCATGGCTGGTGTTGGGATGATCGTTGAACGACTCAATACGGCGGAAGCGCTTTCCGGCAACCTCGCCGATCGCGCGCAGGATCATCGGCTCCAGCACGTCCACAGCATCGACGGCGCGCACCGCGCCGCGGATGCAGTACCGCCCGTCATGGCTGCGCAGCGCCCCCTTGCACCACTTGTCGGGCGTCGACAGCAGATCGATGACCGCATCGATCTTGTGAAGCGGGTCATTGGAGACAAATCCGACACCATCGAATGGCATTTCATGGCCCTCGTCTTAACCCAGCCGGGCATGCACCCCTGGTAACGGCGGGCGACGGGCCGGGTTCACGACGCGTCCCGAAAAACCTGTTCCCGGCGCTGCGTCCGCAGGCCGCGCGCGTTCTGCGCCAGCCTGCGCTATCCTAGCCGCACACTCGGGAGGGCGCCATGGCAAACAGATATCGGGTTGCCGTCATCGCCGGCGACGGCATCGGCCGGGAGGTCGTGCCGCAAGGGATCGCGGTGCTGGAGGCGGCCGCGCGGCGTTACGGCTTTGCGCTCGATTGGCGCGAATTTGACTGGAGCTGCGAGACCTATCTGAAAACCGGCCGGATGATGGCGGAAGACGGCATTGCGCAACTGCGCCCCTTCGATGCCGTCTTCCTCGGCGCGGTCGGCTATCCCGGCGTGCCCGACCATATCTCGCTGTGGGGCCTCTTGATCCCATTGAGGCGCCAATTCCAGCAATACATCAACCTGCGGCCGGTACGGCTGTTGCAGGGCGTCGATTGCCCGCTGAAGGGCCGGGCGCCGGGTGACATCGATTTCTATGTCGTACGGGAAAACAACGAGGGGGAATATTCGGAGATCGGCGGGCGGCTCTTCGCCGGGACTGACAACGAGATGGCAATGCAGGAGGCCGTGTTCACCCGCCGCGGCTGCGACCGCGTCATGCGTTATGCCTTCGACCTGGCGATGACGCGCAAAAAACACGTGACCTCGGCGACGAAATCGAACGGCATCATCCACACGATGCCGTTCTGGGACGAGCGCTTTGCCGCAGTCGCGCGCGACTATCCCGACGTCAAGACCGACCAGTACCACATCGATATTCTGACCGCGCATTTTGTGCGCCATCCCGACTGGTTCGATGTCGTCGTCGGTTCCAATCTGTTCGGCGACATTCTGTCCGATCTTGGGCCCGCCTGCGTCGGCTCGATCGGCATCGCGCCGTCGGCGAATATCAATCCCGAGCGCGAATTCCCGTCGATGTTCGAACCGGTGCACGGCTCGGCTCCCGATATCGCCGGGCGCGGCATCGCCAATCCGATCGGCCAGATCTGGTCGGGGGCGATGATGCTCGAGCATTTCGGCGAGAAAGAGGCGGCCGCGGCGGTCGAGCGGGCGATCGCCGACGTCTTGGCCGCGGGCGGCACCCGCACGCCCGACCTCGGCGGCAACGCCGGCACCAAGGATTTGGGCGACGCAATCGCCGCCGCGCTCCGCTAGCGCCGACGCGCGGGGCCGGTCGCGGCGTCCGCCTATCGCAAGCGAAGGCTCGCGGCGCATAATCGCGCCGCAACCGGCCGGAGAGTCAGATGAAAATCGTCGGCGTCGAAGCCATCCCGCTCGAGGTGCCGCTCAACAAGGTGTTCAGCGGCAGCGGCTACCGGGTCCAGAGCCGCAACACGGTCGTCACCCGCATCCGCACCGCCGACGGCCTGGCGAGCGCCGTTTATAACGGCGACAACCGCGCGCACGGCCGCCAGATCGCGCGCATCATCGAGGACGAGCTGGCGCCGCTCGTCGTCGGCCGCGACGCACGGCAGATCGAGCGTCTGTGGGCCGACATGTTCCGACACTCGATCCCCAACCGCGACCGCAAGCTCCTGATGGAGGCAATCGCCTGCGTCGATACGGCGCTGTGGGACCTCCTCGGCAAGTCATTGGGCGCGCCGGTTGCGACGCTGCTCGGCGGTTTCCGCGACCGGCTGCCGATCATCGCGATCGCCGCCTATTACGAGGACGGCAAGACGTTGGCGGACCTCGCGCGCGAAATGCGTTGGCTGCGCGACGAAGCCGGTATGGCCGGCTGCAAGGTCAAGGTCGGTGGGCTGTCCGCCGAGGAGGATGCGGCGCGCGTCGCGGCCTGCCGCGAGGGCGCCGGTCCCGATTTCCTGCTGGCGGTCGATGCCAACCGCGGCTGGCCGGTCGATGAAGCGGTCAAATTCGCCGGCCTTGTCGAGCGCTACGACATCGCCTGGTTCGAGGAGCCGTGCCACTGGTACGACGAGGCCGCGATGATGGCCGAGGTGCGGCGGCAGACGTCGATCCCGGTCAACGCCGGACAGAGCGAGGTGTCGAGCCACGGCGTGCGGCGGCTCGTCGCCGCGGGCGCGGTCGATCTCGTCAATTTCGATGCCTCGGAGGGCGGCGGCCCGACCGAATGGCGCCGCGCCGCGGCGCTGTGCGCGGTGCACGGCATCCGGATGGCGCATCACGAAGAGCCGCAGATCGCGACGCACCTGCTCGCCGCGGTGCCGCATGGCACTTATGTCGAATGCTTCCCCGATCCGGAGCGCGATCCGCTGTGGGCGCGCCTCATCCAAAACCGCGCGGCGATCGCAGGCGGCATGATCGAGGTGCCGCAGGGCGCCGGCTTTGGCCTCGAACTCGATTGGGCGCTAGTCGACAAATACCGGCTCGATCGGTGAGCGCCGGCGGGGCAAATGGAAGGCGTCGGAAACATAATTTTCCCGTCACCCCCGCGCCAGCGGGGGTCCAAGGCGGCTGCGCGCTGCGTGCCCCGGGTTCCCGCTTTCGCGGGAACGACGGTTGAGAAGCAGCGATGTTCGAGCTGACGTTCCTTGGCACTGCGGCGACGATGCCATCGGCCGAGCGCGGCCTGCAGGCGCTGCTCGTCGCCGCCGACAGCGACCGATATCTCGTCGATTGCGGCGAAGGCACGCAGCGCCAGATGCTGCGCGCCGGCTCGGGTTTCCGGCGGCTTCGTCATGTGCTGCTGACGCACGCGCACCTCGATCATGTGCTCGGCCTGGCCGGGTTGATCTCGACGCTGCGGCTGCTCGACCTGCGCGATGAATTGACAATCTGCGGCAGCGGCCAGACGGTTGCTTTCGTGCGGCGCCTGCTCGCGAGCCTGTGGGGCGAGGGCCGCGCGCCGGTGCCGCTGCGCTTGGTGCCGCTCGAACCGGGACCGGTGCTGGACAGACGCGATTATCGCATCGCCTGCTTCCCGGTGCGCCACAGCATCACCGACAGCCTCGGCTACCGCTTCGATACGCTGCCGCGCCGCCATCTGCGCGCAGAACTTCTGGCGGCGTACGGCATCCCCGCCGGGCCTTTGCGCGCGCGTCTTGCCGCCGGCGAGGCGATCCATTTGCCGGACGGGCGGCACGTCACGCCGGAGATGGTCGAGGGGCCGCTGCAACCGGGCGCCAGCCTCGCAATCGTCGGCGACACTGAGGAAGTCGAGACGCTGGCGGATTTGGTCCGCGGCGTCGACGCGCTCGTCATCGAGGCGACATTTCTCGAACGCGACGTGGTACTTGCGCGCGAGCGCAACCATCTCACGGCCGCCGCGGCCGGCCGCCTCGCTGCCGCCGCCGGGGTCGGCGCGCTCTACCTGCAGCATATCTCTGGCCGCTACGACGCGGCCGAGGTCGCAGCCGAGGCGGCGCGGTTCTTTCCAAATGTCCGGGTGATGAGCGATTTCGACCGGGTTCAGGTCACGGCGCGTTCGCGAGCAGCGATTTAAGGCGGTAGAGGAGGTCGAGCGCGTCGCGCGGCGACAGCTCGTCGGGGTGCACCTCGCGCAGCAATTCGAGCGCGGCGGAGGGGGGCGAAGCCGGCGGTTCGGGCGCGGCGCGGCGAAGCGCCGCGCGAAACAGCGGCAGGTCGTCGGCCAATCGCGCCAGCGCGCCGCCCTGTTCGCCCTTCTCAAGGATCTCCAGCACTTCCTCGGCGCGCGCCGTGACGCTGGCCGGCAGGCCGGCGAGCTTGGCGACATGGATGCCGTACGAACGGTCGGCGGTGCCCGGCGCGATCTCGTGCAGGAACACGACGTCCCCCTGCCATTCCTTGATGCGCAGCGTGCGGCAGGCGAGCGCCGGAAGTTTTGCGGCGAGCGCCGTCAACTCGTGGAAATGCGTCGCGAACAAGGCCCGGCAGCAGTTCATTTCATGCAGATGTTCGAGCGCCGCCCAGGCGATCGACAGCCCGTCGAAGGTCGCGGTGCCGCGGCCGATCTCGTCGAGGATCACAAGGCTCTTTGGCCCCGCCTGGTTGAGGATCGCCGCGGTCTCTACCATCTCGACCATGAATGTCGATCGGCCGCGCGCCAGATCGTCGGCGGCGCCGACCCGGCTGAACAGGCGGTCGACGATGCCGGTCCGCGCCCGCTGCGCCGGCACGAAGGCGCCCATTTGCGCTAAAATCGCGATCAGCGCATTCTGCCGCAGAAACGTGCTTTTGCCGGCCATATTGGGGCCGGTGACGAGCCAGATGCGCTCGTCCTCGCCAAGTGTGCAGTCGTTGGCGACAAAGGCGCCGCTTCCGGCGAGCGCCGCCTCGACCATCGGATGCCGGCCGCCGCGAACTTCAAAGACCGCGCTGTCCTCGATCTCCGGCCGCACCCAGCCGCCTTCGGCCGCGGTCTCGGCGTGGCTCGCGGCGACATCGAACTGCCCCAGCGCAGCAGCTGCCGCGGCGATCTCCTGCCGCCGGGCCATCACCTCGCCGACGAGATCCTCGAACAGGCGCAGTTCCAGCGACAGCGCCCGCTCGGCGGCGCCGGCAATGCGGCTTGCAAGCTCGCCGAGTTCGCCGGTCGTGTAGCGCAACGCGCCGGCCATTGTCTGGCGATGGATGAAATCGGCCGCGAGCCGGCTGGCCCCCAGCCTTTCGGCGTTGGCGGCCGACACCTCGATGTAATAGCCGATAACGTTGTTGTGGCGGATGCGCAGCGACGCGACGCCGGTTGCTTCGGCATAGCGCGCCTGCAGCCCCGCGATCGCCCGTCGGCTGTCGTCGCGCAGTTCGCGCAGTTGGTCGAGTTCGGGTGCGTAACCGGCGGCGATGAAGCCGCCGTCGCGCGCCAGCAGCGGCAGTTCCGTGGCGAGCGCGCGGGCGAGACGATCGACCAGCGCGCCGTGCTCGCCGAGCCGCCGCGCGGCTTCGGCCAATAAGGGCGGCAGCGCTAGCAGACCCGGTGCCGCGAGAACCGCGCGGATTGCGGCGGTCGCGGCCAGCGCGTCGCGCAATGCGGCGAGATCGCGCGGGCCGCCGCGGCCGAGCGACAGCCGCGTCAAGGCCCGCTCGATGTCGGGGACACGGCGCAGATGGTCGCGCAAGCGGGCCCGCGCGTCGGCGTCGTCAAGGAGGAACTGCACCGCATCGAGCCGCCCGGCGATCGCTGCCGGCCGCGTCAACGGCGCCGCGAGATGGTCGGCCAGCAGCCGCGCGCCGGGGCCGGTCAATGTCCGGTCGATCGTCGCCAGCAGGCTGCCGCGCCGCTCGCCCGTCAAAGTCGCGACGAGTTCGAGGTTGCGTCGCGTTGCGGCGTCGATCTGCATGACGCTGTCGGGCGCCAGAAGCTGCGGCGGTGCCAGATGCGCCGCCTCGGCCTGCTGGGTCAGCGCGATGTAATCGACGAGCGCGCCGGCAGCGGCAATTTCGGCCCGTCCGAACGCGCCGAACCCGTCGAGCGCGGCGACGCCGTAAAACGCTTCGAGCCGGCGGCGCGCCGCCTCGCTATCGAAGCGCGGATTGGCGAGCGGGGTCAGCGCCGCCTTCCAGTCGGCGAACAGCTCATAGAGTGCCGGCCGCTGCAGCAGCCGCTCGGGCAGCAGGATTTCGCCGGGCATGATGCGCGCGAGATCGGCGGCGAGCGACGCTTCGGCGGTCGGCGCCAGCGCAAACGCGCCGGTCGACAGATCGAGCCAGGCGAGGCCCAATTCGCCGCCCGCCTCGGCGAGGCCGGCGAGGTAGTTGTGCCGGCGTGCGTCGAGCAGGCCGTCCTCGGTCAACGTACCGGCGGTCACGACGCGCACGACGGCGCGCTTGACGGGGCCGCGATTGCCGCGTCGCCGCGCCTCGGCCGGGTCCTCGATCTGGTCGCAGATCGCGACCTTGAAGCCGGCCCGGATCAGCCGCGCAAGATACGCATCGACCGCATGCACCGGCACGCCGCACATCGGAATATCGCTGCCATCGGGGTTCTTGCCGCGCCGCGTCAACGCGATGTCGAGCGCCGGCGCGGCGGCGATCGCATCCGCGAAGAACAGCTCATAAAAATCGCCCATGCGGAAGAACAAAAGGCAGTCGGGATGCGCTGCCTTGATCTCGTGGTACTGCGCCATGACTGGCGTCGCGGAGTCCGGCGGGTGCGGCGGCGACGGATCGGGCGTGGGGTCAATGGTCATTGGCGCGGCGTCGAATGGCGGCAAAATGGGGCGAGCGCGGTCGCGGCGTTTGACGTTAACATGCCCCAAACGCGAGCGCGCAATGGAGAGCAGCAAATGGCGGCAGCCGCGCCGACGCCCGTCCCGCTGGTCCGCGAGGCGGTCGCCTCGTTCCCCGACCGCAAGCATTTCCGCAACGCGGTCGCGGCGCTTTTCGCCGCTGGCTTTCAGCCGAGCGACCTGTCGGTCCTCGCCTCGCATCGGCCGCTGACCGTGGCCGACCACCCGTTGAAGGAAGCAATCGAGGCAGGGCTCGGCGATGACGTCAAATACCTCGCACCGTTGACCATCAGCGGCATGGTGCTAATTTCGGGCGGGCCGATCGCCGCGATTGTCGCAGCGCTGGTCGGCGCCGGGCTGGGCGCCGCGGCGCTGAAGGAGTTCTTCGACGACTGGACGGCGGCCTCGCACAGCGACGAATTCGCCGCCGCGCTCAAGGCGGGCGCCGCGCTGCTCTGGGTACGCTGCGCCGACCACGAGACCGAACTGCGCGCCGCCCGCATCCTGGAACAAGCCGGCGGCCAGCACGTCCACATCCACGGCCGGCCCGAGCGCGACGCCGCACCCGCCTGATCGCGCTACGCTTGCCGCCGGCGCCGGATCGGCTAGCATCGCGCCTTCCGCATTCGGGCAGGAGGGATTTGGCCATGCCGAGCTTTCATCATGACGGCGCCGACATCTACTACGAGGAATTCGGCCAGGGTTTTCCGATCCTGACCTTTGCGCCGGCCGGTCTCAAATCGACAATCGCGGTGTGGGGCCAGCCGATGGCGCCGATCAATCCGACAACCGAGTGGGCGGCCGATTATCGCGTCATCGTCATGGATCAGCGCAACGCCGGCGGCCGCTCGCGCGCCCCGATCACCGCCGATGACGGCTGGGATGCGTACACGGCCGACCATATCGCGCTGCTCGACCATCTGCGCATCGACCGCTGCCACCTGTACGGCCAGTGTATCGGCGGCTCGTTCATCATCAACATCTTGAAAAAGCAGCCGGCGCGCGTTGCGGCGGCGGTTTTGGCGCAGCCGATCGGCCGGGTCGGGCCATTGCCGGGGAAGCGCTCGCCGCGCTTCGACGAATGGGCCGCCGAGCTGAACGATCATCCGGAGGCGACGCCGGAGGTGCTCGATCGCTTCTACCACAACCTTTACGCTGCGGGCTTCGTCTACTGCGCCGACCGCGATTTCGCGCGGACGATCAAGGCGGCGTGCCTCATTCTCGCCGGCAACGACGAGGCGCACCCCTGGCCGATCTCGGAAGAACTTTCAAAGCTCATTCCGAACTGCGAGTTTGTGCCGGAATGGAAGACCGGCGCGGCATTGAGCGCGGCAAAAGCGCGGGTCAAGGAGTTCCTTGCCAGGCACACGCCGCGGCGCGGCTGACGGCGTCGCCGCAAGGCGGGTCCGGCGCCGCCCGCGCGCCGGACCGACTGCGGCACGCAGCTTCGCAAAGGGATATCGCAAAAGTGTGATTGGCTTCACATGTATTCGGCCTGAATGCGCGCATCTTTGCTGTGCACGAACCCCCAACCCGTGCGCAGGAGCTGACATGATTACCCTCTCCCCGATCGCATCCCGCTTTCGCGCCTCAGTGGCGGCGGGCGCACTGGCTTTGCTGCTGGCGTGGCCGGCGGGGGCGGCGCGCGCGGCCGCCGACCCCGGCGCGTTCATCTCGACGGTCAGCACCGAGGGCATCGCGGCGCTCGGGACCAGCCTTCCCTCGCGCGAACGCTTCGCCCGCCTCGACCGGCTGCTGCACGACGATTTCGATATTTCCGGCATTGGCGACTTCGCGATGGGGCGCTACCGCCGGATGGCGACCGCGCAGGAAGAGCAGGAATTCTTCAAGGTCTACCCGGAATTCACTGCGCGGGCGCTGAGCCTGCGGCTCGACGATTTCAGCGGGGCGTCGGTCCGCGTCCTCGGCAACGCGGTCGATGGCGACGAGACGATCGTCAACACCGAGATCACGCGCCGCGACGGCAACCGGGTGCGGTTCGACTGGTACCTGACCGGGAGCAACGGGCACTACAAGATCACCGACATCTCGGTTGGCGGCGTCAGCATGCGGCTCGCCTTGCGCAACCAGTTCGCGTCGTGGATCGAGAACAATGGCGGGCGTTTCGATGCGCTCCTCGTAGTGCTGCGCCAGGAGGTCGCGGCGCTCAATTGACCAGCGCCGTGGGCGGCGTTGCGCTGCGGCCTCGGGGCGACGGCGCAGCGACGATCCGATGTTTTCGGGTGCCGCACACCGCTTCGGCAACCGGCGCGACTAATGCCGGGCTGATCGCGGCGCCGCGCGCGTCCTGGTTGATGCCGCCTCTGATGGCGGGTTGGTCTCCGACACCAGTTGGATATGAACGGAGTTTTTAGGTAGATTGAGAACATTTGACATGTTCGGATCGGCTAACTACTCGTCTTCCGCCGCGGGTGCATGAGATGGGATCATCTCGATGGACGACATCGACCGGTCGCTGCTGGAGATCCTGCAGCAGAACGCGACGCTGTCCATCGCGCAGATGGCGGACCGCGTCGGGCTGTCGCCGACGCCGTGCTGGAAACGCATCCAGAAGCTTGAGGCGACTGGGGTCATCACCCGCCGCGTTGCCGTCGTCGATCCGGACCGTGTAGGCGTTGGCTTGTCGGTCCTGGTCAGCATCGAGGCCGGCGAACACACGCCCGAGTGGCTGGAGCGGTTCAGCCTCGGGATCGGCAGCATGCCAGAGGTTATGGAAGCCTACCGGATGGCGGGCGATGTCGATTACGTGTTGCGCGTCGCGGTCGCCGACATGGCCGAATATGACGCCTTCTACAAGCGTCTGATCGCGATTGCGCCGATGAAGAATGTGACCTCGCGCTTTGCGATGGAACGCCTGAAGCACACAACCGCCTATCCGCTTCATCGCCGCGCCTTCCGCGATCGCCGCGCGCCGGACCACGCCGCCGACGAATGAGGTTCTCCGGCTGTGCCGAGCAGCAGCATATCGATCCCTCTTCCGGCCGAAATAAATAAATCCCTACTGTTGACGCTAGCCCGTTTCTCAATCCATCTTTAATTGCAGCTTCGCCGTTGTGATAATACGGAAGCTTGCCCGTTCCATAGCGTTGATGGGCGGGAAATTGCTTAGTGTAGCGAGCGATGTATTGACGTGCGAGTGCAGGTAATGTTTGACAATCGACTGCGCGGCAATGATTTGGATTTACAGCCCGCCTTCACCGCCAATGGCCGGTCAGGTTGACGGGAGGCTGCGGCGATGGCGGACATCGAACGGCTCTCGAAGGCCGAAGCGGTCAAGCAACAGAGCCGGCAGCTGCGCGGCAACCTCGCACGCGACCTCGGCGATACGGCGACACCGTTCGACAACACTGGCTATAGCCTGCTGAAATTCCACGGCATCTATCAAGGCTATGACCGCGACAGCGCGACCGAACGCAAGCAGCGCGGCGACGACAAGCTGTGGCAGTTCATGGTGCGGGTGCGCATCCCGGGCGGCCGGCTGACGGCCGAGCAATACCTGGCTCTCGACGCGCTAGCCGACCGCTACGCTAACGGCTCGCTGCGCATCACGACCCGCCAGAGCATCCAGTTTCATGGCGTCGTGAAGGCGGGACTGCAATCGACGATCGCCAAAATCAACGCGGCGCTCTTAACGACGCTCGCGGCCTGCGGCGATGTCGTACGCACCGTTACGACGGTGCCTGCCCCGATCCGGGATGCGGCACATGAGCGGCTCGATGATGACGCCCGCCGCCTGTCCCTGCATCTGTTGCCGCAGACCGGCGCCTATCACGAGATCTGGCTCGACGGAGAGAAACTGGCGCCGCAGGACGAGACGCCCGATCCGCTCTACGGCGAGCGCTACCTGCCGCGGAAATTCAAGATCGGGCTCGCGGTTCCAGAGGACAACACGATCGATGTGCTGACGAACGACCTCGCGATCGTCGCACTGTTCGATGGCGACCGGCTCTCCGGCTACAATTTTCTGCTCGGTGGCGGCCACGGTCTGACGCACAACAAGCCGCAGACCTATCCGCGGCTTGCGACGCCGGTTGCCTTTATCGAACGCGACGACCTGCTCGATGCGGCGGCGGCCGTCGTGCGGCTGCATCGCGACTGGGGCGATCGCGGCAATCGCCGCCACGCTCGCCTCAAATACGTCATCGCTGAAAACGGCGAAGATTGGGCGCGCGAACGGCTGTCGGAGGATCTCGGCAAGCCGCTCGCACGGTGCCGGCCGATGCCCGATTTCCAGGTGCCCGACCATCTCGGCTGGCACGACCAGGGCGATGGGCGCCTCTACCTCGGCGTGCCGGTCGCAAGCGGGCGGATCGTAGATGACCGGGATGCGCGCCTGCGGACCGCGCTGCGCGAGGTCGTCGGCCGGTTCGCTTTGGACCCGATCCTGATGCCGAGCCAGGACATGATCCTCAGCAATATCGCGCCCGCCGACCGACCGACGATTACGGCGCTGCTGCGCCGCCATGGCGTGCGCCTTGCCGAAGACCTGTTGCCGGTCGAGCGCTGGGCCTTGGCCTGTCCGGCGCTGCCGACCTGCGGCTTGGCATTGACCGAGGCGGAGCGAGTGCGCGCTGACATCATCGGCGCGATCGCCGAAGGGCTGAGGCGATGGGGGCTCGAGCACGAGCGCCTGAGTGTGCGCATCACCGGCTGCCCGAACGGCTGCGCCCGGCCCTA
>JASIAN010000229.1 GCA_030042035.1 Alphaproteobacteria bacterium | reverse complement strand
TCGGCGCAATATCTCGGCATGCCGCTGCAACTCGGCGATCTCGACCACGAAAACCTTGAGTACTTCAAACATTGCGCGGCGCACGATTTCCACTTGCAGGCCTGCGCCCAATGCGGCCGGCTGCGCTATCCGCCGACGACGGCGTGCCCGTGGTGCATGGCGCTCGAATCGACGTGGCGGCGCGTCGAAGGCAAGGGCGCGGTGCATTCCTATAGCGAGGTGCATCACGCGATCCAGCCGGCCTTTCGCAATCATACGCCCTATCTCATCCTGCTCGTCGATCTCGATACGCAGAAAGGCGAGCCGACGGCGGACGAGGCGCTGCGCGTGATCGGCAATCTGTGCACGCCCGACGGCCGCCTCGCGCCGCCCGACATGGTGCGGCGGGTCGGCATCGGCACGCGGGTGCGCATGGTGTTCAGCGATGTCGCCGAGGGTTTGGCATTGCCGCAATGGACCATCGACGAGAGTGCGCAGCAGCCCGCAACCGTGTGGCGCTACCCGCAGGAATAGCCGGTCGACGCCGGCCGCCGCTCTGGACTTCCGCCACCGGCGGCTTTTAGACTCGCCCGCACCTGCCCACATAGACCCTCGCCCTGCGCAATCCGCCGAGGAGACCGTTTCATGACCGATGTCGTCATCGCCGGCGCCGCCCGCACCCCCGTCGGCGCCTTCAACGGCGGCCTCGCTTCGCTCGCAGCGCACGAACTCGGCGAAGTCGCGATCCGCGACGCGCTGCGCCGTGCCGCGGTCGAGCCGAAAGAGGTCTCGGAAGTCATCATGGGTCAGATCCTCGCGGCCGGCGAAGGGCAGAACCCGGCGCGCCAGGCCGCGGTCGCCGCCGGCCTGCCGTTCGAGGTGACGGCCTATGGCGTCAACCAGCTGTGCGGCTCGGGGCTGCGCACGGTGGCGCTCGGCTATCAGGCGATCCGCGGTGGCGACAGCGACATTGTCGTCGCCGGCGGCCAGGAGAGCATGAGCCAGGCGCCGCACTGTATGCATCTGCGCAACGGCACGAAGATGGGCGATGTGCAGATCGTCGATACGATGATCAAGGACGGGCTGTGGGACGCGTTCAACGGCTATCACATGGGCAACACGGCCGAAAACGTAGCGCAGCGCTGGCAGATCACGCGCGAGCAGCAGGACGAGTTTGCCGCCCGTTCGCAGGCGCGCGCCGAGGCGGCACAGAAGGCCGGCCGCTTCAGGGACGAAATCGTGCCGGTCGTCGTCAAGACGCGGCGCGGCGACACGGTCGTCGACACGGACGAGCATCCGAAGCACGGCACGACCGTTGAGGTGCTCGCCAAACTCCGCCCGGCCTTCGACAAGAACGGCACCGTGACGGCCGGCAACGCCTCCGGCATCAACGACGGCGCCGCCGCGGTCGTGCTGATGACGGCCGACGCGGCGCGGAAGCGCGGCTGCACGCCCCTGGCCCGCATCGTGTCGTGGGCGACCGCCGGGGTCGATCCGGCGATCATGGGCACGGGCCCGATCCCGGCCTCGCGCTTGGCGCTGAAAAAAGCCGGCTGGTCGGTCGCCGATCTCGACCTCATTGAAGCCAACGAAGCCTTTGCGGCGCAGGCCTGCGCGGTCGGCAAGGATCTCGGCTTCGATCCCGAGAGGCTCAACGTCAACGGCGGCGCGATCGCCTTGGGCCACCCGATCGGCGCCTCCGGCACGCGCGTGCTCGTGACGCTGCTCTATGAGATGCAGAAGCGCGACGCCAAAAAAGGCCTCGCGACGTTGTGCATCGGCGGCGGCATGGGCATTGCGATGTGCGTCGCCCGCGATTGAACAGCATTCGTTGCGACAAGTTTTTGGGGAGCGAAACCCGTCGAAATTTAACAATGAGACGGTCAGACAATGAGATCGCAGTGCCGTTGAAATTTGACGGCCTCACTGTCTCATTGTTAATTTTGCAGGGAGGAGACGATGGCACGCGTGGCGGTGGTCACCGGCGGGACGCGCGGCATCGGCCGGGCGATCTCGGTGTCGCTGAAGGGCGCCGGCTATCGCGTCGCGGCCAATTACGGCCATGACGAGCGGACCGCGCAGGTCTTCTCGGCCGAGACCGGCATCCCGGTGTTCAAGTTCGATGTCGGCGATTTCGCCGCCTGCGCCGCGGGCGTCGGGGCGATCGAGGCGCAGCTCGGGCCGATCGAGGTGCTCGTCAACAACGCCGGCATCACCCGCGATGCAACGATGCATCGCATGAGCTTTGAGCAGTGGGATGCGGTGATCCGCACCAACCTCACGTCGTGCTTCAACATGTCGCGCGCGGTCATCGAGGGAATGCGCAGCCGCGGCTTTGGCCGCATCGTCAATATCGGCTCGATCAACGGCCAGGCCGGGCAATACGGCCAGGTCAATTACGCCGCCGCCAAATCCGGCATCCATGGCTTTACGAAAGCGCTGGCGCAGGAGGGCGCGGCGCGCGGCATCACCGTCAACGCCGTCGCGCCCGGCTATGTCGACACCGAGATGGTGCGCGCGGTGCCGGCCGACGTGTTGGAAAAGATCGTCGCGCGCATCCCGGTCGGCCGCCTCGGCAAGGCCGACGACATCGCCCGCGCCGTCCTCTTTCTCGTCGCCGACGATGCCGATTTCATCACCGGTTCGACGCTCTCGGTCAACGGCGGCCAGCACATGTATTGACGGCGCTTCGAGACTCATCCGCGTCCCTTGCGGACAACCCCAGGGAGGGGAGAGATGCCGTTCATCGCGGCGAATGGCCTGACCGAAACCGGCACCGGCAAGACGATCGCAGCCGGCGGCATGAATGTGCACTATCACGACATCGGCCAGGGCGAACCGGTGCTGTTTCTGCATTCCTACGGCCCCGGCACAACCGCATGGATCACGTTTCACAAGGTGGTCGGCGCGCTGGCGCAGCATTTCCGCTGCATTCTGATGGACCTGCCGAATTTTTCGAAGACCGGCCCTATTATTTACCGCGACGGGGTGCATGCGGTGCAGGCGAGGACGGCGGTTGCGCTGCTCGATGCGCTCGGCATCGCGCGGGCGCATTGGGTCGGCAATTCGCAGGGCGGCCAGTCCGCGATGGTCGCCGCGATCAGCTATCCCGAGCGGGTCACGCGGTTCGTCATGGGCGGCTCACATATCGGCACCGGCGGCGACCGCTATCTGATGGCCAACCGCCCTTCGGAGGGCAGCCGCGCCACCCAACAGGCGATCGCCGACCCGAGCCCCGACAACATCCGCCGCTACCTGCGTGTCCACATCGACGACGAGCACCTGGTGACCGATGAACTCGTCGAATATATTCACCACGCTCACACCTGGTCGCCCGAGTTTATCGCGGCGCGCCGCCAATCGGTCAGCCTGCCGCATGACTATACGCCCGATCTGCCTGGTATCGCGGCGCCGGTCTTGCTGATCCACGGGCGCTACGATCGCATGGTCCCGTTCGAGGTCTCGATCGCAATCCTCAACCACATTGCCGATTCCCGCCTCGTGCTACTCAATAATTGCGGCCACTGGCCGCCCTTCGAAAAGCCGGCGGAATGGATTGCCCACGTGCTGCCGTTTCTGAAGGGCTATTGAGCCGTACGGCGGATGCCACCGAAGGGATAATCCCCTCCGTCGAAAAACGCAGACCCAGCTTCAAGGATGGGCGCATGCGAGCGATGCGTGCCCAGTTCCATATTATATTATTTTTATTTCTTTGGAGGTTCAGCCGGTAATGTCTTCACTGCCAAGGATGCTTGGAATGCAGCGAGCATATTGCCTTGGGTGGTCCAAATGGCGGCCAGCCCTGCAATCAGACTTGCGACGACGACACCGACAATTGTCCACCGTGTCGCTTTGTTGTCGGCTCTGACTGTGTCAACGTTTTTAGAAAGTTGGCTAACCGAATCGACTAACTTGTCTATCTTATTGTCCAAAGTGGCAAATCTCACCTCCAAAGTGCCCGAAAGCTGTGCGAAGCGCGCTTCCGTCCGGGCCTCAGCAGCTTGAAGCTTAGCGTCGATCTCCTCGCGGGAAATGTCAGCCACTATTGGCCCTCGCCGACGCTGCGGAAGCCCGGTGTCAACCACACCTTCAAAGGGTTCAGCCGGCTCCGATGGCGGTAGATCGTATTTCGGATGCACCTCGGAAGACACCGGGAAGATTGACGTCTTCGCTCGTCCCTTATGTTCATCTTCATGAGCTTCCCCGTTGATGGTTTGATGAACCATCTATTATTGGGTCCTATTTTTCACCCGATTCTCGCTCTAATTTTGCTCTTTTGGCGATATCAAGTAAGGATTCACCCAATCTTTCCGCGTCCTCCATTGGCATGACAACCGCAACGCGGTAATGCCATTCGCCAAAAAGATATTCACCGAAAGATATTCGCACCGAGTCCGTTCCCCAGACGGTACTGTACGAGTCTACGAACGTTGCAGGGAGGGCCGCTGCCTGTTCGTGTCGCCGCTGACGCCTTGCATCTGTGGCCTGCTCGCTCTCGTCGGCCATTAACGCCCTCCATTTTTGAGCTACTGCAGCCCGGCAAGAAACTCATAGTATCGCTCAGCGCGGCTATGCGCAAAGCTGGTATCCGTTTTTCCCTCGCTCCAAAAGGCTCCTCAGCTTGATCGCCACGATTTTCAATCGCCTGGATGCGCTGCCGCCGCTGTCCGAGGAAGAACGGCAGCTTTGGGCGAGCGTCACGGCATTGTGCCGCGACGAGATCGCGCCGCGCGCCGCCCACTACGACCGTTCGGGCGACTTCCCGTGGGACAATATTCGGGCGATCAACGCGCTCGGCCTCAACGCGATGTTCGTGCCCGCGGCATACGGTGGCGCCGGGCTTTCCTATGCCGCCTATCTCGCCTGTGTGCGCGAGATTGCCGCCGCCTGCGCCGCGACCGGCATCATCTGGGCGACCAATTTCCACGCCACCAAGCCGCTCGTCGATTTCGCCACGGAAGAACAGAAAAAGCGCCTGCTGCCGCGGGTCGCGGCGGGCGCGATCGGCGCCTTGGCGATTACTGAACCCGCGGCCGGCTCCGACGCCACCGCCATGCAGACGCGCTTCACGCCGGCCGGCGACGACATCATCGTTTCGGGCGGTAAGACATTCATCAGCAACGGCGATGTCGCCGATCTGATGCTGGTGTTCGGCAAATGGGCGCCGCTCGGCGACGGGCGCGGCGCGATCTCGGCGCTGTATCTTGAAAAAGGCACGCCCGGCCTCAGCGTGCTGCGCACCGAGGACAAGCTCGGCCACCGCGCCGCCTCGACCGCCGCGCTCGCGTTCGACGACTGCCGCGTGCCTCGCCACAACCTGCTTGGGGCACCCGGCGACGGCTTGCAGCTCCTGCTGGCGGCCCTCAACAAATCGCGGCCGAGCGTCGCCGCGCACGCGCTCGGCATCGCCCGCGCCGCCTTTGACGACGCCGTCGCCTACATCAACGAGCGCCGCCAGTCGGGGCGCCGCATCGTCGAGTTTCAGGGCATCCAGTTTCTGCTCGCCGACCTCGCGACCGATTTGGCAATGTGCGACGCGTGGCTGTGGCATGTCGCACGGCTTGTCGATCAGGGCGAAGACGAGATCGCGGTCGAGGCTTCGATGCTGAAACTGCGCGCGTCCGACCTTGCGATGCGCATCGCGACCGAAGCCGTGCAACTCCACGGCGGCTACGGCTACATCAAGGAATATCGCGTCGAGCGGCTATTGCGCGACGCCAAGATCACGCAGATTTGGGAAGGCACCAACCAGATCCACCGCCAGCTGATCGGCCGCGCCTTCATCGCCCGTCGCTGAAGCCGGTGCGAACCGGTGCGCTGCCGGCCCGCTTGCCGAACCGGCGCGGAATTGCCAAGCTGGCGATAATGGACATGTGAGGCAACAGGGGCGATGGCGATGGCACAAACGAAACACGCGAACGGCGACCAATCCTACCTCTATCTCGGCCTCGCGGGCGAAACCGGGCGCGGCCTCATCGTGCATCACGGCATTTTCCGCATGGCCGAGGGCAGCGGCGAATGGCAGGCGCTGACGCGCGGCCTGCCGGAAGCGCCGGCGGTGCGCGCGCTGGCGGTGCACCCGCGCCTCTCCAAGGTCGTCTATGCCGGCACGCAAGCGGGTCTCTATCGCAGCATCGACCGCGGCGACCATTGGGAAAAGGTCGATATGCCCGACCACGGCCTGCCGGTGTGGTCGATCCTGTTCCACCCGCATGACCCCAACGTGATCCTCGTCGGCACCGAGAATTGCGAAATCTATCGCAGCGACGATGCCGGCGAGAATTGGGCGCGGCTGCCGGTCAGCGTGCGGTTCCCGGACATCACGACGGCGCCCGGCGCCAACCCCGCCAAGCGTGTGTTGATGCTCGACGCCTCGGCCAGCGAACCCGACGTGATTTACGGCGCGATCGAGGTCGGCGGCACGATCCGCTCCGTCGACGGCGGCAAGCACTGGGAAAACCTGAGCCACGGCCAGTACGTCAATGATGACATGGTCGATATGCACGGCGTCTTGGCGAGCCGCTGGCGGCCTGGCACCGTGTTCGGCATCGCGCGCGCCGGCATGTGGAAGAGCCTCGACGAGGGCGACCATTGGAGCCACGTCGCCTTGGAGCCGATGAACCCGAAGGGTCACATCTACTGCCGCGACATCCGCGAGGTGCCGGGCAACCCGCGTCATCTGTGGGTTGCGGCCGGCGCCGGCTTCCAGAGCGATGCCGGCGCGCTGTTGCACAGCCGCGACGGCGGCGACAGCTGGACCCGCGTCGAAATTGGCGCGCCGGTGCCGCATACGATGTTCAAGATCGCCTTCGACGAGCGCCGGCCGCAGTGCATGTCGTGCGCGACGAACGGCGGCGAGGTGTGGACCAGCACCGATGCCGGCGAAACCTGGGCCGCCCTCCCCTCGCCGCCCGGCGGCACGCAGGTCTATTCGCTCGCCCGCGGCTGATGCGATGGCTGCCGCCGCAACGTCGCTCATCGACGCGGCCAAGGCGCTGGCGCCGCAAATCGCGACGGCGGCCGATGAGATCGAGCGGTCGCGGCGATTGCCGAACGCGCTCGTCGAGGCGCTGGCGCAGGCGGGGTTCTTCCGGCTGTGGATCCCGTGCACGCTGGGCGGCGAAGAAGCCGACCCGATGACATTGGTGCGCGTCGTCGAGGAAATCGCCCGGGCGGATGGCGCCGCCGGTTGGTGCGTCGGCATCGGCGGCGAATATGGCGCGTTCGGCGGCTATCTGCCGGCCGAGGCGGCGCGCGAGATCTACGGCAGCGATCCGTTGGTCAGAACCGCCGGCGCCTTCCGTCCCTTTGGCAACGCCGTCGTTGTTGACGGCGGCTACCGGGTGACCGGCCGCTGGCCCTTGGGCAGCGGCTGTCAGCATTCGCAATGGATCGTCGGCGGCTGCCGCATTTTCGACGGCGATCAGCCGCGGATGACCGCCGATGGGATGCCGGTTAGCCGCATCCTGTTTTTCCCCGCCGCCGATTGCGAAATCCTCGATACCTGGCACAGCATCGGGCTGCGCGGCACCGGCAGCCACGACTACGCGGTTCGCGATGTCTTTGTTCCGGCCGAACGGTCGCTGTCGTTCCGCGAGCCTCCGACCGAGCCAGGACCACTCTATGCGATGCCGACAGTCGCGCTGTTTGCGACGGTACTAGCCGCCGTTCCGCTCGGCATCGCTCGCCACGCCATCGACATCGTGCGGGAAATCGCGAAGACAAAAATCGCCAGTCGCTCGCGCCGCGGCCTCAGCGAAGACGCGACGATGCAGACAAACCTCGGGACGGCTGAAGCCTTGTTGCGGTCGGCTCGCGCGTTTCTTTACCAATCGCTCGACGAGGCATGGCAGGTGGTCGCCGCCGGGCGGGTGGTCGGCGTGCCGCAGCGCGCGCTGCTGTGGCTCGCGTCAACACATGCCGCAACGGCCGCTAAGCAGGCGGCGGAACTGATGTTTACCGCCGCCGGTTCGGCTGCTCCTTACGCCAGCAGCGGGATCGAGCGCTGCGTGCGGGACATCCACGCGGCATGCCAGCACGTCGCGCTCGCGCCGCCCAATTATCAGATGGCCGGCCAGGCGTTCCTCGGTCTCGACATGCGATCCTCCCTGCTGCTGTTCATGGACGATCGCAACGGGTGAGCATCGCAACCTATCGTTTCAGC
>JASIAN010000228.1 GCA_030042035.1 Alphaproteobacteria bacterium | reverse complement strand
AAATCAAATCTGCTCGAATGGACCGGGCAATATTGTCACTGGTAAAGTGCGAATTATGTTGCGGTAGCTGCCAGCTTACGAACGTTGATCGCCGTCCTTGGACTCTGATAGAGAGAGGGTTGCAGATAGCCCTTCCATCAGCGCGGGGCGCGACCGCGAATTTTGCCGGCGGCAACGCGGCGGAGGAGAAGCCGCAGGTCGAGCGGGTGTAGCTCAATGGTAGAGCTCCAGCCTTCCAAGCTGGCTACGTGGGTTCGATTCCCATCACCCGCTCCAGTTCACCTAGTCGTGCGGCGGCGCGACGATGTGAGGCCAAGCGGCCGGCCGCAGACCTAGCCGTCGGCGGCCAAGGGCGGGCGGTACATCGCAACCAGCCCGGCCGACAGCGGCCAGCCGGCGCCGGTCAGGTTGACTGTGATGATGAGGAGGAGGCTGTCGCCGAACCGCTGCAGGCTCTTGATACCACCCGCCGGCAGCGGGATGTTGTGGGCGTTGCAATAGAGCACCAGCGCGTCGGTGATCTCGGCGGCGCCGACCTCGCCGCTGTCGCACGGGGCGCCACTGTCGGGGATGATCGCGAAGGCGGCGCGCACGCCCCCCGTCCCCGGTTGCAGCTCGAAGCGGCGCAGCAGGCCCACCGCGAGCGGGCGTCCGACATGCCGGCGGTATTCGCGGATCGCCGCCGCAACCTCGGCCGGGGAGAAGACGATATGGCGGATCTCGGCTGGCACCTTGGCATTCCTGTCGCCGCAGCATGAGCGGATCGGTTGAACATTTGGTTAAGGGCAGCGCGCGATGCGCGTGCAGGGGCGCGGCGCGGCGAGCGGCGCCGGTCCGCGGCGCGCGGCGAGGCTCGACATCGGCCGGCAATTTGCTATAAACGCCGTTCCGGCGCCGGATCGCGCTTTTCGGAACGGTAGTGTGCGCCCCGAGGCCGGTGCGCCGGATTAGGAGTGTAGCTCAACTGGTAGAGCACCGGTCTCCAAAACCGGGGGTTGGGGGTTCGAGCCCCTCCACTCCTGCCATGCGCCACCGGATTGACTATATAGGCAGAGGTATTGTGATGCCGGCCAGCTGCGGCCGACCCGATTGAACCGAAAGACGATGAAGCCCAACGCCGTCGAATTTATCCAAGAGGTGCGCCAGGAGCTGGCGCGCGTGACCTGGCCGACCCGCAAGGAGACGCTGGTGACGACGGCGCTCGTGTTCGCCATGGTGTTTATCGCCGCCGCGTTCTTCTTCGTGACCGACCAGGCGCTGTCTTATGGCGTGCGGCTCGTCTTCGGGCTCGGGCAATAGGAGCGGGCGATGGCGAGCCGCTGGTACGTGATCCACGTCTATTCCGGGTTCGAGAAGAAGGTGTCGCAGGCGATCCGCGAACAGGCCGAGCAGAAGGGTCTGACGAGCCGCTTCGAGGAAATTCTCGTACCGACCGAGGAAGTCGTCGAAATCAAGCGCGGCGCCAAGGTCGCGTCGGAGCGCAAGATTTTTCCGGGATACGTGCTGATCAAGATGGATATGGACGACGAGACCTGGCATCTCGTCAAGAATACGGCGAAGGTCACCGGTTTTCTCGGCGGCCGCGGGCGGCCGCTGCCGATCAGCGACGCCGAGGCGGGCCGCATCATGCGGCAGATTCAGGAGGGGATCGAGCGGCCGCGGCCGTCGGTCACGTTCGAGATCGGCGAGCAGGTGCGCGTGTCGGACGGGCCGTTCACGTCGTTCAACGGCGTCGTCGAGGAGGTCGACGAGGAGAAGTCGCGGATCAAGGTCGCCGTGTCGATCTTCGGCCGCGCGACGCCGGTCGAACTCGAATATTCGCAGGTCGAGAAGGTGTGAGCACGGCGTAGCCGTGCGAGCATCCCGGCGAAAGCCGGGATCCAAGGGTCAGCGGGCGAAGCGGCGGCGGCATGGGCCCCGGTCTTCGCCGGGGTGGATGAGGATAACAGATGGCCAAAAAGATCGTCGGGGTGATCAAATTGCAGGTGCCGGCCGGCAAGGCCAACCCGTCGCCGCCGATCGGCCCGGCCCTGGGCCAGCGCGGCCTCAACATCATGGAGTTCTGCAAGACGTTCAACGCGCAGACGCAGAACCTCGAACCCGGCATGCCAATCCCGGTCGTCATCACCGCTTATGGCGACCGCAGCTTTACGTTCGTGACCAAGACGCCGCCGGCGAGCTATTTTCTGAAGAAGGCGGCCGGCGTCGAGAAGGGAGCGCAGGCGACCGGCAAGGGCGCCCTGGTCGGCCGCGTGACGATGTCGCAGATCCGCGAGATCGCAACGCAGAAGATGGCCGATCTCAACGCCAACGACCTCGACGCGGCGTGCCGCATGGTGATCGGCTCGGCCCGCTCGATGGGCCTCGACGTCGTTGAATAACCGGAGAGAGCGATGGCAAAGGCAGGCAAGCGGCTGCAGAAGGCGTGGCAGGGCATCACCCCGGAGGCACCGCCGCTGAAGATCGAAGAGGCGGTCAAAGAGATCAAATCGCGCGCGTTGGCCCGCTTTGACGAGACGGTCGAGATCGCGATGAACCTCAACCTCGACCCGCGGAAGCCCGACCAGAATTTGCGCGGCACGGTCATGCTGCCGCACGGCACCGGCAAGAGCGTGCGGGTCGGTGTCTTCGCCCGCGGCGACCGCGCCAAGGAGGCGGAAGAGGCCGGCGCTGATGTCGTCGGCGCCGAAGACCTGGTTGAGAAAATCCAGGGCGGCGAAATCAATTTCGACCGCGCCATCGCGACGCCGGACATGATGGCGCTGGTCGGCCGGCTCGGCAAAATCCTCGGGCCCCGCGGTCTGATGCCCAACCCGCGGCTCGGCACCGTGACGCAGAATATCGCCGAGGCGGTCAGAGCGGCCAAGGGCGGGCAGGTCGAGTTTCGCGCCGAGCGGGCCGGCATCGTCCATGCCGGGGTCGGCAAGGCGAGCTTTACGGACGCCGCGCTCATCGATAATGTGCGCACCTTTGTCGGCGCCATCGCGCGCGGTCGGCCGAGCGGCGTCAAGGGCACCTACATCAAGCGGGTGAGCCTGTCATCGACGATGGGGCCGGCGGTCAAGATCGAGTTGCAGGGCCTTGCCGCCGAGGAGCCGCGGGCGTAGCCGCGAGAGGCGGCAGAAACACAGGAGAAAACACAGTCGTGGATCGGGCGCAGAAACAGGCGCTGACCGACAGCCTGCATCAGGACCTGGCGGAGACGGTGTGCGTTGTCGTTACCCACCAGACCGGGCTGACCGTGGAGGAAGCAACGCAGCTGCGCCGCCAGATGCGCGGCATCGGCGCGCGCTACCGGGTGACGAAAAACCGGCTCGTGAAGCGGGCTCTCGGAGGCACGCAATTTACCGGTCTCGCGCCACTGTTCAGCGGGCCGACAGCGATCGCCTTCTCGCGCGATCCCGTTGCGGCGGCGAAGGCGGCGGTCGAATTCGCCAACCGCAACGCCAAACTGACGATCGTCGGCGGCGGGCTGTCGGGCCAAGTCCTCGACGAGGCCGGCATCAGGGCGCTGGCGACGCTGCCCTCGCTCGATGAATTACGCGGCAAAATCATCGGGCTCATCAACGCGCCGGCGACCAAGCTCGCGACGCTGCTGCAGACCCCGGCCGGGCAGTTGGCGCGGGTGCTGCAGGCGCATGCGGAGGCGAGCGCCGGTGATGCGGCGTCGGAATAGCAGGGTTTTCACCGAGAAGTGGCCCATTGGGCACAATCAGGAGTGGCGAGATGGCTGATCTGGCAAGGCTCGTTGACGATCTGTCGGCGTTGACCGTCATCGAGGCGGCGGAGCTGGCGAAGATGCTGGAAGAGAAGTGGGGCGTGTCCGCCGCCGCGCCGATCGCGGTCGCGGCTGCAGCGGGCGGCGGCGGTGCCGCGGCGGCGCCAGTCGAAGAGGCGAAGACCGAGTTCGACGTGATCCTGACCGGGTTCGGCGACAAGAAGGTCAACGTGATCAAGGAGGTGCGGGCTATCACCAGCCTCGGCCTC
>JASIAN010000227.1 GCA_030042035.1 Alphaproteobacteria bacterium | reverse complement strand
GGCGTCACCCGATAGACGCCGGCAAACGTCAGGTCCCACTGCTCCGGCGCGTTGGGGCTGGTCCACGGATCGGTGAAATAGATGCAGCCGTCCGACTTGACGACGACATCGTTGGGCCGGTTGAGGCGGCGGCCCTGGAAGCTGTTGGCGACGACGGTGATGCTGCCGTCGTGTTCGCGGCGGGTGACGCGGCGGCTGTCGTGCTCGCAGGCGATGAGGCGGCCCTGCAAATCGCGGGTCAACCCGTTGGCGCGGTTGGTCGGTTCGAGAAAGATTTCCGCCCCTTTGCCCGGCTCATGCTTCATCCGGCGATTGTTGTGGATGTCGCTGAACAGCAGATAGCTGCCTTCCTTCCACCATAGCGGCCCTTCGGCCGGCCCCTGCGGCCCGCCGAACCCGTCGGCGAGGTGCTGGATCGGCTCGGCCGGCGAAAGAATGTCTTCCAGTTCTGCTTCAAACTGCTCAATGCGCGGCCGCACTCCACTGTCTGACATGGCGCTTCCTCCTAATTCGGCGCGTTGCTGCGGCCCAGCCTAGCGCGCCGGCGGCGGCTTGGCGATGCGAAGGTTTGGGCGCGGCAGGACATGTCGATCGCTCAACCAATAGCGAATTGCCGGCCTAAGCTTGCCACCGGTTGAGGCGGCGGTCGCTAAATCTTGTCGCTGCAGCGGCGATCCGCTATCAAACAGTCATATTCGCGTGCTATCGGGCAAGCGAGGAACAGAGGGAACTTCGGTGACAACCCTGCTCGACGGCTGCCCGGCCCTGGTGCTGAACGCGGATTTCCGGCCGCTCAGCTACTTTCCGCTGTCGCTGTGGTCGTGGCAGGATGCGGTCAAGGCGGTGTTTCTCGACCGCGTCAACATTATCGACCATTACGACGCCTATGTGCGCAGCCCGTCTTTCGAGATGCGGCTGCCGAGCGTCATTGCGCTGAAGGAATACGTGCAGGCGGCGCGTCATCCGGCATTTACCCGGTTCAATGTGTTCCTGCGCGACCGGTTTACCTGCCAGTATTGCGGGCGGCCCCACCCGTCGCACGACCTCACGTTCGATCACGTCGTGCCGCGCTCGAAGGGCGGGCGCACCGTATGGAACAACGTCGTGACCGCCTGCGCCGGCTGCAACCTGTTGAAAGGCAACCGCCTGCCGCAGCACAGCGGCATGTACCCAAAGCACAAGCCGATCCAGCCGACGACCTTCATGCTGCAGCAGAACGGGCGGGCCTTTCCGCCGAATTACCTGCACGAAAGCTGGCGCGATTATCTCTATTGGGATACCGAGCTCGATCCGGGTTGAGCGGCGAGCGGGCGCTCCGGCTCAATCTGCTCCCGACAGGTACTGCTCGACGATCGGGCATTTCGACTGCACCAGCGGCGCGAACGCGCGGTCGCCCGGCACGGTTGCCAGCCGCTTCAGATAGTCCCACGGATAGCGCGATTCAGCCGGCGTCTTGACCTGGAACAGGTGCATCTGGTGCACCAGAACGCCGTCAAGCCGGATATGGCCGTCCGGCGCGTAGAAATCACGCACGGGCATTGCGCGCATCATCTCCATAACGTTCGCGGCGTTGAGCGTGCCGGCATGCGCGACCGCCTGCAGATAGTGGGTCGTCGCCGAATAGACCGCGGCCTGCACCGCGGTCGGCATCGCGCCGACCTTGGCGTAAAACCGTTTCGACCAGGCCCG
This sequence comes from Alphaproteobacteria bacterium, assembly GCA_030042035.1. Taxonomy (GTDB): domain Bacteria; phylum Pseudomonadota; class Alphaproteobacteria; order ATCC43930; family CGMCC-115725; genus DATARH01. The sequence continues at coordinate 9,413 of JASIAN010000227.1, read as the reverse complement.
CGTCTCTTCATTCATGTCCCAGTAAAACGGCACGCTCAGCAGCATCCCTTGCGTCGTCGCGAGGCCCAGCGCATGCACCCCGGTGATGCGCAGCGCCAGCCCGGCGAGCACCTGCCGGCCTGGAATCATGCCGAGCCTTCTCGCCTCCCGGATGATGTTGTCGAGATCGCTGCCGCCCGCGGCCAGCCCGATCACCTGGGCGCCGGATTGCTCGGCGCGCGCGAGATAGGACTGGAAATCGCTGGCGCCGAGCGGATAGAGAGCGTTGCCAAGAACCTGCCCGCCATGCGACTTGACGACCGCCGCGGTGTCGCGTTCGAGATCGAAGCCGAAGCTGTAATCGACGGTGATGAAAAACCAGGTCTTGTCGCCTGCCGCGACGAGCTTGGCACCGACCGTGTTGGCCATCGCATAAGTATCGATGCCGTAATGCACCGAGGTTGGCGTACACGCCTCGTTCGACAGCCGCGTCGCATCGGCGCTTTCCAGCATGACGATCTTGTCGAGGGTGCCGGCGATGCGCTGCACGATCAACGCCTCGGACGAGCCGGTCACGTCCATCAGCGCGGCGACGTTTTCCTTGCCGAACCAGTCGCGGGCGATCGCCGCGGCCTGGTCGCTGCTGTTCTTGGAGTCGGCGACCATTACTTCGATCGGCCGGCCGAGCACATGCCCGCCGAAATCGGCGACCGCCATGCGCGCAGCCGTCGCGCTGCCGATCCCGGTGTTGCGCGCATAGGGGCCCGACATATCGAGAATGAGGCCGAGCTTGACCGGACCGGCGTCGGCCTGCGCCGCTTGCGCGTGCTCCCAGCCGGCGGCGGCAACCGCGCCTGCCAGCAGCACCGCGATCACAGCAATGAGCGCAAAACGCCGGCATTCTGCCATTGTCAGCCCGTTTGGTAAGGCTCGTCGTCGATCGCGGTATACATGACACGCGCGGCTCCAACATAGCCCCGATACATACCGTCGCAGTTGAACGCCGACTGCGCGACCGCGGCGACGACAGCCCGTCACGATCCTGCCGCCGCGCGCTAGATTGGCACTGCGATGCGCCCTGGGCATGAAATCGGTAGTCACGATTGCCTGCGGTCAGCCATTCTCTGCATTGCATGAAACGCCGTCACGCGATCGCCGTGTCGCACCGCCGACCGCCACGCCATGTTTTCCGCGCCCACCGTCATGGCGAGCGAGGCTGAGCAGTCTTCCCTCGCGGCCCCGCTCGCGGCGTCTCGGCTGCGCCTCGCGCTGCTCGGGCTCGGCATTTCGGTCGTGCCGCTCGACACATCGGTCAACATCGCGTTTCCCGACATCACCGGCAGTTTCGGCCTGCCGATCACGATGATCCAGTGGGTCATCATCTGCTATGTGCTGACCAATGCGGGACCGCTCCTCGCCTTCGGGCGAATCGGCGATCTGTGGGGCCATGCCCGCGTGTTCCGCACCGGTCTGGCGTGGAGCATCGCCGCATTTGTGCTGTGCGCCGCGGCACCGAGCTTCGGCTGGTTATTGTTCTTCCGGTTTCTGCAAGGGATTGCCGCCGCGCTGATCATCAGCTGCGCGCCGGTGCTGGTAACCGGTCTTTATCCCGAGGCACAGCGCAGCCGGGCGCTTGGCATCTTCACGCTGATCTTTGCGCTCGGCTCCGCGACCGGGCCGCTGATCGGTGGCGCCCTGGTCGCGCGCTGGGGCTGGCCCGCGGTGTTCTGGTTCCGCGCGCCGATCGCGCTGACCAGCCTCATCTTCCTGCGCGGCCTGCCGAGTGGCGCGATGCCGGCCGGAGAGCGCCGCTTCGACTTCGCCGGCGCGCTGCTGCTCGCAATCGGTCTCGCCGCGCTGCTGCTGGGCCTCAACGCGATCGCCCGGCTGCTTCAGGGCAACTACGCCGGGCTGCTGCTGCTACCGGCCGCGGCAGCGAGCTTCGCCGCCTTTGTGTGGTGGGAAGGCCGGGCGGCCCAGCCGATCGTGCGCATCGAGCTGTTCCGCCGCGCGAGCTTTACGCTGATCAATCTGTCGAGCGTGTTGATGTATCTCGTCACGTTCGCGGTCATGCTGTTCGCGCCATATTTTCTGCGCGAGCACACAACGCTGCCGGTGGCCGCCGCCGGGTTTGTGCTGGCGAGCGGATTTATCGCGATGGCGGCTTTCTCGCCGCTCGCCGGCTTCGTCGTCGAGCGCCTGGGGGCGCATCGCATCGCGCCGCTCGGGGGCATCGCGGCCGGCGCCGGTCTCTTCCTCGTCGGCTTCTGGCGGCCCGATAGCGCGCCGGCCGTCATGGTGGCGACGCTGGCGCTGCAAGGCCTGGGGCTGGCGCTGTTTCAGGTCGCCTATATCGAGCTCGTCATGGCCGCCTCGCCGCCGGCGCATCGTGGCGTCGCCGGCAGCCTGTCGATGCTGACCCGCACAACCGGCGTCGTCATCGCCGCTGCGTTGCTGACGCTGGTCTTCCACGGCGTCGAAGCGGCTTTGCACGCCGCCGGCGCCGCACCGATGCCGGCGTTTCTCGACGCCTATCGTGCGATCTTTCGCGGTGCCGGCATCGTCGCAATCCTGACTGGCACTCTCGTCGGCTGGTCGGCCCGCCGACTGGCGCGCGAGCGGTGCGAGGCGGGGCTTTAAACCCGCCGCGTGCGTGACGAGCTATTGCCGTACCGGCCCGCGTCCCGGCTGGATCGGCCAGCCAGGATAGCCTCGCCGACCAAGCTCTGCCGAGATAGGAGGACGACATGGACGACCACGTCTACCGCGTCATCGAAATCGCCGGCTCTTCGGAAAAAAGCATCTCGGACGCGATCCAGACCGCCGTTACCCGCGCCTCGAAAACCCTGCGCAACCTGCGCTGGTTCGAGGTCGTCAATACCCGCGGCCATCTCGAGGACGGCAAGATCATGCATTATCAGGTGACGCTGAAAGTCGGCTTCACGATCGACGAAGCAAATCCCGGAGCATGACCCATGGGACGAGCGCTGATCACGGTGCGGGCCGAGGTTCCCGCCGCCGACCGCGCCCGCTTTGACCATTGGTATGCGAGCGACCATCTGCCTTGGGCGATGCGCGAATTCGCGGCGCGCCGCGCCTGGCGCTGCTGGAGCCGCTCCGATCCGAGCGTGCATCTCGCCTTCTACGAGTTCGACTCGGTCGAAGCGGCCGAGGCGGCGACCGCGCCGGACAAGATCGCCCCGCTCGTTGCCGATTTCGACCGCGTGTGGGGCGAGCGGGTGCCGCGCCGCCGTGTCATCCTCGAGCTGGTGCAGGAGATCGCGCCGTAGCTGAGCGCGGGCGGTCGCCCCGCAGCGTGATGCGATGCATGACGCGGCGGAAGCCGTGGTAATCGTTGACCGGATTATGCTGGGCGCAGCGGTTGTCCCAGAACGCGAGCGACCCCGGCTCCCAGCGGAAGCGGCAGGTGAATTCCGGCCGCGTCAGGTGGGCGAACAGAAAGTCGAGCAGCGGCGCGCTTTCCTGTTCGGTCATGTCGCGGAAGTGCACGGTGTGCCCGCCATTGATGTAGAGCGCCTTCCTCCCGGTTTCGGGATGGATGCGCACGACCGGGTGCAGAGCTTCGTATTCCGGCCGCGCATCGGCGCGGGCGGCGTCGCGCAGGCGATCCTCGCGGGTCTTTGTCACGTCCGCCTTGGCCGACGAATTGACCGCGACGAGGCCGTCGAGCAGGCGCTTGAGACCCGGCGACAGGCTCTCATAGGCGAGGTACATGTTGGCAAACAGCGTGTCGCCGCCCCAGGGCGGCACCTCGCGCGCGATCAGCATCGTTCCCATCGGCGGGATGTCGAGATAGGCGGTGTCGCTGTGCCACAACCCGCCGAAATTGATCCGCTCATGCTCCAGCTTCACGACCGGCGTGATCTCCGGGAAGCCGTCGAGACCCTTCAGAAACGGGTATTCGATCGGCTCGCCGAAGCGGCGCGCCAACGCCAGAAAGCGCGCCGGTGGCAGGTCCTGGCCGTGAAAGAACAGGACGAGATGGTCGAGCCAGACGCGGCGCAGCGCCGCGATCAGATCGTCGTCGAGGTCATACGCCAGATCGACGCCGACGATCTCGGCGCCGATCGCCCCGCTGAGCGGGCGGACCTCAAAGGAATTGCGGCGCATCGGGTCTCGACCTTCGACTGCCGCGCAGTATAGCGTGGTTTCGCCCATTTGGGGATGCGTGAGTACCAAAGGCGCATGAAGCTCCCGCTGATCCTCGTCCTCTGTTTGATGTTGGTTGCCTGCGCCGGCAGCAATACCGGCAATTCAAACGACAAGCGGCACGACGGCGTCTATGGCGGCAGCGAGGGCGGCTTCACGCGATGAAAGCGACAGAGACGAGTTGCGGCGTCATCGTCACCGATGGCGAGCGGATCCTGCTCGGGCATGCGACGCGCTCGCCGCGCTGGGACCTCCCGAAGGGCGTCGCCGAAGCGGGCGAGAGCCTTGCTGCGGCGGCGCGCCGCGAACTCCTCGAGGAGACCGGCCTCGCGGCGCCCGCGGCCGAGTTGCAGCCGCTCGGCGTCTTTCCGTATCGGCCCGGCAAGGACTTGGCGCTGTTCGCGTGGCTCGTGCCGCGCCTCCCCGATCCAACGACCCTCGTCTGTACCTCGCACTTTTCGTGGCAGGGGCGAATGCTGCCGGAATTCGATCGTTTCGGCCGGTTCACGATGGAGGAAGCCCGCAAGCGCGTCGGCAAGGCGATGGCGGCGCTGTTGGCCGGAATCTCGCTGGCGGCGCTAACGCAGGCTTCGGGTTGAACCGCGCGTCGTGCTAAATAGGGACAGCTTCTAGCCAAGGAGGACATCATGCCGAAACTCCGCCACATCGCGATCGCCGCCGAAGACCCCGGGGCGATGGCCGAATTCTACAAGAAGGCGTTCGATTTCGTCGAAGTCGGGCGGCCCAACGGCGTCTTGGCCGACGGCGTCTTCCTGTCCGACGGCACGCTCAACATGGCAATCCTCAAGTTCAAGACTGACCAGCTCGGCAAAGGAATGGATTTCCGCGGCCTGCATCATTTTGGCGTTCTGGTCGAGGATGTTGACGAGTTCTCGAAGAGGCTGGAGAGCCTTGGGGCCGAGCACTACATCGACCAGGGTCAGGGCGGGCAGCAGGCCGGCTATTTCGAGAAGAAATTTTATGGTCCCGAACATGTGCTGTTCGACATCGCGGAACACGGCTGGGCCGGCGCCGAACCGTTGCCCGAGCCGGTCAAGGAAGCGGCGGAGTAGGAGGCGCACGATGGCCAAGCTGCGCCATTTGGCGATCGCCTGCAAAGATCCCGACGCGATGGCCGATTTCTATATAAAGGCATTCGATTTCAGGCTCGTTCGCAGCAATGACGGGCCGCTCGCGTACGGCCATCATTTGAGCGACGGCACGATCGATCTCGCGATCCTGCGCTTCAAATCGGACCAGATCGGCAAGGGCATGGATTATACCGGGCTGCACCATTTCGGCGTCCTCGTCGAGGATATCGACCGGGCCGCCGACAGGGTGAAGGAGAATGGCGGCCGGCATTACATGGACCAGCTGGAACCCGGCCGCACCGGCGGGTTCGAGGTGAAGATGTACGGCCCCGAGGGCGTCCTGTTCGACATCGCCGAGCATCCCTGGACCGGCAGCGAAGCGCTGCCGGAGACGGCCAAAGCGGCGGCAGATTAGGCAGGCGCAGCGGCGTCCTCCTGCGCCTACGTAATCTCCCGTAGGAGAAATCCGGATTTCGCATGTCGCCCCGATCGGTGAGCATCTCCGCATCGAATAGGGAATGCTTGGGACGGAGCGAGAGATGACCCAGCAGGAACACGACGCCGCGATCGCCGCCTTCATCAAGCAGAAGGGCATCACCCGCTGCCCGACGGTCTGCGCCGTGCCCACCCACGCCTCGATCGCCGCGGCCGACCGCCAGGCCCTGCGCCGGCGCGCCGAAGAGCGGGAAGCGCGCATCGAAGAGCGGCGGCAGCGCGACGTCGCGATGTACCGCTTCGGCCACGCCGCGTGACAGATCGATCGCACAATGAGACAGTGAGACGCCGGCGGTGGATACCCTCACTGCCGCACCGTCTCTTTGTGAATAGAGCCTGATGGAATTCGGCATCTTTCACGAGTTCTGGTCCACGGGCGCGGCGTCACAGGCGGCCGCTTTCGCGCAGTCGTTCGCAGAGATCGCGGCGGCCGAGGATTGGGGCCTTGACGCAGTGTGGCTCGCCGAAATCCACATGAACCCGACGCGCTGCCTCGTGTCGGCGCCGCTGATCGTCGCCAGCGCTGTTGCCGCGCGCACGCGGCGCATCAAGATCGGCACGGCAGTGCAGATCCTGCCTTTGGGTCACCCGCTGCGCCTCGCCGAAGAGACCGCAACGATCGACCTGATCAGCGAGGGGCGGCTCATTTTCGGGGTCGGGCGCAGCGCCTTTCCGCGCGCCTACAACGCCTATGGCATCTCCTACGAAGAGAGCCAGGACCGCTTCGCCGAGAGTCTCGACATCATCAAGAAGGCGTGGACCGAGCCTGACTGTTCCTATCGCGGCCGCTACCACAGCTTCGACAATTTCACGCTGGTGCCCCGCCCGATGCAGCAACCGCACCCGGAAATCCGCATCGCCGCCAGCCAGCACGATACCTATAGCGCGATCGGCCGGCTCGGCTATCCGCTGTTCTCGGCAGTGCGGGCGACACCGCTCGGCGAACTCGCCGAGCACGCGCGCGCCTATCGCGCCGCCTGGGCGGCGGCCGGGCACAGGGGCCGTGCGCGGATGTACCTGCAGGTGCCGGTTTATGTTGCCGCGAGCCGCGATGCCGCGCTGGCCGAAGCGGAAGCGGGACTGATGCGGTTCGCACAATACCGCGCCGATTTGGTGCGCGGCCCCTTGTCCTACGACGTGGTGCAGCGCGAGAAGGGCATCGTCGGCACGCCGGAGATGGTCGCAGACCGCCTCGCAGAATTGCGCGAGGCGGCCGATCTCGACGGCGTCTCGGCGGAGATCAACCCCGGCAGCCTGTTGACGCACGAGCAGGTCATGGCCTCGCTGCGCCTGTGGTGCGACAAGGTCATGCCGCGGTTCAAATAGGCGGCGCTATTCGGCTGCGGCACGCTCGTATTTGCGGGCCGGCGTGTTGATCGGCTCCGACAACGGCGGCGCGCCGAACGAGGCGGCGATGCGCTCGGCCGGCGGATCGCCGTAGAGCGTTGTGCGCTGGCGCGGCGTGCGGCCCAATGAGCGGATCAGCCGCTCCATGCTTTCCGGCGGCATTTCCTGGCCGAAACTCGCGCCGGCGGCGCGCGAGATGCTCTCGTTCATCAGCGTGCCGCCCAGATCGTTGCAGCCGGCGTTAAGGCAGGCGGCCGCGCCCTCCGGCCCGAGCTTCACCCACGAGCACTGGATGTTCGTGATGACCGGGTGCAGCGCGAGCCGTCCGACTGCGTGCATCAATACGGCCTCACGCCAGGTCGGCCCGAGCCGCGAGCGGCCTTTGAGCGAGATCGGCGCCTCCATCGGCACGAACGGCAATGGCACAAACTCGGTAAAGCCCCCGGTTCGCCGCTGCAAATCGCGCACGCGCAGCAAATGCCGAGCCCAGTGCGTGTAGCGGTCGACGTGGCCGTACATGATCGTCACGGTCGCGCGCAGCCCGACGCTGTGCGCCGCCTCCATGACTTCCAGCCACTCCGCCGTCTTGACCTTGTCGGGACAAATGACGGCGCGCACCTCGTCGTCGAGGATTTCGGCTGCTGTGCCGGGCAACGAGCCGAGGCCGGTTTCGCGCAATTCGCCAAGGAAATCGGGCAGCGTGCGGCCCAGCGTCTTGGCGCCCTGCCACACTTCGAGCGGCGAGAATGCATGCACATGCATGCCGGGCAGCGCCTCTTTGATCGTGCGGCAGATTGCGAGGTAGGTGGCGCCAGTATATTCCGGGTGGATGCCGCCCTGCAGGCAGACTTCGGTGGCGCCGCGCGCCCACGCTTCCTCGCTGCGCCGGACGATCTCGTCGAGGTCCAGGTTGTAAGGCCGTCCGCGCAAATTCTCGCTCATCTTGCCTTTCGAGAAGGCGCAGAATTGGCAACGGAAATAGCAGACATTGGTATAATTGATGTTGCGCGTGACGACGTAAGTGACCATGTCTCCGTTGACCTTTCGGCGCAGCCGGTCGGCGGCATCGCACACAAGCGCGAACTCGTCACCGCGCGCCTCGAACAGCCGCACGATATCGGCCTCCTTGAGCCGCTCGCCTTCCCTCGCCCGATCGAGAATGTCGGAAAGCGTGCTTCGAGACGCGCCGCCGGCCTCGCCGGCTGCGCTCCTCAGCGTGACGGCATGCCTTCCAGTTCCGTCATTCTGAGGAGCCGGCGCAGCGGGCGTCTCGAAGGATGCCACCGGCGGCGGGGTGCCGGCGCCAGGGGTCCAGCCGTCGGGGCGCGCGAAGCCGTGACCGTCGATCGCCCGCACCACCGGCGTGCGCAGCTTTGCATCGAGCCAGCGCCCCGGATCCAGCGCGTATTCGGGATAGATCGCGAGCCGCTCGACGAGCAATTTGCCGGCACCCGCGGTGCGTTGAGCCAACACATCGAGGGCCGGCCACGGCGCCTCCGGGTTGACGTGATCGGGCGTCACCGGGGAGACGCCGCCCCAGTCGTTGATGCCGGCCGCGACCATCGCTTCGAGCGCGTTCGGCATCAGGTTGGGCGGCGCCTGGATGTTCATCGCCGGCCCGACGACGAGCCGTGCGACGGCGATCGTCCACAGATGGTCGGCGGTTTCGGGTTCCGGCGCCGCCGCCATGCGCGTGCCCGGCTTGGCGCGGAAATTCTGGATGATGATTTCCTGGATGTGGCCGTAGCGGTCATGCAGGTCGCGCAGCGCCAACAGCGCTTCGATGCGCTCCGTGCGCGTCTCGCCGATGCCGATCAAAATGCCCGACGTGAACGGGACCGCCGCCGCGCCGGCTGCCGCTATCGATGCCAGCCGCCGCGCCGGCAATTTGTCGGGCGAGCCGAAATGCGGCCCGCCGCGCTGCGACAGGCGTGCGGCGGCGCTCTCCAGCATGATGCCCTGCGACACCGACACCGCACGCAGCGCCTCGGCGTCCTCGCGGCTCATGACGCCGGGGTTGAGGTGTGGCAGGAGGCCCGTCTCCTTCAACACCAGTGTCGCCATCTCGGCAAGATAGGACAGCGTCGTGTCGTGGCCGAGCCGAGCGAGCGCCTCGCGCGCCGCGGCGTAGCGCAGTTCCGGCTTGTCGCCCAGCGTAAACAGCGCCTCCTTGCAGCCGGCCCGGGCACCGGCGCGGGCGATCGCCAGCACCTGTTCGGGATCGAGGTAAGCCGCCTCGCCGCGCCGCGGCGCATGCGCGAAGGTACAGTAATGGCAAACATCGCGGCATAGCTGCGTCAGCGGGATGAACACCTTCTTCGAATAGGAGAC
>JASIAN010000226.1 GCA_030042035.1 Alphaproteobacteria bacterium | reverse complement strand
TCCAATTCATCGATAAAGCGGGCGATGACGCCGAGGCCCTTCGACCAGAATTCGGGGTCGGCGGCGTCGAGGCCGAACGGCGCCAGGAGCTCCTTGTGGCGCAACGTGCCGCCGGCGCGCAGCAGGTCGAGATAGCGCGCGGCGAAACCCTCGTGCGCGTCTTCGTAGACCGCGTAGAGCGAATTGACGAGGCAGTCGCCGAACGCATAGGCGTAAACGTAGAACGGCGAATGGATGAAATGCGGGATGTAGCTCCAGTAATAGCGATAATCGCCGTCGAGGCGCAGCCCCGGGCCGAGGCTGTCGCGCTGCACCTCGAGCCAGATGTCGCAGAGCCGGTCGGCGGTCAGTTCCGCCTCGCGCCGCTCGTCATGGATGCGCGTCTCGAACGTCGCGAACGCGATCTGGCGCACGACCGTATTGAGCATGTCCTCGACCTTGCCGGCGATCATCAAGCGGCGCCGCGCCGGGTCGCTCTCCTTCGCCAACAGCGCGCGGAAGGTCAACATCTCGCCGAATACCGAGGCGGTCTCGGCGAGGGTCAGCGGCGTGTCGGCCATCAGCACGCCCTGCTTTGCGGCCAGCACCTGATGCACGCCGTGGCCCAGTTCATGCGCCAGCGTCATCACGTCGCGCAGCCGGCCCTGGTAGTTGAGCAAGAGATAGGGGTGCGCGGCCGGCACGGTGGGATGGGCGAAAGCGCCGGGCGCCTTGCCCGGCCGCACCGGCGCATCGATCCAGCGCGACGCGAAAAACCGCTCGCCGACCGCCGCCAGTTCCGGCGAGAAGGCGCGGTAGGCGCCGAGCACCGTCGCCACCGCCTCCCGCCACGACACGGTGCGGTCGTCGTCGCCCGGAAGCGGCGCGTTGCGGTCCCAAAACGGCAATTCATCGACGCCGAACCAGCGCGCCTTCAGCCGGTAATAGCGGTGCGACAACACCGGGTAGCGGGCGCGGACCGCCGCGATTAGCGCCTCGACAACCGCGTCCTCGACAAAATTCGACAGGTTGCGCGCCGAGATCGGCCGCGGAAACTTGCGCCAGCGGTCTTCGATCTCCTTGTCCTTCGCCAAGGTATTGGTGATCAGCGCGAAGAGCCGGACATGGGCGCCGAGCACCTGGCCGATCGACAACGCCGCCTCGCGCCTGACCGCGCCGTCGGGATCGGACAACAAATGCATCGCCTCGGGCTCGGTCAAGTCGCGGCCGCGGAACGGAAAGCGCAGTTGGGCGATCGTCTCATCGAACAGCCTGACCCAGGCGGCGCGGCCGGCGACCGATTTCTCATGCAGCAGCTTTTCCAGCTCGTCCGACAGCTGATGCGGCCGCTGCGCCCGCACGTCGCGCAGCCACGGCCGGTAATGCGCCAGTCCCGGATCGGCCAGCTTCGCGTCGAGATCAGCGTCCTCGATGCGGTTCAATTCGAGCGCAAAGAACAGCAGATCGGTCGAGACCGCGTTGATCTTCTCGTGCATCGTCTGGAAAAATCGCGCGATTTCGGGGTCGGCGACGTCGCCTGAGCGCAACAGCTCGGCATAGCTCATGATGCGGCCGGCGATCTCCTCCATTCGCTCGTATTCGGCGATCGCCGCGCCCAGTTCGGCGCCGGAGAGCCCCGCCAGCCGGCCGCGGCAGCGCGCCTCGAATGACGCCGCGTCGGCCGCAAGCGCGGCGAGATCGCGGTGCAATTCCGGGCTGTCGCGGCCTGGGTAAAGATCGGCCAGATTCCATTCGGGCAACGGGCCGACGCCGCTTTGGCCGCCGGGCGGCGCTTCGTGGGTTGCGCTCATGCGATCCTCGCCCTCCTGGAAATTACTGCGGGCAACCGGATATCATGCCTCGATATGGGAGGCGCCGGGCACCGCGCCAACACACGGATGCGCCATAGGAGCTTCTGGAGACGACATGGATTTCGCAAGTTGCCGCAGCCTGCCGGCGCTGTTCTTCGCGATGGCGCGCGAGCGCGGCGAGCGGCCGTTTCTATGGGCGAAGCGCGACGGGCGCTACCGCCCGCTCAGCTGGTCGGAGGCGGCGGATCAAGTGAGCCGCCTCGCCCGTGCCCTCAGGGCGCTCGGTATTGCGCCTGGCGACCGGTTGGCGCTCGTCGCGGAAAACCGGCCGGAATGGGTCGTCGCCGACCTTGCGATCACGAGCCTCGGCGCGATGACCGTGCCGGCCTATGCCACGAACACGGTCGAGGATCATCGCCATATCCTCGGCAACAGCGGGGCGCGCGCCGCCATCGTGTCGACTGCGGCGTTGGCGGCGAAGGTGCTGGCGGCCGCGGCGCTCGTGCCGAGCGTCGGCTTTGTCGTCGCGATCGAACCGCCGGCCGAGCCGGCGCCCGAAAGCCTTCGCGTATACGCCTGGGACGACGTGCTGGCGCAGGGTGCGGAGGGCGACGACATCGCCGCTGCGGCCGCCTCGCTGTCGCCCGACGACACGGCCTGCCTCGTCTACACCTCCGGCACCAACGGCGTGCCGAAGGGCGTCATGTTGAGCCACCGCAACATCCTCGCCAATTGCCGCGGCGCCCGGAAGCTGCTCGAACAGCTCGGGCTCGGCGACGAGGTGTTCCTGTCGTTTCTGCCGCTGTCGCATTCCTACGAGCACAGCGCCGGGCTGATGTTCGCGATCTCGCTCGGCGCCGAAATCTATTTCGCCGAGGGCGCCGAGACGCTGGCGAGCAACCTCCTAGAAGCGCGGCCGACGCTGATGACTGCGGTGCCGCGGCTTTACGAAACGCTGCACCAACGCATCACCCGGCAAATCCAGCGCGAGCGGGGCATGAAGCGGGCGCTGTTCGAGCGCGCCGTCGCGCTCGGCCGCAAGCGCCTCGACGGCGGGACATTGTCATGGGGCGAACGGCTTCTCGACCGGGTGCTCGACCGCCTCGTGCGCACCAAGGTGCAGGCGCGGTTCGGCGGCCGGCTGAAGGCGATGATCTCCGGCGGCGCGCCGCTCAGCCCCGAAGTCGCCGGCTTTTTCCTCGCGCTCGGCGTGCGCCTGCTGCAGGGTTATGGCCAGACCGAGGCGGCGCCGGTCATCTGCTGCAACCCGCCCGACCATATCCGCATCGATACGGTCGGGCCGCCGTTCGACGGCGTTACGGTCAGGATCGCCGAGGACGGCGAAATCCTCGTCGCCGGCGACAATGTCATGCGCGGCTACTGGAACGATCCCGAAGCGAGCGCGCGGGCGATCGTCGACGGCTGGCTGCACACCGGCGATATCGGCCGGCTCGACCCCGACGGCTATCTGCACATCACTGATCGGAAGCGCGACTTCATCAAGAATTCCGGCGGCGAGATGATCTCGCCGCTGCACGTCGAAGGGGCGCTGACGCTGGCGCCGGAGATCGCGCAGGCGATGGTGGCGGGCGACCGG
>JASIAN010000225.1 GCA_030042035.1 Alphaproteobacteria bacterium | reverse complement strand
GCGCGCGATGCGGGCGCAACATTTTCCGTAAAAATGTTCCAATTTACCCGTGGGTTCGGGGTGCTGCCTCGGCATGCATTAAGAGACCGTTTACTGCGGCTGCGCTAAACGTATTCACCAGCCTTAAAGGCGGTCAGAGAGTGCACTCGCATGCGCCAAAGAATTTTGCGCGACACGCGCGGGACGATCCTGGTCTTGAGCGCCTTCCTGCTCGCCGGCGTCATCGGGGTTTCCGCCCTCGCCGTCGAGTTCGGGCTCGGTCTCTACCGCCACATCGAAGACCAGCGAATGGCCGATATCGCGGCCTATAGCGGCGCGCTCGCCTACAACGCGACCGGGGCGGCCGGTACCGCCATCGGCGCCGCAACAAACATGGTAGCACTCAACGGCCTGCCGAGCAGCACGGCGAATGCCGCCCTGGTCAGCTCGCCGACCGGCGACGGCAACCAGGCGATCAAGGTCACGGTGACGACGAGCGAACCGCTGCTGCTGGCGCGGGTGCTGACGACGAGCACGTCGCTGTCGGAAAGCGCTACGGCCTACGCTGAAATGAAGAGCAGCTCACCCGGCTGCATCGTCGCGCTCAATCCGGCGGGGACGGGGATCACCGTGACGAGTGCCTCCGGCATCACCGCCGATAACTGCGCGGTGGAGTCGGACGCTACGGTTGCGGCGAATAGCGCCTCGAACATTACGACGATCGCGGTCGATTACAACTCGTCCTCGCCGCCTTCGGCCACCAGTGCCAGCACAATCGCCGCCCCGGCGGGCAAGACCCTGACCGAGACGAAGACCGTTGTCACCGATCCTCTGGCCGGCAATTCCGCGGTGGCCACTGCCACCGCTCGGCTCAGCACCGTCGAGGCATTGACCTCGCCGGCGGCGCCGGTCGTTCCGAGCGGAGCCAATCTGAGCTTCAGCAGTTTAAGCTGGTCTGGCTCGGTGCCAACGGGCTGCAACGCGCCGACGAATTCCGGCTCCAACTGGACGCTCACCTGCACCGGCGGCGGGCCCTACGATTTCGGCTCGCTCAGCGTCAGCTCGACCGCCAAGCTCGCTTTCAACACCGGCGGATCGGCCGCCACCACGTACAATTTCAGCGGCGGGATCACGGTCAGCAGCTCGGCCGGCCTCACCACTGGCCCCGGCACGTTCAACATCGCGCAGGGGATCACGATCGCCAGCGCGTCGAGCGCCACCTTCGGCGCGGGGACCTTCGATATCGGGCCCAGCGCGAGCGCCTGTAGCGACGGCGGCGACTACAGTCTCTGCGTCGAGAGCTCGACCAGCCTCGTCATCGGCGGCCCCAGCAGCTTCACCTTTGGCGGTGGCATCTATGCCGGCTCCTCCGCGACGATCGAGCTGGGCTCGGGCACGACCAACACCTACGCGCTCGGCGCGAGCAGCAACGGGAACGCGGCGGTCGCTGCCAGCTCGTCCAAGTTGTTGTTCGCCGACGCCACCAGCGGAACCACCAGCTTTGAAGCCAACGGCAACATCAGCGCCGCGTCGGCCGCCTGTCTTGCGCTGCCCGATGCAAGCGAGCACGACATCAACGGCGCCATCATCGCCAACTCGGCCAGCAACACCACGCTCGGCTCCGGCATCTACACCGTCGCGGACTATATCGACAATGAATCGGCCTCGGGCGGGGGCGGCTGCTCCGGCTGGAGCGGCGGCACCGCCGACACCGGCGTGACCCTGGTGCTCGGCGCGCTCGCCACCCCGTCGTCTGGCACGTGTTCGGGCGAGGCCCTGTGCGTGCTGTCGGCCTCCAGCGAGGCGTTGATCGCACCAACCACGGGACCGACCGCCGGGCTCGCGGTCATCGGACCCACCTCGTCATCCAATACGGCGGGCGCGCTCTTTGAGTCGGCGAGCAGCGGTTCCTACTCCGGCGCCGTCTACATGCCGAACGGTCCGATCAACGTCACCTCGGCATCGGGCCTCGGCGGCGGCTCGGCCGCATGTCTCGAATTGATCGGCTCCGAGATCACTATCACCAGCGCGTCAGCCACCGGCTCGACCTGCACCGGGCTCGGCAGCGGAAGCACCGGTGCGACAGTCGCCCTGGTGCAATGACGCCTGCCAGGGCGCTGGGCGTCTCCCGCTCAGGGTTGCCGGCGCAGCACAAACTCGTGGCTGGCAAAGACGCTGGCAAAGACCGGGGCTTCCCACCGAGCGGCTCGATTGCGTTTCGATTTGCCGCCGCGCCACACCCGTTTCCGATGAGAAGAAGCAGTTTGCTTAAGGGCTGTGCTCAGTCGTCGGGTCGATCATCTTCCTGACTTCGGTGATCTTGGTGGCCGGGAAGCCGCTGATTTCGGCGTGCTTTCTGATGATGTCCTCGTCCCTTGCGAGGTAGACGCAGAAGGTCTTGTCGGCGGCGACATAGCTCTCGACCCACTGGATGTCGGAGCCGAGCTGGCGCAAGACGCCGTTGGATTTCGCCGCGGCGCCGCGCAGCTGCTCGCGTTCGAGGCTCCCGACCTGCGGGATGTCGCGTTCGATAATGAATTTGCGCAGGGCTGCCATTTCTCCCTCCTGTCCTCGGTTCGTCACGGTGACGCGGCTATGTTATGGCTTTCGGCGGCGATTGTCTCGCCGCACATATAAAGAAGGGCTGCGGATGGACTATACGACGCTCGGGCGCACCGGGCTGCGGGTCAGCGTTGGGGGTCTCGGCTGCGGCGGCTTCAGCCGGCTGGGCCTCGGCACCGGCAAGAGCGAAGCCGACGCGATCGGGATCATCCGCGGCGCGCTCGACCTCGGCGTCAACCTGTTCGATACGGCGGCCGCCTACGGGACCGAGCCGGTGTTGGGTCGCGCGTTGAAGGGCGTCACGCGCGAGGACGTCGTCATCTGCACAAAGGCGCCATTCGGCGTCAGCAACCCGAACGCGGCGCCCGCACGCGCCGTCGCCAGCCTCGACCGCTCGCTCACGGAACTCGGCACCGATTACATCGATGTCTACCAGCTCCACGGCATCACCCCTGCGGCTTACGACCACGCGGTGCGCGTCATCGCGCCGGCGCTGCTGCGCGAAAAGGAGAAGGGCAAGCTCCGCCATCTCGGCATCACCGAAACGGCGCCCGGCGATCCGCAGCATGACATGGTACGCCGCGCCGCTACCGATGGCATCTGGGACGTCGCGATGATCGCGTTCCACATGCTGCATCAGAATGCGCGCGAGCGCGCCTTTCCGCTGACCCGGCAATTCGGCGTCGGCACGCTCTTGATGTTTGCGGTGCGCAACATCTTCTCGCAGCCCGGCCGTCTGCAGGCGACGCTGCGCGACCTGGCGGCCGACGGTCTCGTGCCGCAATCGCTCGCCGACGATTCCGACCCGCTCGGCTTCCTCGTGCATGCGGGCGGTGCGGCGAGCGTCATCGACGCCGCCTACCGCTATGTGCGGCACGAGCCGGGGGTCGATGTCGTGCTGTTCGGCACCGGCGACCTCTCGCATCTGCGCAGCAACATCGCCTCGCTGTTAAAGCCGCCGCTGCCCGAGGCCGACCGCGCCCGCCTCAACCGGCTATTCGGCCATCTCGTCGGCGTCGGCCTCGATGCGCCGCACCTGACGCCGCGCCGCGGCTAACCCGCGGCCAGCGCCGGCGCCGCAGGCGCCGCGCGCAGATGCTTGCGAGCGCGGGACAGGAGACGCAGCGTCAGGGCTGTCGCGACCGTCGCGAGGCCGAGCGCGAGCCCGGTCCACAAGCCGACCGCGCCGAAGCCCAGCGGGAATGCGAGGAGCCAGCCGCCGGCAAAGCCGACCGCCCAATACCCCACGGCCGCGATCAGCATCGGCACGGCGGTGTCGCGATAGCCGCGCAGCGCGCCGGTCGCGATCACCTGCGTGCCGTCGAAGACTTGGAAGATGGCGGCGATCATGAAGAGGCGCACGGCGATCGCAACGAGGCCGCGATTGGCCGGATCGGCGACATCGACGTAAAGCCCGGCCAGCGTCCGCGGCAGCGCCCACAAGACGATTCCGGCCATGGCCATAAACAAGACGCCGAGCGCCAGCGCGACGAATGCCGCACCGCGGGCTGCCGCCGGCGCGCCGCTGCCGAGCCGGAACGCGACCCGTACGGTGGCCGCTTGGCTGATGCCGAGCGGCACCATGAAGGTCACGCCGGCGACGTTGAACACGAGTTGATGCGCGCCGAGCGCGGCAGCGCCGAGCACCCCCATCATGATGCCGGTCGCGACGAACAGGCCCGATTCGAGAGCGACCTGCCCGCCAATCGGCACGCCGAGCCGCACGATGCGCGCGATCTCATGCCGGAGGCGGCCACCGAGCCGGACCGCAACCCGGCGCCGCGTCAGCAGCACATAGCCGGTCAGGCAACCGAACATCAGCCATTGCATTGCGGCGATCGCGCACCCGGCGCCGACAATGCCGAGCGCCGGCGCGCCGAGATGCCCGAAAATCAGCGTCCAGCCGACGAGCGCGTTGAGCGGCACAGCGACCAGCGGCACAACCATGACGACGCGGGCACGGAACGCCGCGACCAGCAGAAAGCGCAACACGGCAAACCCAAGCGCCGCCGGCGCGCCCCATAACACCGCATGGAGAAACCGCGCGATCTCGCGCACAAGGCCGGGGGCATAGCCGAGCGCAGCCAGAAGATGCGGCATCATCGCCAGGATCGTCATGACTGGCACGGCAAAGCACGCCGCGAGGATCAGCCCGCCGCCGGCGATGCGGCCGGCGGCGGGGTGGTCGCCGGCGCCGATCGCGTGCGCGGCAAGCGGCGCCACCGCGGTCAGGACGCCCTGGCAGATCAGCAAGAGCATCCAATAAAGCGCGCCGCCGAGACCGGCGGCCGCCAGCGCCGCAGCGCCGACATGGCCGACCATGACCGTATTGGTCACCTGCATCGCCATCTGCGCCAGATTGGCGCCGGCGAGCGGCGCCGCGATCGCCAGCGTGGCGCTGATTTCTGCGGCAAGCGGTGCGGGGTCGCGGCGCATGGCCGCGACCATACAGGAGGATCAGTCGGCCGGCACGGCCGCGCCGGCGCCGGCCGTCCGCGCCGGCGGGCGGCGCAGCAGCAACAATAGCGGGCTGGACAGGAGCACGATCAGCATCATCAGCTTGTAATCGTCGAGATAGGCGACCATCGCCGCCTGCCGCGTCGCCGCTGCATCCAGTGCCGCGATGCCAGTGCGGCTCGTCAGGCTCCACAGCGGCCCGAAGAGCGGCGCCTGCGTGAGCGGATTGTCCGGCCGCAGGCCCTCGACGAGCCGCGAATGCACGACCTGCGTGTTCTGGGTCAGCAGCGCGACGACGGCGGAAATGCCGATGCTGCCGCCGACATTGCGCATCAGGCTGAAGATCGCGGTGCCCTGCGTCAGGATCTGGCGCGGCAGGGTCGAAAACGTGACGGTGCTGAGCGGCGTGAAGACAAAGCCGAGGCCGAAACCCTGCAACAGGCCCGAGGTGATGATCGGTTCCATCCCCATCTGCAGCGAGAATCCGGTCATCTGCCACATCGCCGCGACCGTCACCAAGAGGCCGAGGAAGATCAACAGCCGCGTGTCGAACCGCCCGGCGAGACGAGCGACAAGAAACATTGCGATCATCGTGCCGAAGCCGCGCGGCGCCATGATGAGGCCGGTCGTGATCACCGGGTAGTCCATCAGGTTCTGCAGCATCAGCGGCAACAGCGTCATCGTGCCGTAAAGCGGAATGCCGACGAGAAACATCAGGACGGTGCCGATCATGCAGTTGCCGTCCTTCAACAGGTCGCGGTTCAAAAATGACCGCTCGGCGGCCGTCGCAGTATGAACAACGAACAGGTAGATGCTGAGCGCGGCGATCGTCGCCTCGATCCAGATTTCATAAGAGCCAAACCAATCCTTGGTTTCGCCGCGGTCGAGCAGCATCTGCAGCGCGCCGACCGCCAGGCTCAGGGTCGCAAAGCCGAAGAAATCGAAAGCCTCACGATGGGTGTGGCGGGTCTCGCGGATGAATACGGCAATGCCGAACCCGGCGAGGAGGCCGGGCAGCAGGTTGATGTAGAAGACCCAGCGCCAGTTGTAATAGTCGGTCAGATAGCCGCCGAGCGCCGGCCCCATGATCGGCCCGAGGATGACCCCCATGCCCCACACGGCCATCGCCTGAGCGTGCCGTTCCGGCGGGTTGATCTGGAACAGCACGGCCTGGCTGAGCGGCACCAGGGCGGCGCCGCAGATCCCCTGCAAAAGCCGGAAGACGACGAGCTGCACAAGGCTCGTTGCGGCACCGCACAGCGCCGAAGTCAGCGTGAACCCGGCAACCGAAATGAGGAACACGTATTTGATGCCGAAGCGGCCGGCGAGCCACCCGGTCAACGGCGTCATGATCGCCGCGGCGACGATATAGGATGTGACCACCCAGGCGATCTGGTCCTGCGAGGCCGACAGGCTTCCCTGCATATGCGGCAGGGCGACATTGGTGATCGACGTATCGACGCCCTGCATGAACGTCGCCAGCATGATCGAGGCGGTAATCGCGCCGCGATTAATGACCGGCGATCCCCCGGCCTGCGCCCGCATCCTATCCCTATGTCAGCAAGGCCCCCGACAGGCGCTGTCGTAACCGCGCCGATGCCTCCGGCCAGTTACCGCGTCGCCTCGTGCGCCTCGGCGATGCCGAATACGCGGCCCGCCGTGCGCGCGAGCCACACCAGCCACGGCCGGCGGTAATGCGTATCGACATCGACATAGGCGCTCAGGCCGGCATGCAGCGGCCGGCTCGGGTCGGGATTGTCGATTGCCAGCCGCACCGGCAGACGCTGCACGACCTTGACCCAGTTGCCGGTGGCGTTTTCCGGCGGCAGCAGCGAGAAGGTGAGGCCGGTGCCGGGGCTGAGGCTTTCCACCGTCGCGTGGAACACCTCGTCCGGATAGGTGTCGATCTCGACGGTCGCCTGCTGACCGGGCCGCATTTGGGTCAGCTCGGTCTCCTTGAAATTGGCCTCGACCCAGATCCGATCCGTTGAGACCAGATAAAACAGCGTCGTCGGCGCCGCGCCGGTATTGACGCCCTGCACCCAGTCGCCCGGCTGCAGCTGATCGACTTTGGTGACGATGCCGTTCTCGGGCGCCCGCACGACCGTGTAGCTGAGGTTGAGTTCGGCCTGATCGAGCGCCGCCTGCGCCTCCTCGACGCTCGGATGCTGGTCGACCGGCAGGTCGGGGTTGCCGTCGAGGTTGGCGAGCGCGATCGCAACGTCATGCTGATCGGCGGCAAGCTGCGCACGGGCGACCTCAAAGGCCTGCTCGGCCTGGTCGAACTGCTGCTGCGAGGCGAACCCGCGCGCCATCAACTGCTGCTGGCGGTCGCGTTCGCGCTGCCGGTAGGCAAGCGTCGCCGCCATCGCATTGGCGGTGGAGACCTTCTCGCGGTATGTCGCCTTCATCGCGGCGATCTGCAGCCGCGCCGCGGCGAGCCTCGCCTTGGCCTGTTCGACGGCGATCTGGAACGGCCGCGGGTCGATGCGGAACAGCACCTGGCCTTTGTTGACGCGCTCGTTATTGTGCACGGCAACATCGATGACCCGACCCGAGATATCGTTGCTGATCTGTACCCGCGCGGCCTGCACGTACGCGTCGTCGGTCGCGACATAGCGGCCGCTCGTCAGATACCACCAGCCGGCGGCGACAAGCACCGCAACCGGCCCGAGCAGCATCAGCGGCAGGCGCAGCCGCTGACGCAGCGGCCGCGACGGGCGGGCCGCGACCGGCGCCTCGCGATCAGCCGCGACGCGGCGGAAGCTGCGGACCTGGGTGTCCTGCTCGGCCGAACTCGTCATTTCGCCGCTCCCACCACCGATATCGGCGCCTCGTCGAGCCGCCGCCGCGTCGCGGCAGCGGCCGGAGCGCCGCGGCGCGCCACCGCGATCGCCTCGTCGCCAGCGGCGTGCGCGATCGGTTCCCGTTCGGACAGCGTCGCATGGACGCGGCACAACAGATCGATCAACAGTCCGCACTCGGCGGCGGTCAGCCGCACCAGCGCTTCGTCGCGCGTCTCGTTCGCGACATTCCAGATGCGCCCGAGGATCGGCCGCGCCTTGTCAGTCAGATAGAGGCGGCGGGCGCGCCGATCGGCCGGGTCGGTGCGGCGTTCGATCCACCCGGCATCCTCCATGCGGTCGATCTGCCGCACCAGCGTCATCGGCCGGATTTCCAGGATATCGGCGAGACGGGCCTGGTTGATGCCCTCGTTGCGGGCGAGATAGCCAAGGGTGCGGCATTGCGCCCGTGTAAGGCCGAGCCGCTTGCCGTGATGCGAAAACCGGCGCCCGAACAGGCGGGCGACATCGGTGACGAGAAACCCGAAACTGCGATCGAGATCCACTGCATTTCCCCTGCAAACAGGTTGCCCAGGGTGATAGTAAGCATGAGATACTATCAGCCATCGAGATTGCCAGCGCCGAGTTCGGGGGGCTGGTCTTCGCAAATGCGATAGCTGCGATTGTGCGTCGCAACCAAAGCGGCGCGGCGGCAGCGCTCGCCGCGGCGTGCTACGCTCGCGCCGCTACCAGCACATCGGGAGGCAGACCGTGGCGAGCCGGGTCAATCGCGCGATCGAATTGTTGGAAGCGGACCAGGCCATTTATTATATCGGCGCTCATACCGGCCATGTGCTGAGCCGCGCGCAAGGCCGCATCGATGCCGCCACCGCCGGAAATGGCCGAGGTGCGCGAGCGGGTATTTGCGGCGTGCCGCGCCAATGGGGTCGCGTTCCTCGAACTCGCCAGCCCGGCTGACCTCGCCCGCAAGCTCGATGCAGGCGTTCGCGTCATCGCCGGCGCCAGCGAGGCGATGGCCCGCGAGGGCCGCAGCCGCCAGCGGCGCCGCCTACCGGCGTGATGTACAAGACGCGGCGCCTCGCCGCCACCTTGCCACCGCCGGTCAGCGAGAGGCGGTCTGCCTGGCGATCAGCGCCAGCCCGCGCAACACATCTTCCGCCTCGGTCAGCTGCTCGTCGTTGGTCGTGCCGATGTCCTTGGTCGCGACCGCCGACTGCTCCCCTTTGGCCGGGGCCGTGACCGTCGGCGTTCTGGCCGCGCCGCCCGTTGATTTTACCGCCGTCTGATCGGGGTTTTTCATCGCACCCGGCAGATCGGCCTCGCGCAGACCGTCCGACTCGACGACTTTCTGAAGCTTGAGCGGCGAAACGGTGAGGTTGGGCGTCAATCCCTTGCCCTCGATTTCGTGCCCGTCCGGGGTCAGGAAGCGCGCCGTCGTCAGGCGGATGGCGCCGGCCCCGTTCAGCGGGATCAGCGTCGTGATCGCGCTCTCGCCGAACGTCTTGCTGCCGAGCAGCACGGCGCGCTTGTTGTCCTGCAACGCGCCGGCGACCAGTTCGGCGACCCCGGCGGTGCCGCCGTTGACCAGCGCGACGATCGGCTGGCCGTTGGCAAGATCGCCGCCAGTCGCCGCGATGTGTTTTACGTCGGCGGGCGTCCGGCTCTTGATGAGGGCGATGTCGCCCTTGTTGAGAAAGTCGCTGGCGCACTTGACCGCCGCCGCGAAATCGCCGCCCGGATCATTGCGCAGATCGAGGACGAAGCCGATCAACTTACCGCCGGCCTGCTGCTGCAGCGTCTTGACGGCGGCGGCGAGCAGGTCGGGCGTGGCGGTCTCGAAGCCGGCGAGGCGGATATAGCCGATGTCGCCGTCTTTGAGCGCGTAGTTCACGGTCGGGAATGGCCCGGCGACGCGCTTCAGCGACACGGTGATCGGCTTGTCGGTGGTGCCGCGCATGACAAGCTTGGCCGTGCTGCCGACCGGCCCGCTCAGCATTTCTTCGACCTCGGGCAGGCTCTGACCGTAGGTCGGCTCCTTGTTGATCGTGTAGATGATGTCGCCCGGTGTGATATCGGCCTTTGCGGCTGGCGAGCCGTCGCGCGGCGAGACGACCTCAAGCTGCGAATTGTCGATCGTCACCGCGAGCCCGGTCGTGCCGCTCGTCTGCGGCGTATGCGCCTCAAGCGCCTCGTATTGCTGCTCGGTCAGGTACGCCGAGTGCGGGTCGAGGCTCGCCAGCATGCCGGCGATCGCGGTCTGCACGAGGTGCTCGTAGGTGACCGGATCGACCGCATCATGGTGGATGCGATCGAACGCTTCGCCAAACAAATTGAGCTGATCGTAAATGCCATTGCCGACGGTTTCGGTCACGTTGTCGGCGGCGGCATCGGTCTGCGCCCGCGCCGCGGCGGGCGTGAGAAAGGCGATCAACAGGATCGCCAGTGCCGTTTTGCGCATATTCCTGTGGTTCTCCAAGGCCCGGCGCAGCGCCCGAGCGCTGGCACACTAGCCGAAGGGCGTCCTATTGCAATCCTCGCGTGGCGAAAAGATGGCGCCCGCCTTGACATTGCCGGCCGCTCACCTTACCTGCGCTGCCCCATGTTCGATCGCAAATATACGGCATTTCCCGGCCGGCTCGTCGTGGTCGGCTTCGGCAGCATCGGCCAGGGCGTGTTGCCGCTGTTGCTGCGGCATATCGATCTGCGGCCGCAGCAGATCACGATCGTCACGGCGGAGCCGCGGGGCGCCGACATTGCCGCCGAATACGGCGTGCGATTCGTCGAGCAGGCGTTGACCCGGGAAAATTACCGCACCGTGCTCGACCCGATGATCGGCTCCGGAGATTTTCTGCTCAACGTTTCGGTCGACGTGTCGAGTGTCGCGCTGATCGAATTGTGCCGGGCGAAGGGCGTGTTTTATCTTGATACCTGCATCGAGCCATGGCCCGGCGGCTACACAAACCCGAACCTGCCGCCCGCGGCGCGCTCCAACTACGCGCTGCGCGAGAGCGCGCTGGCACTGCGGCGGGAGAACCGCAGCGGCCCGACCGCGGTGTTGACGCACGGCGCCAATCCCGGCCTCGTGTCGCATTTCGTCAAGCAGGCGCTTGTCGAGGTCGCGCGCCGAGCGGACCCGGCGACCCGGCCGCCGGTCGAACGACAGGACTGGGCGGCGCTCGCCGAGCGGCTCGACGTCAAGGTCATCCACATCGCCGAACGCGACACCCAGGTTTCGACGATGCTTGCCAAAGAGCCCGGCGAATTTGTCAACACCTGGTCGATCGACGGATTTTTCAGCGAAGGCTCGCAGCCGGCCGAACTCGGCTGGGGCACGCACGAGCGGCATTTTCCGCCTGACGGCCGTCGCCACGATTTCGGCAGCCAGGCCGCGATCTACCTGTTGCGCCCCGGCGCCGGCACAAGGGTGCGCAGTTGGACGCCGCTTGAAGGCCCGTATCTCGGCTTTCTGATCACCCACGGCGAATCGATTTCGATCGCCGATTACTTGACGCTGCGCGATAGCGCCGGCGTCGCCCGCTATCGGCCGACCTGCCATTATGCCTATCACCCGTGCGACGACGCCGTTTTGAGCCTGCACGAACTGGCCGGCAAAAACTGGCAATTGCAGGCCCAAAAGCGGCTGATGATGGGCGAGATCAGCGACGGCAGCGATGAACTGGGCGTGCTGCTGATGGCGCCGCAGAACCGCGTCTATTGGTATGGCTCGCGGCTGTCGATCGCGGAGGCGCGCCGGGTCGCGCCGCATAACAACGCGACCTCTCTGCAGGTGACCGCGGCGGTTCTCGCGGGCGTGATTTGGGCGATCGAACACCCCGAGCGCGGTATCGTCGAGCCCGACGAGATGGATTTTGCCCGCATCCTCGAGATCGCCCGGCCTTATCTCGGCGAGGTCGTCGGGGTGTGGGGCGATTGGACGCCGCTGCAGGACCGCGAGCGCCTCTTCCCCGAGAACCTCGACCGCGACGATCCCTGGCAGTTCAAGAACATCCGCGTCGTTTGAGCGGCGGCTGGCGGGCGCCGCCTTGACCCCCGATCAGTAGGGCGGCGGCTGGTCGTCGTTCGGCGGCTGCGGCAGCGGCGATGATCCCTGCTGCATTTGCAGCTGCGCATCCTCGCCGTCGCGCGGGTCGCCGTCCCCCTCGCCGCCGATGTCAAGATCGGCCGGCGTCGTTGGCCGCGGCGCGCCGTGGCCCGGGCCCTCGCCCTGCGCCGTCATGATGCGGAAATAGTGTTCGGCATGCTGGTACAGATTTTCCGCCGCGATGCGATCACCGCTCGCCTGCGCCTCACGCGCCAGCGCGATATAGCGCTCGAAAACCTGGTAGGCGTTGCCGCGGATTTTTACGCTCGGGCCGTTGCTGTCGAAGGTCTGCGCCCGGTATGGCGGCCGCGGCCCGCGATTGTGGTGCGGCCCGCCGCCTCCGTTACGACCGCGTGATCGCTTGTTCTGTCCTGGCCTCATCATGTCCGTCTAGTGGCGGTGGGTCCTGGCGGACGGCAGCGCGTCCGGTGGGATGTTGCCGGTCGCGGCAATAGCGCCGTACCCGACAATGCCGCCCGGTTCGTTGGCGGCAGTGATCCCGAACAGGTCAAGAGCCTAGACGCGAACACCGGCGCATTCCAGGCTTTTTTTGCGCCGCCGATCGCTATCGTCGCGCGAGAATACAGCGCGGGATGCCGGCGAGATCGGATGCGACACCGGCGATCGCGAGACCGGCCTCGCCCAGGATCGCGGCGACCGCGTCGCGCTGCCCGGCAGCGATCTCGGCCGCGAACAGCCCGCCGGGCGGGAGCAGCCGCGGCAGATCGGCGGCGATCGCGCGATAAGCAGCAAGCCCGTCGCGGCCGCCGTCGAGCGCCAGATACGGATCGTAATCCCTGACTTCCGCCGGCAGACGAGGGATCGTCGCGCTGGCGATATAGGGCGGGTTGGCGACGATCGCGTCGAACAGCCCCGAAACTGCGGCGCCCCAGTCGCCGACCGCGAACGACGCCCGCGCCGCAAAACCGAGCCGCGCGGCATTGTCACGCGCGATGCGTGCGGCGCCGGGCGCGAGGTCGATGCCGAGGCCGCAGGCCCGTCCATACTCCGACAGCAAGGCCAACAGCAGACAGCCGCTGCCGGTGCCGAGATCGAGGAAACGGTACTGTCGGTCGCGTTGCGGCAGATGCGCCAGCACGGCTTCGACCACAGTCTCGGTTTCCGGGCGCGGGTCGAGCGCATCGGCTGACAACAGCAATTCGAGGCCCCAGAACTCGCGCCTGCCCAGAATGCGACTGAGCGGCTCGCGGGCCAGCGTGCGGCACAGCATGTCGGCGATTCGCTGCCGTTGCGTGCCGGTCAAGCCGCGTTCGGGATGAGCAAACGTCTCGGATGCCGACAGATCGAGCGCCGCCGCAACAAGCCGCCGCGCCCGGCGACGCGCCTCGTCGAACCCGGACGCCGCGAGCGCCGCCGCGATGCGGTCCTGGGCCCCACCGATCGTTTCGCTCACGCCGCGACCATCGCCAGCCGTTCGGCGCGGTCGGCGGCGGCGAGCGCGTCGATGATCTCGTCGAGCGCTTCGCCCGACATGACTTTGTCGATCTTGTAGAGGGTCAGGTTGATGCGGTGGTCGGTCACGCGTCCCTGCGGAAAATTGTAGGTGCGGATGCGCTCCGAGCGATCGCCGCTGCCAACCTGGCTCTTGCGGTCGGCGGCGCGCGCCTGATCGCGCGCCTGCCGCTCCATCTCGTAAAGCCGGGCGCGCAATACCTTCAACGCGCGGGCCTTATTCTTGTGCTGCGATTTCTCGTCCTGCTGGATCACGACGAGGCCCGTCGGGATATGGGTGATGCGCACCGCGCTGTCGGTCGTGTTGACAGATTGCCCGCCGGGGCCCGATGCGCGGAACACGTCGATGCGCAAATCCTTGTCGTCGATCGCTATATCGACCTCCTCCGCCTCCGGCAGCACCGCGACGGTCGCGGCCGAGGTGTGGATGCGGCCCGAGGCCTCGGTCTCCGGCACGCGCTGCACGCGATGCACGCCCGATTCGTATTTGAGCCGCGCAAACACATCGCGCCCGGTAATCGAGGCCGTTGCCTCCTTGAAGCCGCCAATGCCGGTTTCCGACAGATCGAGCAGTTCGAAGCGCCAGCCGCGCAGCGCCGCATAGCGCTGGTACATGCGGAAGAGATCGGCGGCAAACAGCGCCGCCTCTTCGCCGCCGGTACCGGCGCGGATTTCGAGGATCGCGTTGCGGGCGTCGTCCACGTCCTTCGGCAGCAGCGCCAGCTTCACGTCGCGTTCGAGCGCCGGCAGCTGGTCCGTCAGGACGCGCACTTCTTCTTCGGCCAGCGCCTTCATGTCGGGATCGTCGGCCGCGGCTTTCACCATGTCGTTGGCGGCGGCCAATTCTAATTCGGCGCGGCGCAGCCTCTCGATGCCGGCGACGATCGGCCCGAGTTCGCTGTATTCTTTCGACAATTTTGCGAAATCGGCGCGCGGCAGCCCGGCCGTCGACAACGCTGCGGCGAGTTCGCCGTGGCGCCGCACGATCTGATCGAGACGCGATTCCAGCATGCGGTCCATTGCATTTCAGCTGCACATCGCCGTCAGCCGCGCCGCCAACTCAGCGAGCGGCACAAGGCTCTGCTCGCCGCTATCGAGATCGCGCACGGTCGCCGCGTTCTGCGCCAATTCGCTCTCGCCGAGCAATACCGCGGCGCGGGCGCCGAGCCGGTTGGCGCGGTGCATGCGGCGGCCGAGATTGCCGGAATACGTCATCTCGACGCCGAGCCCGGCGTCGCGCAGCTCTTCAGCCAACATCGTCAGACGGAGTTCGTCGATGACGCCCACCGGGATCATCGCGACCGGCCGCGGCGGCGACGGCGGCTCGGCGATCATCATTGCGAGGCGCTCGATGCCGGCCGCCCAGCCGACGCCGGCCATCGCCGGCCCGCCCATCAACTCGACCAGCCCGTCATAGCGTCCACCGGCCAAAACCGTGCCCTGGGCCCCCAGATCGGTTGTGACGAATTCGAACACCGTGTGCGTGTAGTAATCGAGGCCTCGAACCAGACGGGGGTTGAGACGATATGCGATGCCGATTTGGGTGAGGCCGTTCTGAACCTTCTCAAAGAACTCGCAGGACGCATCGCTCAGGTAACGCGCGAACTCCGGGGCGTCAGCGACGATCCGGCGGTCGCCATCGTCCTTCGAATCGAGGACACGCAGCGGATTGCGCTCGAGGCGGGCCTGGCTGTCCTCCGAGAGATGCGCGCGGTGCACCGACAGATACGCCACCAGCGCCTCGCGATAGGCGGCGCGGCTCTCCGGGTCGCCGAGCGTGTTGAGTTCGAGCAACGCGCGGTCGGCAATCCCGAGCTCTTTCAGGATGCGCCAGCCGCAGGCGATGACCTCGACATCGGCCGGCGGCTGCGGCACGCCGAGGATTTCGACGCCGATCTGGTGGAATTGGCGAAAGCGGCCCTTCTGCGGCCGCTCGTAGCGGAACATCGGGCCGGAATAGAAGAATTTGAGCGGCGTCTGCTGGGTCAGCCCATTGGACAGGACGGCGCGCACGACGCCGGCGGTGTTTTCCGGCCGCAGCGTCAACTCCTCGCCGCCGCGGTCGCGGAACGTGTACATTTCCTTGGACACGATGTCGGTGTGCTCGCCGATCGGCCGCGCGAAAACCTCGGTGAACTCGAAAATGGGCGTCGCGATTTCGGCAAAGCCATAGAGCGCCGCGAGTGAACGCGCGGTATCGCCGACCCGGCGGTGGCGCCGCATCGTCTCGGGCAACAGGTCTTGGCAACCGCGCACCGGCTGCAAGGCTAGCATCCTCTCGTCACTCCCGGATGAACGCGCCGCGGCAAGGGGGCGACGGCCGCCGCGCGCAGGTTCAACATGGGGTGCGCCGGCCGCGCGCTCAAGCGCTTCCAATATCGTTAAGTCTCGCCTAACGGCTCACCGGCTATCGTCCGATTGGTCGATCCGGCACGGACAGGGCTTTGACCGCGACACGAGGGCGTATGGCATCTGCCGACGGCGCGGCTTCCGTGCGCGCCGCGGCCGTGCGTCGGGCACTGCCGATCGCCGGGCTCGCATGCCTGGTGCTGCTCGCCGTTGCGTTGCGCCTCGTGCCGATCGTGTTACAGCCGAGCATCAATTGGGGCGACGAGATATTCCAGACGATCGAGCCCGCGCATCGCCTCGTCTACGGCTACGGCCTCGTGACCTGGGAGTTCCGGGTCGGCATGCGTTCGTGGCTGCTGCCGGGCATAATCGCCGGGCTCATTGAAATCGCCCGCGTGTTCGGCGACGGGCCACAATATTACCTGCCGACGATTGCGGCTGCGCTGGGTTTGCTCGGCGCCGCGCCCGTCGTCTGCGCATATTTGTGGTGCCGCCGCGAGGGCGGTCTCGCCGGCGCCTTTGTCGCGGCGGCAGCGGTCGCGGTCGCGCCCGAACTCGTCTATTTCGGCGCGCGAGCGCTGAACGAGGTCGTCGCCGCACATGTTTTCGTCGTCGGGCTGTACCTGACCGCACCGGGTTATCGGGTCGGCTCGCGACGCCAGTTCGCGGCCGGCGTGCTGTTCGGATTGGTGTGCCTGCTGCGGTTGCAGCTAGCCCCCACCGCGGCGCTCGTCGCGCTGTGGCCCGTGGGGGGCGAATGGCGCACGCGTTTCCTCGCTCTCTTTGCCGGCGGCGCGACGGCGCTGGTGTGCGGCGCCGCGCTCGACTGGGCAACCCTCGGCTATCCGCTCGCCTCGGTGTGGCGCGACCTCTACTACAACCTGTTCCTCGGCATCAGTTCGGGGTTCAGCGTCGAGCCCTGGTGGTTCTACCTTGCCGGCGAACTCGGCGTCTGGCTCGCCGCCGCGCCTTTGGTGCTGTTGCTGATCGCGCTCGGCGCGCGGCGCCTGCCGCTGCTGTTCGCCGCCGCCATCCTCATCGTCGCGGCGCATTCGGCGATCCCGCACAAGGAATATCGCTTCATCTACCCGGCCATCGTGCTGCTGGTGCTGCTCGCCGCATCGGGCCTCGCGCAGCTGACCGACGCGGCATCGGCATGGCTGCAACGCCGCGGGACGCGGCCCGTCGCCGCCGCCGGGCTCGCGGCGACGGCGCTGATCGCGCTGTGGTGTGCCGTCGCGGCCGACGCATGGTCGGGGGGCACGCTGGCGCTGCTGCGGCGGCGAGGGCACGACGAACTGTCGGCAATCGCCTATGCGCGCGACCTGCCCGGTCTGTGCGGGGTCGGACTCTACGGCAAGAACGCCTGGGTGCGCTACGGCGGCTACAGCCACCTGCATCGCCCGGTGCCGTTGTTTTGGCCGGCGAGCGAAGCGGAACTGCGAGCCACCGCCGCCGGCTTCGATACGCTGCTCTATGACCGCCGGGAAAAGACGCCGCCCGCCAGTTTTGGCTATCGGCAGCTGCGCTGCCTCGGGCCGATCTGCATCGCCCGCCGCTCCGGGCCGTGCGCCAGGGTGCCGCCCTCGCCGATGTGGCTGCCGAAAGCGCTGCGCGGCCGCCCCTCCGCCGCGGCCTCAGCCGCCCGACCGCGTTTGCGATAAGCGAGCCGGCCGCAACGCGCCGCTCGCGCGGTCGGCGGCGCGCACGTAGACATAGAATCGGCGGTGCGGGTAAAGGCGTCGCAGCTCAGGCATTTGTTGCGGCAGGTCGAGGACGTAGAGCACGTCGCCCTGCGCATCGATCCCGTCGCGGACGAGATCCGGAGGATACATCTTGTAGATGTCGCTGGTACCGGAACGGACGACGACAACGGCGTTGTGCAGGTGCTGCGCCCGCACCTGATCGTAGAGGTCCATCCGCTGATCGACGACGCGCCGCATGCCGCTGCACAGAAACGCGAGCACGATGGCGCAAATGGCGCCGTGGGCGACGAGCGAAAACCATCCGAAGGCCGCACGCTGCGGGCGCAGCTTGTCCTGCAGCAGCGGGACGAGGCCCGAGACCAGCGTCAGCACGAGACAGGGGAAGCCGTCAAAATAATAGCGCGGCCCGTACTGGTTGCCGCCGTCATAGGGCACAAACAGATAGGCGACGACAAACATCGGAAACACGAGATCGACAAAGCCGAGCCGGCGCCGCCGTGCGAGCACGACAAACGCCGTCGCGGCCGCGGGCACGACGAGCGGCGAACTCCATTCCGCGACGGCGACAAGGCGCGACAGCGCAAACAGCAGCCGCGGCAGGATGAGCGCGAGGCCGCTGCGGCCGCCGATTGTCGCGGCGCCGAACTTGACGCTCTGCGCGACGTCCGGGAATGTTGGTACGGGGGTCCCGATCGTCAGCCAGTAATAGCCCATCAACGCCGCCAAAAACGGTAACCCGGCCAGCCCAATCGCCGGCGCCAGCCGGTAGTGCCGCAAGCGCGCACGCCACAGGAATTCCGCGGCGAACGGCAGCGCGAAAATTGCCGCATCGACGGCCCGAATCAGGCCCAGAATGCCGAGCGCCGCGCCGCACAGCAGGGCCGTGCCAAGTTGCGGCCGTTCGAGAAAGCGGCCGGCACGCCAGCAGAACAAGAGGCCCGCGGCGGCGGCCGGCACATGTTCGAAATAGGCGGCAGCATTGAAAAGAAAAAACGGCGAGGCGCCGATCAGCGCCGCCGCCACGACGCCGCCGAGCGGTCCGTCCCGGCGGTGCCCGAGCAGCGCAGCGAGCACGAGCAGCGCGCCGCCGGTCAATGGCGAGATCAGCCAGGCTGGCAATCCGGCCGCCATGCCGGCGGCCAGCAGCGCCGGCCAGCCGGGGTTGTAGACCGTGACCCAGTGCGCGCCGAAAAACCCGGTTTGCGCTACGACGAACAGATCCGGGATCGGCGGCAGCGGGTTCCACAGCCGGCCGGCGAGGAAAGTCCGCGCCAGCCACAGATAGGCGTATTCGTCGCCTGAGTTGGGAAAGGCGCGCAACACCCAGACGATACCGATGGACAGCAGGACCGCGGCGCCGGCGATCAGGCCGCAATGGCGCCGCCAGTCGCGGCTGAGCCGCTCGGCCCAGCCCTGGGTCTGCGCCGCCAGCCCGAGTTCACGCAGCGCCATCGCGAACGTCGCCGCGGCGGCAAGCAGCAGCGCGAGCGGCAGGAGGCGCACCAGCCACAACCCGGCGTAGGGAAAATAGATCAGCCTTCGCCATGCGATCCCCGCCGTGACCGCGCAAAAGATCGCGACGAGCCCGATTGTCAGCCCGCCATAGATGACGGCCCAGGTGCGTCCGCGCCGATCCGCCGACTCCGCGGATGCAGCGGCGGGGCTGGCGGCTTCTGTCGTCATGAACGGTCGGCCCCTGCCGGCATTTCACGCTGTCCGACGGCGACGGTCGCTCGGCTGAAGGCACGGGCGCCGCGCGCCTCGCCCCAGCCGATCAGAAGCACCGCGCGGACGAGCCAGGCGCCCGCCGTCGCGAGCACGGCGCCGTCCAGCCCCCAGACCGCGACCGCCGGCGCCAGCGCCGCCAGGCACAGCGCAGCGGCGACATCCGGCAGCGCGATCGGCCAGCGGCGACCCGCAACGAGCAGCATCTGGGCGTAGCCGGTCGGCACAAGAGCGAGGCCGCCGATCAGCACGAACGGCGCGAGGAGCGCGCCCGCCTCGGCATACCTCGCGCCGAGCGCCCATTGCGCCACGGGCGAGCCGATCACCCAGCCGGCACCGGCGGCGAAAACGCTACCGGCGGCGATCACCAACGCCGCGATGCGGCTGTACGCAATGCCGGCATCAACGCTCGGTGCCGACCGGCTGAGCAGCGGCAATGCGGCGGTGAAAAATGACTGCGCCGACCCGGCGAGGATCATCGTCAGGCTCAAGACGATCGCGAATTGCCCGAGCGCCGCCATGCCGACCGCGGTGTGGCGCAGGATCATGATCGGCCCCGAGGTAAGGATGGTATAAGCCGCCGCGCCCAACCCGAGCACCGCGCCCTCGGCGAGGGTCTCTTTCGCCGGGCGCCAAGTGAGGCGAAGGGAAACGGGTGCGAGCCGCGAGCGGATCAGCAACAGGCCGCAGCCGGCCTCGCCGACCCAACATAGCCCATGCAGCACGACGACGCCGATGAGCCCGCCGCCCGCCAATAGATAGGCGATGCCGCACGCCGCCTCCGCGCAGCGGAACAGCGCGACGAATCGGGCGTAATCGGCCATTCGCTCGTAAGCGAGAAAGCAGACGCGCGCCGACAGCGCGACGCCGCGCCCGATCAACGCAGGGACCAGCAGCAGCAGAACGAGCCGGCCGAGCGGATCGGGCTCGTCGAATAGCGCATAGGCCGCGAGCACCAACGCCCCGAGGCCGAGGAGAGAGAGGCGCAGCGTCAGCATCAACCCGACAAAATCGCCGGCGCCACGGTTGTCGCGGCCGACGCGCAGCATGACGAGCGCATCGAAGCCAAAGCCCAAAAGCCCGATCACCAGCAGGTACGCCGCGATGCCGTACGCCCAATGTCCGTAGAGCGCCGGGCCGAGATAGCGCGCCATGATCGCGAAATAGAGGGCGCCGAGCGCCGTCTCGATCCATTGAATGGCCATGAGCCGGCCGCCATTGCCGACGACCGACCGGCCCGCCGCGCGCTTCTCCACGGATATCCAGGCGGTAGCCGGTGCCGAACTCAACCGGATCCGGGCTGACACCTTCGGTCTCTATGACCTGGCGCGCGCCAGCATCAGGCGCCTCACGCAATCGACGGCAAACAGCATGCCCCTGATCGACACGCTTTCCAGCAATAACTGCGCCCAATAGGTCCGCGCCCGCCATGCCAGCCGCAATATCTCCACCGAAGGTCTGAGCCTGCCCGCCTGCAGGACGCCCCAGATCAGCCAGCAGGCGGTCAGACACTGGATGCGGCGCTGTTGCCGCCGCGAGAGGTGCTGCGCGTGTAGAAACTGCCGTTCGATGCAGATCAGTGTGTCCGCCACCGACAGCAGCGGTTCTCCGGGGGCGAGACCCTGCCGATGCAGCAAGCCGACGAGAGAGTTCACAAGCGCGGCGCGCAGCTCCAGCAGCGGATAGCGAGTCACCAGGTAATGCGATGCTATCTCGCAGGATTCACGTTTCTGCAGGGCATAACTGACGGTCGACGTATTGCCGTTGTGCCAACGATAATCAAGCAGCCGTTCGCGCAGCACGCATCCCTTGCCGGCATCGAGCGCGCGGGCAAAAAAATCCATGTCCTGCGAAGCGCGATAATGGTCGTCGAAGCGCAGACCACGCTGCCGCACCAGCGAGGCCCGGAGCATCGCGGTTGGATGCACCAGTGGGGTCCAAAAATGCCCGGTCCATCGCAACTCCCAATCCTCGATCGCTGTCCGGCCGAGGTCGCGATGCGTGACGCGTCCTGTCGCATCGATGAAGTTGCAGCTGGCCCCGACGATAACGTGGTCGGGATGCGTGTCAAGAAAGGCAACCTGCCGCCGAAGGCGATCGGGGTGCGCGATGTCGTCGGCGTCCATGCGGGCGATGAGCTCGCCGCGGGAGGCTTCAAGACCAACATTGATCGCGCCCGAAATGCCGAGGTTCCGTGCATTCGTCAACACGCGGATGCGCCGGTCGCGGCGGGCGTAGTCGGCGATAACGGCAGCCGTCGCGTCGGTCGAGGCGTCATCGACGACGATGAATTCGAAATAATCGAAGCTCTGAGCGAGGATGCTGTCGAGGGCGAGCGGCAGGTACGGCATGCCGTTATGCACCGGCATGACGACGCTGACGTGGGGGCAGGGCGGTGCTCGGACTGCGCGCTCGCCGCTCAATTCCGCCGGGGCGGCGGCGATGATTTCGGGCGTTATTGCGACGGCTTCGGTCATTCCGCCGCCTTCGCCGTGCCGCCGATCTCGGCCCAAAGGCGCAGCGCGGCCGCTTCCACTTGTTCCGGCAAAATCGCATTGAGGCATTTCAGCCGGTTCGGACACGGCGTGCGCAGCCAGCACGGCGAGCACTCGACCGGCGTATAGAGCACGACATTGCCGTCGTACCGAGTATTCGACGGGTGCTCGTAGCCGCTGACGATGACCACCGCCGGGGTGCCGACCGCAGCCGCGATGTGCAACGGCGCCGACACCGGGCCGATGTAAAAATCGGCGGCGGCGATCGCGGCGACCAGTTCATCGAG
>JASIAN010000224.1 GCA_030042035.1 Alphaproteobacteria bacterium | reverse complement strand
GGCGGCTTTGCCCGCCTGGGTCGCCGCCCCGCCGCCACCCGAGCCGACCCCGCCGAGACCGCTGCTGCCGTCGCGCCCGAGCGGCCCGGAACCGGCGACCTTGTCGCCGCTGGCGGTCGCCGGCCGCGATCGCTTCAAGCGCGGCCTCGTCGTGCACCGCCTGCTGCAGAGCCTGCCGGATATCCCGCCCGGCGGGCGTGCGGCCGCGGCGCGGCGCTTCCTCGCGCTGCCTGTGCACGCGCTTGCCCCCAACGAACAGGCTGAGATCGCCGCCGAAGTCATCGCGGTGCTGGAGGACCCTGCGTTCGCTGCGCTGTGGGGCCCCAATTCGCGCGCCGAGGTGCCGGTCGTCGGGCTGATCCCGGGGCCGCGCCCGGGGACCGAGACCGCGCTGTCGGGCCAGATCGACCGGCTGGTCGTGACGCCGGAGCGTGTGCTGATCGTCGATTTCAAGGCCGTGCGCCCGGCCCCCGCCGCCGCGGCGGATGTGCCGGCGATCTATCTGCGGCAGCTGGCGGCCTATCAAGCCGCGCTCGGGCGCATCTACCGCGACCGGCGGATCGACTGCGCGATCCTGTGGACTGACGGCCCGCGGCTGATGCCGATCGCCGACGACTTGCTCGTCGCCCATCTGCCCGGCCGCCTGCACGGCTAGAAACCGACAAGAAAACTTGCGAGTTTAGCCGCATCTTAATTTGAAATACTCGATGGCTTATAAGTAAAAATACAGTTAATGACACGTGTAACGAACTGTTTTCCATTCCTAACGTCTGATTAATCGTCTAAAAGGGAGAAATGGTTCGGCGGGACATGGCGCGACGGCAGGCGGGGTCGAATCGAGGCAGCACCCGGCGTGGCCTTTGCTCGCGGCGCCGCGACGGCCGACTCGAGGCGGGGATGGCGGCCGGCGGATGCATCGCTCATCACGGGGTTCCGCACCGGGGGTGTGCGGAATCGGGGAGAGCATGAGCGATCATCCGCCGGCCGTGCGATGAGCGGCCGACGATCGCCGCGCGTCGCGGCGGCGTTCGATCGCGCGCTCGCTGCTGCTTGCTTTGCGGCGCGCCGCTCCGGGGTTAAGCTGCCCCCGACGTCCCTGGAGGAAATAGCCATGATGATCGACATGCATGCTCATTGGCGGCCCGCCGAAGTAGCCGACGCGCTGCGCGCACGCAGTCGCGAACCGCGCATTGTCCGTAACCCTGACGGCGTCGAGGTGCTGAAGGCGATGCGGATGGCCGAACAGCCGGTCGCCGCAGCCTTCGACGACATTGATTTCCATCTCGCGCGGATGGACCGCCAGGGCGTCGCGACGAGCGTCTTGTCGCTGCTCGGCACGTTCTGCTGGATCGAGGCGCAGCCGCTCGACGTATCGGGGCCACTGTGCCGCGCCGTCAATGACGGGCTGTCGGCGATTTGCCGCGCGCATCCGGGCCGGTTTGCCGCCTTCGCGGCGCTGCCGTTGACCGACATTCCCGCCGCCGCTGCGGAACTCGAGCGGGCGATCGGCCTGCCCGGCATGATCGGTGCGCAGGTGCCGGGCAACTACTTTCTGACGCGCAAGGATGCGGCAGAGCTGCGGCCGCTGCTCGAGGTCGCGAACCGCTGCCGCGCGACGCTGTTCGTCCATCACGGCCCGCGCCCGGGGGATGCGTTCCCGAAGATCGCGGGTGATACCGACAACGCCCGCCGGCGCAACGGCACGCTCGACATGCAGGCGAGCCTGTCGTCGGCAATGGTGACGCTGTGCCTCACCGACTGCCTCGCGTCCTACCCCGATGCAACCGTCGTCGTGCACAACCTCGGCGGCAACATTCCCTATGAGATCGAGCGCATGGATCACCGCTGTCTGCTCGACACGCCCGACGAAGAGCTGCCGTCGTCGCGCTTCCGCAACGCCAAGGTCTACGTCGATTGCAATTCGTTCGGCCCGCATGCGATCGAGGCGGCGGTGCGCCTCTATGGTGCCGAGCGCATCGTGTGCGGCACCGACGGCACCGAATTCGGCTGCGATTGGACGCGGAAGGCGCTCGCGGAGGCGGCAATCGGCGAGGACGCGCGCGAGCAGATTCTGCATCGCAACGCGGCGGCGATCATCGCCCACAGCAGCGCCGCCCAGCAGCGCGCCGCCGCTTGATGCGGCGCGCCGACCTCACAGCGGTTCGGCCATCGCGTTGAAGTCGTCGAGGAGGGCCGCGATGCGGCCCGAATCGGCCTGGTCCATGATCGCCTGCGCGCGTCGCGTTGCGGCCACCATGTCGAGGCAGCGGATGCGCTGCTTGACACGCGGAATGCGGCGCGGCGCCATCGACAATTCGCGCAGGCCGAGGCCTAGGAGCAGCGCCGCATAGCGCGGGTCGCCCGCCATCTCGCCGCACACGCCGACCGGGATCTGCCGCCGCGCGGCCGCCTCGATAGCGAATTGGATAAGCCGCAGCACCGCCGGATGCAGCGGGTTGTAGAGCGGCGCCATCTCCTCGTCCGTGCGGTCGATCGCCAGCGTGTACTGGATCAGATCGTTGGTGCCGATCGAAAAGAAGTCGGCCTCGCCGGCGAGCGCGTCGGCGGCCAAGGCGGCAGCCGGCACCTCGATCATCGCACCCAACGGCGGCAGCGCGTCCGGCAGCTTGATGCCGCGGCGCCTGAGGCGGCGCGCCACCTGCTCCAAGGCCTCGCGAACGCGGCGCAGCTCGTCCAACGTCGAAATCATCGGCAACAGAATCCGCACCGGCCCCTCGGCGGCGGCGCGCAGCATTGCTGCGAGCTGGGTGTCGAGGAGCTTGCGCTCGCGCAGGCTGAGACGAATCGCCCGCAGGCCCAGCGCCGGATTGGCGGTGTCGGCGGCGGCATAGCCGGCGAGCGCCTCGGGCAGTTTGTCGCCGCCGACATCGAGCGTGCGCAAGGTGACCGGTTTGCCCGCCATGCCGCGCAACAGGCTCGCGAAGAATTCGTACTGCTCGTCCTCGCCCGGCAAATCCTCGCGGTTCATATAGAGAAATTCGGTGCGTACGAGCCCCAATCCCATCGCGCCGTTGGCCACCGCGAGATCGAGTTCGACCGGCAATTCGAGATTGGCCTCGAGCTCGATCTCGATGCCGTCGCGGGTTACCGGCGCGAGGCGGCGCATGCGCGAGAGGAGCCGTTTTTCGCGCGCCAGCTCCTCGCGACGGGCGCGATAATGCTCGATCGTCGCGGTCGACGGGTCGAGGATGACGAGGCCGGCGCCGCCGTCGATGACAACCACCTGCCCGTCGGCCTTCGCTGCCTCCAACAGGCCGGGCACGGCGATCACCGAAGGCAGCCCCAAGGCTCGCGCCATGATCGCGGTGTGGCTTTCCGGTCCGCCGAATTCGGTCGCGAAGCCGCCAATGCGGCGCGGGTCCATCAGCGCCGTGTCGCCCGGCGTCACCTCCTCGGCCAGCACGATTTCGCCGCCGCTCAACGTCGAATACGCGACATAGGGTTTTTTCAACAGATTGCGGATGAGCCGCGCGCCGACGACCCGGATGTCGTCGATGCGCGCCGCGAGGTACGGGTCGTCCATCGCCGCGAAGATCTTGCCGAGCTCTTCGACTTCGAGCTGGATCGCGCGCTCGGCGTTGACCTTGTCGCGCGCAATGCGCTGGTTGACGCCGCGCACGAGGCGCGAATTGGCGAGCATCGCGAGATGGGCGTCGAGCAGAAAGGCGATCTCGTCGGCCGCCGATCCCGGCAGCGCGGTGGCACGCGTGCGCAGCTTGCGCAATTGCCGGGACGAGGTTGCAACGGCCTCGGCAAAGCGCCCCTGCTCAGCTTCGATGTCGGCTTCGGAGATGCGGCTTTCCTCGACCGGCAGCTCACCCCGCTCGCCGACATAGGCGGGGCCGATTGCAATCCCGGGCGATACGCCGATGCCGGTGAGCCGATGCTCGCTCGCTGCTGCGACGCCGCCGTTCTCGTCAGTCCTCATCGAACTTGCATTCGATCAGGTGCGCCAGCGTCTCCACCGCGGCCGCGGCGTCAGACCCGGTCGCGGTGATCTCGATCTCTGTGCCCGACGCGGCGGCCAGCATCATCAGCCCCATGATCGAGCGGCCGGAGACAGTGGTGCCGTTTTTGCGCACCCGGATGTCGGCCGCGAATTGTGCGGCGGTCTTGACAAAGCGGGCGGCGGCGCGGGCATGCAGCCCCTTCTGGTTGCAGATCGTCGCGCGGCGCCGCGCCGTCGCGACCGCAGGCGTCGCCGTGGCGGCGAGGCGATCGGGAGCGGCTCCGGCGGTCACCGGCGAGCGTCCGCCAGGAGCTGCGAGGCGACGTTGATGTATTTGCGTCCGGCCTCCTGCGCCGCCAGCACGGTGCGGTCGAGGCTTTCCGTCTGGCGCAGGCTGGCAAGCTTGATCAGCATCGGCAGGTTGACCCCGGCGATGACTTCAACCTTGCCGCGGTCCATGACCGAAATTGCCAGATTGGAGGGCGTGCCGCCGAACATGTCCGTTAACAGCACCGTACCATCGCCGCTGTCAACCTCGGCGATCGAGCGCAGGATATCCTGCCTGCGCTGCTCCATGTCGTCGTCGGGGCCGATGCACACGGCCGCGATCTGGTTCTGCGCGCCGACGACGTGTTCGAGCGCGGCGATAAATTCCGCGGCCAGCCGGCCGTGGGTGACGAGGACCACGCCGATCATGCGGGACCCTTCAACGGCCGCCGCATTACCGCTCTCCGGCGGCCGGCGGGCGCAGTGCGCAGCAGCACCGCGGGATCCTCGATCGGGCCCGAGGCATCAGATATTGCGCAAGGTGCTGGGTGTCGCAGTGCAGAGGCCATTTGTCGCCCGCGCCGGGGGTTGCTCGGGGGGCTCCGGCGGGAGCATGAGGACATCGCGGCTCGATATAACGCGCCGCAGCCCTCTCGTCACCACGCTTGATGAACGCCCGCCGGGATCGCCCGTCCCGCCGCTCGGCTCCGGCACCGTCATCGGTGGCGGAACCACAGCTCCGGTCATTCCGCATGGCTACAGCATAATCGGAAGCCCGGTCGCGGTAAACGCGCGCACGATGAGACGCAATTTCGCCGGAGTCGAGGCTTCGAACGGGGCCAGCATGACGACCGGCAGGTCGAGGCCCAGCAGCGGTTCGCGGCGCCGCTCCGGCAGGCGTTCGACCTGGTCGGACGGCACCAGGTCGGCGATCAGCACGACCGGCGCCTCGGGCAGCGCGTCGATCCGCACGATGCCGATCCCGCGCACCTCGATGAGGCCGCTGATGCGCTTCGGCGAGCGCACAAAGATCGCGTCGCCGCGACGGAAGAGCTCGCTCTGATCGTCGGTGACAAGGCGCGCGCCGGCGTCAATCAGCCGCAGCGCCAAATCAGATTTGCCGGCTCCCGAGGCGCCGCGTAACAGCACCGCGCGGCCCTCGATCGCGACCGCCGTGGCGTGAACCCGCAGCGGGGCGTCGTTGCCGTCGCTCATGTCGCAACCGGCAGGCGGATCAGGAAGCGCGCGCCGCAGGCCCGGCCGACGCCGTCGATCCGGTTCTCGGCCCAGATGCGGCCGCGGTGCGCCTCGACGATCTGCTTTGATATCGACAGGCCGAGCCCGGAATGCGTGCCGAATTTCTCGCCGGCCGGGCGTTCGCTGTAAAAGCGGTCGAAGATCGCGGTCAGCTTGTCCTCCGGAATGCCTGGCCCCTCGTCCTCCACGGTGATCCGCACGGCACGGCCGTCGGGGAGGGCGCGGATGTGGATCTCGCCGTCCGGCGGACTGAACGAGGCGGCATTGGCGATCAGGTTGAGAAAGACCTGCGACAGGCGGCTTTCGATGCCGGGCACAATCAGCGGGCGGCTTGGCGGCAGATCGAGCACCAGGCGCGGCGACCCGTCGCCGCGGGTCGCCTCGTGCATGTCGGCGAGCGCAGCCAGCATCGCTCGCAGGTCGATCGGCGACAGCTCGAGGCGGCTCAATTCGGCATCGAGCCGCGAGGCATCGGAAATGTCGGTGATAAGCCGGTCGAGCCGTTCGATATCGTCCTGGATGATCGCCAGGAGCCGCCGCTGCTTGGCGGGATCGTCGATGCGCGCCGCGGTTTCGACGGCGCTGCGCAGCGACGACAGCGGGTTTTTGATCTCGTGCGCGACGTCGGCGGCGAAGCTTTCGATCGCATTCATCCGCTGCCACAGCGCGTCGGTCATCTCGCGCAGCGATTCAGCCAATTCGCCGATCTCATCGCCGCGGCGCGCTCCCTCTGGGATGTCGATGCGCGCGCCGCGGCCGCGGGCGCGTTCCGCCGCCGCCGCCAGGTGGCGGATTGGCCGCGCGATCGTGCCGGCGAGATAGAGCGACAGCAGCACCGTCACAAGCACGGTCACCGAAAAGATGCGCAGCAATTCGAGGCGCACCGTGCGCAGCTCCGCCTGGATTTCGCGATCGGTCGTTGACAGCATGACGGCACCCAGCACCTGACCGTAGCGCTGCAGCGGCACGGCGGCGCTGATCATCAAGCCGCCGACCGGGGGATCGGTGCGCACCGCGCTGGCTTCGCCGCCGCGCAGGGCCGCGATCGCCTCCCGGTAATCCGCGGCGCGGTTGCTTTCGCGATAGACCGGATATTTGCGATGGTTCGGCAGCAAAGCCCAAACCCAGTCGTACAGGCAATCGCCGACCCGCGACAGCCATCCCTCCTCGCGCCGGCTCGCGGCGCCGGCAACCTGCGCCGCCCAGGCCGCAGGGCGCATGCGCCGGCTGTCGGCAATCAGCTTGCCGCGAATGTCGAACAGGCGGGCGCGGGTGCGGGTCGGCGCGACAAGCTGCCGCATCATCTGACGCGCCAATTCCGGCAGCAGGACCTCGCCCTCATCGGGCGAATCAAGCACAGCGCCTTCACTCAGAGCGGCGGCGAAAATCTCGCCCTGCGTGTGCAGTGCTTCAATCTGCTGGTTGACAAGGCTCGCCTCGAACCGACCGAGGTAAAGGAACCCGACAGCGAGCAGCGCCAGCGGCAGCAGGTTGACGATAACGATGCGGCGCGTCAGCGGTGAGATATACGGCCACCGATGCAGCCGCCATTCGCGGCGGG
>JASIAN010000223.1 GCA_030042035.1 Alphaproteobacteria bacterium | reverse complement strand
TTAACGTGGCCGGCGAAGCCGACAACGCGTCGTGCGCCGCCATAGGCGACAAGCCGCACCTCGCGGCTCTGCCCCGGCTCGAAGCGGACAGCGGTGCCGGCCGGGATGTCGAGCCGATAGCCGCGCGCCCGTTCGCGGTCGAACTGCAGCGCCTGGTTGGTTTCGTAAAAATGATAGTGCGAGCCGACCTGGATCGGTCGGTCGCCGGTATTGGCGACCCTCAGCGTCACGCTCAATCGCCCGGCGTTCATTTCGATCTCGCCGTT
The DNA here is from genome assembly GCA_030042035.1 of Alphaproteobacteria bacterium. Lineage (GTDB taxonomy): Bacteria > Pseudomonadota > Alphaproteobacteria > ATCC43930 > CGMCC-115725 > DATARH01. The sequence goes on along the minus strand of JASIAN010000223.1, from coordinate 5,176 downwards.
CGCCGGCAACAGCTCACCTGGAATCACACCAACTCACCTTATCGGCTCGTGCACGGTAACGAGCTTGGTGCCGTCGGGAAACGTTGCCTCGACCTGGATTTCGCGGATCATTTCAGGGACTCCCTCCATGACCTGCGCACGCGTCAAGACCGTTGCGCCGTCCCGCATCAAATCCGACACCATTTTTCCGTCGCGCGCCCCCTCGAGCACAAAGTCGGTAATCAGCGCGACCGCCTCCGGGTAGTTGAGCTTGACCCCACGCGCCAGCCGACGGGCTGCAACCATCGCCGCAACGGCGACGAGCAGCTTGTCCTTTTCTCGCGGTGTCAAGTTCATGCGTATTCCTGGAGCATTAATTGTGCCACAGACGCGGCAGGCGCGCCGGCAATCCCACTGCGGCTTGCCGCCAATCGCAAGCAAGATCGACAAAGGCGCGGCGCAGCACGGCGGGATCGGCGGCGAGCCACCGGCCAACAGCCACGCCATTCACCGCTGTGACCCCGACGTGCAGCCCCGACGCTGCGAATTGTCGTTGGACGCGGCGCGCCCTCTCGACAAAGGGGCGCGGGTCGCCCTGCGGCGGCACCAGGAGCAAAGTCGCACAAGCGGCCGCGTTGGCGAGACACGCTGGGTCGGCCATGAGGCGCGCTACGTCGCCATCGAGATGCAGCGCGTCCCCCCAAGCGAGTGCGCCGTCGCGGCCTAGCTCCAGCCGCTCGTGCAGCAGGCTCCCAGTAAAAACTTCGCCGCGCGCGCGGCGGCCGAAGACGATCATGCCGCCGCCAAGAAATCCAGCGCCGGGCGCCACGTTCACCGTTGTGTGCCGGCGCAGCCGGGCACCGTCGAACAGGATCGTCTCCTGTGGAAGGTATTCGAGCCAGGCGCCGGGCCCGACCGAGAAAATTTGCTTGATACCCGTCGTTGCGCCGGTCGAACGGTAGACCTTTTCGGCGGCCGATGTGGCTACGTGCGCGACCGTGCCCGGCCCCGCCCGCACATCGATGCTCAGGTGGTCGCCCGCCACCAGCCCGCCCGAGGTCGTGACCAACACTGCGAGAGCCGCATCGTGTGGATCGGGCGTCGGAAATAGCACGCGCAGTGGATTATGCTGGTAGAGATGCGCAAGCCGGGTCGCGTTATCCTTTTTTGTTAACTCGATTTCCGCAACTCCGGATACGATGCCGGCATCGGGTATTGTCCTCACCGTCGACCAGCTCCTCCGCAGCCCAATTTACCGGCGTAGCCTTTCGCCCGACGTACGTTTTTGCACCATCTATACAATATTTATCTATGGCGGACAGCCCAGCTACGCCTGTACCAGGCCCGGGATCGGCTTGATCGCCACGCTGTCGGGGAAGATTTCGCTGGTCAGCACGCGCTCGGCGATGCCGAGGTGATCCCGCAGCAAACCTTTCAGCACGGCGCGAAGATCGGTGGTCGGCTGCAAATCGCGGTCCTGATAGAGATTGGCGTCCTTGAGCCCGGGCCAGTCGGCAACGACCCGCCCGCCCTTCAGCGCGCCGCCGGCGAGCAATGCCACGGTCGCGGTGCCGTGGTCCGTGCCGCCGCTGCCGTTGATCCTGGCGGTGCGGCCGAATTCGGTCACCGTGATGACAATAGTCTGCCGCCAAGCGGCGTCATCCATATTCGTCGCGAGCGCATCGAAGGCGCCGTCGAGGGCGCCGAGGAGATTGCCGAGGCGGCCGGTGACCGGTCCTTCATTGACATGGGTATCCCAGCCGTCAAACCCCAGCGCCGCGATCCGCGGACCGTCCGCCGTGGCGAGAAACCTCCCGGCGGCGCCGGCCGCGTCAGCGAAATAGGCGCGCACCCTCGCGGCACCGTTCTGCGGCATGGCCGGTCTCCCTACTTTGTAGCCCCCGTCAATGCCGCCCGCGCGCACGATCGCCTCGATGCCGATGCGATCCTCGAGAATCCGCGCGAATGCCGCATCGGTATGACGATATAGGTCAAGCAGCCGCATCGTGGTTTCATCGCTGACCGGCGGCAGCCGCCCGGCTTCCCATGACAGCACGGGGGCCGGACCGCGAATGATCAGCGGCGCGACCGGACCAATCGCCAGCGATCGTTTCGCGTTCGGATCAATACCTCGCTCGCGGACGAGCGACGATGCGACCCGGTTGAGCCAGCCGGTATCGAGCGCTCCCGGTTTTGTTGCCCCGGTCTGGAGCACATTCTGCCCATCAAAATGCGAGCGATCGCGATAGGGCGTCGCGACCGCATGCACGACCAACGCCCGCCCGCTGTGGTACAGACGATTGAAATTCGGCATCGCCGGATTGAGGGCGAACATGGCATCGAGCGGCAGGGCAGCCGCCTTGCCCCCGAGCGTTAGCGCATTCTCGCCGCGCAGCTCTTGCCAATCGGGATCGCCGACCGGAGCTACCGCGGCGAGCCCGTCGAGCGCGCCGCGCAGCACGATGACGAGAAACCGCGGATCGCGGCCGTCGGCCCACGCGACGCGCGGCAGTTGCGCCGCCGCAAACAGCGCTCCACTGCCGAGCAGCAGCGCGCGACGGCTCGCGCCTAGCAGGCGTGCCGGCATCACATTACCTCCGCAGAAATTCGGGAGACATCAGCGCCAATGTGATCGCCTGCGACCGGCTTTCGGCGCGGCGCACTGCCCGTTGCGTCTCCGTTGAGGCGAGCGGCCCGAGAGCGGCTTCGAGCACCGCGCCCGAGTCGAGCTGTGGCCCGAGGCGTTCGGCGAACGCGTTGGCGATCTCCAGGCGCTCGCCAATGCCGTCGAGCCAGGCGGCGTTGTCATCGGAAAAGCCCTTGGGCGCCGGCGGCCGCCATAGCGGTTCGCCGAGCAGCGCGCCGGCTCCGACGACGCGGCGAACATCGCCCGGCTGGTCGGTTGCGCGCAGCGCCGCGATGATCCACTCGCCGGGGCGTTTCACCTTCCGCCGCTGCGGGAGCCACGCTTCCGGCGCCGTGATCAACGTCCGCGCAACCTCCTTCAGATCGCCGCCGCTGTCGCGAAAACGCTGCGCCAGCTTGTTCACGAGCGGCGCGGGCGGGTCGTCCGCGACGAAGTGAACTACCAGCTTGGTCGCGATGTGCCGCGCGGTCGCAGGGTTCTGCGCAAGGTCGCTCAGCACCGCCCGGCCCTGCGCGACGCCTTGTTCGGGATAGCGCTTGCCGAGCACCATCTCTGCACCCGGTTCATGCGTGTAGGGATTGAACACGAAGCGACCCCCGATATCGGGATCGGTGGCCGGCGAGCGCAGGCTCCACCCGGTCATGACCTTGGCAAAACTGATCACGTCGGCCTGCGTATAGCCGGTGCGCACGCCAAGCGTGTGAAGCTCTAGGATTTCCCGCGCGAAATTCTCGTTGATACCCTTGCCGCGATTGATGCCGGCGACGGAATCGGGACCAATCGATTGGGCGTCGTTGAGGTAGATCAGCATCGCCGGGTGACTTTCGGCGGCGAGCAGCAGATCGACAAAGCGGCCGAGGACGTGCGGCCGGATCGCTTCGCGCTCGTAGGCGCCGGCCATGATCGAGGTGTTGAGGCTGACACAGAAATGGTTCGACCAGAACCACACCAGCCGTTCGACAAAGCCGATGTCGGCATCGCGCGCGGCAGCGATGCGCGCCCCGGCTTCGGCGAGGACGACGCGCTGCGGCAGCGGCGTTTCGCGCAACGCGCCGGGCGACGCATCTGCCTCCGCCGCCATCATGCCCTGCATTGCGTGCGCGCCGGTCGCGGTTGCCTTCGTCCGCATAAGCCTTGCTTCGGCACGCTTGGCGGCGCGAAACGCGAACACGGCGCGGAATTCAGCGTCGCTGCTCGGGAGGCCGGAATTGACGGCAATCGGCCGTTCGAGGTCAGACAGCAGCGCGCCCTGCGGATCGCCGGCGATCGCGGCAATCGTCCCGGCCCGCGGGCCAAACCCGAAGCGATGCAGAGCGAGGGCCGCTTTTTCCGGGTCTCGCGCCATTGCCGCCGCCGTCCGACGTGATGTTGATCGTAATAAGAAGCCACGACATCACATATCCCCGAAGGCGAGCAAGGGCGGAGGCGGCGACAGGCGAAACGCGTTGAAAACCCTGTTCCGCGGATCGGCCGACGGGTTCGGCTATAAGGGTCGGTCTCGCGAGCTGAGCACTTCAGGCCGCTGGCGGAGTGGTTGCGACGGCGTCGACTGCACCGACGACGCCCCGGCGCTGCGCTGCGATGTCGCTGCGACCATGATGGGCCGGCCGCTGACGGTCGCGCTAACGCAATATCCGGGCGGTCGCGACTGTAATAGACCGCTACGGAGGCGAAGGCGGCGGCCGCCGAGCCGCGATAGCCCGGCGAGGGGTTACAAATCCGTCGCGACGGTATAGAAGGTGCTGCTCAGGTTGGTGCCGACGAGTGAAAATGCGGCGATTGCAGCGACGGCAATCAACGCCGCAATCAAGCCATACTCGATGGCGGTCACCCCGCGGTCATCCGAGAGCAGATTAACCATCAATTTTAACCGGAGAAGACGGCACATTGGAGCAAATCTCCGCGTGACAGGTGTGGGGCTCGTTTTATGTGTAGGCGCCTAGCTTATCAACTGGAAATAACGGTGATTTATGGATTTATTTTTATAAGAAATTCTCAATGCTACGCGACCGCGCCGGGCATGCGGTGCCGAGCCAGCCCGCATGCCGCGATGTATTATTGCGATGCTGCCTCGGCCTGCCGCGGCGCCCCGTTTCCGTCAAGGACAAGTCAGCGCGGCCGCGGAAGCGCTCGGGCGAAATGCCCTCGGCGTGACCGAACCGAACCAGAATGACCTCGTCATCGCGTGCTTCCGCAGCCGATCATGATCCGACGCCTTAGCCGAGGACGGTCAGCAGAATGATGACAAGCAGCGCGCCGATCAGCGACAGGTAAAGGTTGAGACTCCCGGACTGAATGATGCGCAGCCGCATCGCTGCGGCGACCACCAATCTTTCCAGCGGGGCGAACAGATGCGGCCCAAAGACCGGCGCTACGTCATGGCTGAACACCAAGCGCCGGATAAAATACGGGCGACTAGGCGCTTCCTCGGCGAGTTCGTGCTCGGTAACTGCGGTCGGGCGATAGACGAAGCTGTAGAAGGTCCGTAGTGCGTTCGAAAAGGTCAGGGCTGTGGTGGCCGCGCGGTGCGGCGTCTGATCACGCCCGCCG
>JASIAN010000222.1 GCA_030042035.1 Alphaproteobacteria bacterium | reverse complement strand
GCCCGGGCGCTTCAGCATCGTGGCTTGGGCGGCCCTAACATTGTACTGCTCGACGCTCTCGCCGGAAGCTGCGATGCGGCGCTGGTGGAACGGCGTGAAGATCGGGCCGGGGCCAACAGCGTTCACCCGAATGCCCTCCGGCGAGTGGTCGGCGGCGAGCGCCCGCGTCAGGCCCGCAACCGCCGCCTTGGTCGTGTCGTATTGCAGGTTGCCGCCGCCGGCGACAATGGAGCGCACCGAGGCGACGTTAACGATGGCGCCGCCCTGGTTGCGGCGCATCAGCGGAACCGCCGCCTTGGCGCAGAAGACATAGCTCATCAGGTTGACGCTGAGGATCTCGGTCCAGCTCGCCGCGCTTGCCTCGTCAACTTTCTCGTATTTGCGGATGCCGGCATTGTTGACGAGGATGTCGAGGCGTCCGAACTTCTGCGCGGCGCCGTTGACGAAGCCGAGGCATGCGGCCTCGCTGCCAACGTCAGCGTGCGTGAAGGCAATTTTGGCGCCGGCGGCCTCGAGCTCGGCCGCCACGCGCCGGCCGCGCTCGCCGTCCCGATCGCAGAAGGCGACGCTCGCGCCCTCGGCGAGGAAACGTCTGACCGTCGCCTCGCCGATTCCCGATGCCCCGCCCGTCACCGCTGCGACCTTGCCGTCGAGCCTTCCCATGTTCGCCACCTTTGCATTGCGAAACGCGGATCCACAATACGTCGGGTCCATCTGGCGGGCACCGCCTTATTGCCACCGGACCACCGAAGGAGGGCGAGGCTTATCCCCATTTCGTCCCGTCGGTCGATCCGGACGGCAACGAGATCAGCGGTATTCGGCTGCCCGATGTGACGGTACCGCTGGCGAGCTATACCGGCTGGAACCTGCGCCATCCCGAGGTCGGCGCGCCCGAGCGGCTGATGAGCCTGATCGGGTCGACGATCCCGTTCCCAGCCACCGAGGGCGAACGCGCAGCGACAGGCGACCCGCGCCGGTCGATCGCGGCACGCTATCCCGGCAAGGCCGCCTACCTAGACGAGGTAAGTCGCGCGGCGCTGTGCCTGATCGACGCCGGCTACCTGTTGCCGGAGGACTTGGAGCGCATTCTCGCGCAGTCGGCCCGCCGCTGGGATCTGCTCGCAACTGCGCCGGAAGCCGCCGCTGCGCAATAGCAAGGGGTCCCGGGGGCGGACGCGGTTTCGGGTCAGAGGCCGATGTGGTCGGCGTAACCCGCCGCCGTGAAGGATTCGCCGAAACTGTCCGGGATCTCCGGCAGCATCGCGGCATTCCACGCCGCCCACTCGGCGGTGAGCCGGGCGAAGGTTGCCCGCTGCCGCTCTTTCAGATTGGCGCGCTCGCGCGGGTCCTCGACGACGTTGAACAGGTATTCGTTGTCACGGATCTTCAGATACTTCCAGTCGCCGTCCCGCATCGCGCGCTGGGCGTTGGTTTTGTAGCGCCAGAACAATCGCCGCGGTTCGGGTCCGCGTTCTCCGGTCAATACCGAGAGCAGGCTGATGCCGTCGGGCGGATAGTCGGGGTGCGGCGCGGTGCCGGCGGCTGCCAACAGGGTCGGGAACCAGTCCATCGTGATCATGACCTGATCGCTCACCCGCCCGGCCGGGATGCGCGCCGGCCAGCACACCAGCGCCGGGACGCGCAGCCCGCCCTCCAGCAATTCGGTCTTGATCCCGGTGAATGGCCAGGTGTCGGAAAACCGCTCGCCCCCGTTGTCGCTGGTAAAGATGACGATCGTGTCTCGCGCCAGGCCGGTCGCATCGAGCGCCTGCAACACCCGGCCGATCTGCAGGTCCATCGCCTGCACCATGCGCGCATAGGTCCGCATTGTGCCGCCGTCGTGATGCCGCAGCCTTGTGCCGCGCAGCCGCTCCGCCTCGGCTTCGTCGCCCGGCGCTTCCCAGGGCCAGTGCGGCGCGTTGAAGTGCAGGCTCAATAGGAAAGGCTGCCCGCTGCGGGCGTGGCGGTTGACAGTCTCGACCGCGCGATCGCCCAAGAGGTCGGTCAGGTATCCGGCGGCGCCGGCCGCCGCGTCGCCGTTCCACAGATCGGGTTCGCCGCGCGTATTGATGTGCGTATAGTAGTCGACCGCGCCGCTGAGGATTCCCCAGAACCGGTCGTAGCCGCTTTGCCGCGGGCCGAACAAGGGCGGCAGGCCGAGGTGCCACTTGCCGACGAGGCTCGTGGCGTAGCCAATTCCGCGCAGCAGCGACGGCAGCGCCGGGTGCTCCGGCGGCAGGCCGACATCGGTCTTGCCTGCCAGCGGTTCCTCGAGGCCGAGCGGCAGCCGATACTGGTAGCGGCCGGTGATCAGCGCCAGCCGCGTCGCCGAGCACACGGCCGAGTTGGCGTAGGCTTGGGTGAAGCGCAGGCCGCGATCGGCGATGCGGTCGATGTTCGGCGTCGAGAAGTCGCGCCGGCCGCAGCACGACAGATCGGCGTAGCCGAGATCGTCGGCCAGGATGAATACGATGTTGGGCGGCATCGTGACGGCTCCGCGCCGCGAGGTGCTACAGCTTCAGCAAGCGGCGGGCGTTGCCGTTCAGCAGTTTCTCGCGGTCCTCCGCGCTCAACGGTAGGGTCTTGACCCACTCGGCGGCGGGCGGGTTGTCGACAAACGGGTAATCGACCGAGAACAGGATGCGGTCGATCCCCATCTCCATCATGCAGCAGATGAGCGCCGGGTCGGAAAAGAAGCCCGATGTCGTGATCCAGAAATGGCGGCAGAAGATCTCCCGGAAGGTCTTCTCGCCCATGCTCCGGGCCAGCCCGTGGGTGATGCGCCACAGGTAGAAGGGCAGCCCCTCGCCCATGTGGCCGAGGATGATCTTGAGCCCGGGATGGGCGTCGAACACGCCCGACAGCACCAGGCGGATGCCTTGCGTCGCGGTCTCGACATTGAAGCCCCAGCCGGCGCGCAGCAGACCCGGATGGGTGTCGACATATCCCTGATAGTAAGTCTCGATCACCGCCCGCTGCGGCAGCGCCGGGTGGATGTAGATCGGCACGTCCATCGCGGCGGCGCGCTCGTAGATCGGCCAGAAGCGCCGGTCGTCGTGAAACACGCCCTGGGTCAGCCCGTTGATCATCGCGCCCTTGAAGCCGAGCCGGGTGACGGTGCGTTCGAGTTCGTCGGCCGCCGCCTTCGGGTCGGCCGTCGGCACCGCGGCAAAGGCGGCAAAGCGCCCGGGATGGCGCTCGACCGCCTCCCGGAGCCGGTCGTTGATGCGGCGCGCCAGCGGCACGCCGGTCGCGGCGTCGACCCCTTGCAGACCCGGATTGGCGTGCGAGAGGACCTGCAGGTCGATGCCGGCCTCGTCCATCTCCTTGAGCCGCAGGGCGCCGACATCGTCGAGACGCTCGGCGACGCCGCCGCCCCGGTGCTGCTTCAGTTCGCCATCCTGGTAATGTTCTTCGAGCGCGATGACATAGGATTTGGGCGGCATTATTGTCCCTCCCTGGGTGATGGGTTCCGGAGTAGCGCGTCAGGCCGACAACGATTAATGCCGTGTTGCGTGCCTCCTCGGCAGCCCCAGGCTGCAGATGTTGTAGGTGACGCCGGCCGCCATCGCCACAGTCTACCCGACTGCAATCGGCGTCGCCCATTTCCTCGCACACCCCTTACACCAGCCGCAAAGCAAATGATTGCGGCGATGCGACATGCCCGCCGACAAGCCGTGCCTGGCCGACAATATGGAGACACAGTCCAAATGCCTTTGCAGAACCGGGTAACGCCATTCGGCGACATCCTGGCGATACCGCAACGGGGCATGTTCAGCGGCAATCGCGGGATCATTCACGATCCCGCGACCCGCACGCTGCTGAAGCGGCGCTGGGCGAGCAAGGCCTGGCTCGTCTGTCTTTGCGAATTCAAGGGCCGACGGCGCGACGTGATGGCACGCCGCAGCTGGACGGAGCTGTTCTTCCTCGACGAGGCGGTGGCGCTCGCGGCCGGGCACCGGCCGTGCTTCTTCTGCCGGCGCCCGGCTGCGGAAGCCTTTCGTGCCGCGTGGGCCAGGAACCGAGCGGGGGAGCTGCCTCTGGCCCCGGAAATCGATGCGGTCCTCCACGCGGAGCGGCTCGATCGGGGCTGCAAGCGGCTGCATGCTTTGCCCGGCGGCACCGACGAATTGCCCGACGGCGCCGTTGTCGCCCGGCCGGGGAGGCCTACACCTTCGCGCATGGCCACGCCTTCCGGTGGACGCCACATGGCTATGAGGCCGCGGCAGAAATTCCGCGCGCGGATGCGCTGATCACCCCACCCTCGACATTGGCAGCGCTTCGTGCCGGTTATCGGCCTGTGCTGCACCAGAGTATTGATGTGATACAGAGGGCAACCGCTTGACGCCTGACGTGCTGATGGCTTGGCCTTCCGAGCGGCCACCAGGTGGCTGACCCGGCGCGCCGAACCCGGGGACGTTAGCGATTCTGTAGCGGTAGTTTTTCCCGGTAATGCGCGTCGGACCTGAAGTGCTCCCTGCCTGGGCGGGCGCGATATCTCCCCGAAATCCTGAAGCTCGGGCGTCTCCGGATGGGCGCGGTTCGCGACCGTCGCCGCGGCGATCTCGGCCTCCTCGGCACCGCTGAAAAACAGGAACTGCTCGCACTGGTGTGAGGCGATGTCGGCGAGGATGCCGCCCGTCATGTCGCGGCGGAAGAACCATGCGGGCCGGGCTTCCTTGTCGAGGCGGTGCGGACCGCGTCTCGTCGGGCGGCTTGGGCGGACGGCCGCGCCGGCCTTTCTTGGCCTCGTAAGCCGCTTTCTTCTTCTCGTATTCCGGGCGTTCGGCCTCGGCCCGCGCCTTGGCCTCGGCCTCCAGCCGGGCGCAGGCGGCGTCGAGCTTCTCTTTGAGCGCTTCGCGCCGGGCGATCTCCGTCGGCAGCGCCTGCGGGTCGCCCTCTTCGGCATCGGCCGCCTCAGCCTTGGCGGTCAATGCGGCGATGTCGGCGGCCAGCTTCTCGCGCAACCCCCGCGCCCGGTCGTAGCGCAGCGAGCGGATCTTCGACGCATTGGCGTCGATCTTGGTCCCGTCGATCGACACCATGCCGAGCTTTAACAACCCTGTCTCGCGCGCCAGCAGCAGCACTTCCAGAAACGCCGCTTCGAACGCCGCCTTGTTGGTCCGCCGGAAGGTGGCGATCGTGTCGTGGTCGGGGTGCGTGTTGGCCGCGATGAACCGCGCCCCGATATCGCGCCACGTCGCCCGCTCGATCCGCCGTGAGGAAAACACCCCGTTGGCGTAGCAGTAGACCAGCAGCGCCAGCATCAAGCGCGGATGGTATTGCGGCTTGCCGCC
>JASIAN010000221.1 GCA_030042035.1 Alphaproteobacteria bacterium | reverse complement strand
AAAAAACCCTCTTCCCACGAGCGAGCCCTAGGGGCGGCTGCACATATCGTTTGCCATTCGGCCGCGTTCGGGGCGGCGGCGGCGGGCGCCGGGATCGCGCTGGAGGATGCGCTGGTCGGTTATTTGCAGGCGTTCGCGACAAATCTGATTGCGGCCGGATTGCGCCTCGGCCTTGTCGGCCAAACTGACGGCCAGCGCATCCTCGCGGCGCTGGAGGCGGTCATCACCGCCGCGGCCGAGGCGGCAATAGCGCGTGATCCGGAAGATTTCGGCAGCGCCACGTTCGCCCTCGACCTGCTGTCGATGACGCACGAAACGCAATATTCAAGGCTGTTCCGCTCATGAACACCAAGGATCCGCTGCGCATTGGCATCGGCGGGCCGGTCGGCTCGGGCAAGACGGCGCTGATGGACGGGCTATGCAAGCGAATGCGCGATCACTGGGAGGTCGTCGCGATCACCAACGACATCTACACCCGCGAGGATGCTGAATTTTTGATTCGCAGCGGCGCGCTGCCGCCCGAGCGCATCTGTGGCGTCGAAACCGGGGGCTGCCCGCACACCGCAATCCGCGAGGACGCGTCGATCAATCTTGCCGCGGTCGCCGATATGACGCGGCGGTTTCCGAGAACGGATGTCGTGCTGATCGAGTCGGGCGGCGACAACCTGGCCGCGACGTTTTCGCCGGAACTCGCCGATCTCACGATCTACGTCATCGATGTCGCCGCCGGCGACAAAATCCCGCGTAAGGGCGGGCCCGGCATCACCCGCTCCGATCTCCTCATCATCAACAAGATCGACCTGGCGCCGGCGGTCGGCGCGAGCCTCGAGGTCATGGAACGCGACACAAGGCGCATGCGCGGCGACCGACCCTTCGTGTTCACGAACCTGAAATCGGGCGAGGGCCTCGACGCGGTTGTCGACTTCATCGCCGCGCAGGGCGGCCTGTAAGCGGCGACGGGATTGCTTCGCTTCGCTTGCAATGACGCCGAACTGGAAACGTCATTGCGAGGAGCGCCGCGACGAAGCAATTCCGGCGATTCCCTTCAGGACATACCCTCAAGGAGGGGTTTTACACCGTCAGTCGGGCGCGGACCGCGGTTTCGTCCATCTCGCCGCGGCGGCCTGACAGCACCACCTCGCCCCGCTCCATGACGAGCCAGGAGGCGGCAAGCTCGCACGCGAATTCGAAATACTGCTCGACCAGGAGGATCGCCATGTCGCCCTTCGCCGCGAGGCGTTCGATGACGCGGCCGATCTCCTTGATGATCGACGGCTGGATGCCCTCCGTCGGCTCGTCGAGGATCAGCAGGCGCGGCCTTGTGACCAGTGCGCGGGCGATCGCCAGCTGCTGCTGCTGGCCGCCCGACAAATCGGCGCCGCGCCGGCCCAGCATGTCCTTCAACACCGGGAACAGCTCGAAAATCTCGTCGGGAATGCGCTTCAGGCGCCGCGGCAACACGGCAAAGCCGGTTTCGAGATTTTCCCGGACGGTTAGCCGCGGAAAGATCTCGCGTCCCTGCGGCACCAGCGCGAGGCCAGCGCGCGCCCGCTGATAGGGCGCCAGGCGGCTGAGATCGCGGTCCTCCCAGCGGATACGGCCGGCGCCGATTGGATGCAGGCCGAAAATCGCACGCAGCAGGCTGGTCTTGCCGACGCCGTTGCGGCCGAGGATGCAGGTCACCTCGCCGGGTTTGGCGGTGAGGCTCACCTGACGCAATGCCCGGCTCGCGCCGTAATAGAGATCGACCGCCTCAACGGTCAGCATGCCATCCACCCCTAACCGTCATTCCCGCGCAAGTGGGAATCCAGGACCAGCGCCCGGTAGCCGGCTCTGGACCCCCGCTTTTGCGGGGGTGACGGTGTTGAGTTAAGCAGCATCGCTCAGCGCCCGAGATAGACTTCGACGACGCGCGGGTTGTTCTGGATCGTGTCGATCGACCCCTCCGCCAACACCTTGCCCTCGTGCAGCACCGTCACTTTGACGCCGAGGGCCCGGACGAACGCCATGTCGTGCTCGACGACGACGATGCTGCTTTTCTGATTGATCTTCCGCAACAGTTCGGCGGTTGCTTCGGTCTCGGCGTCGGTCATGCCGGCGACCGGTTCGTCCACCAGCAGCAGTTTCGGGTCCTGCGCCAGCAGCATGCCGATCTCCAGCCACTGCTTCTGGCCGTGCGACAGGTTGGCGGCACGGCGGTCCCGCTCGTCGGTGAGGCGGATCGTCTCCAGCAAATCGTCGATGCGCATGCGCTCGTGCGCCGTCTCGCGCGCCCACAGCGCAAAGCGTGGGCCGCGGTCGCCGGCCAGCGCCAATAGCAGATTGTCGCGCACCGAGAGCGGTTCGAATACGGTCGGCCGCTGAAATTTGCGGCCGATGCCGAGACGCGCGATCGCCGGCTCATCGAGCTTGCGCAGGTCGATGTCGGAGCCGAACACGACATGCCCCTCCTCGGGGCGGGTTTTGCCGGTGATGACGTCCATCATCGTCGTCTTGCCGGCGCCATTGGGGCCGATCACAGCGCGCATCTCGCCCGGCTCCAGTACCAGCGACAGCGCATCGAGCGCCTTGAACCCGTCGAACGAGACCGTGACGCCGTCGAGGTAAAGGAGGGTCGGCTCGGCCATTATTCCGCCGCCTCGCGCATCACCGCTTCGGAAGCGGCCGACTGACGGCCGCGCTCGGCCGTCGTTGACCCGCGTCCGGAGAACAGGCCGATGAGGCCCCGCGGCAGGAACAGCGTGACGAGGATGAACAGGCCACCGATCGCGAACAGCCAGACATCGGGCAGCGCGCTGGTCAACCAGGTCTTGCCGAGATTGACCAAAACGGCGCCGAGGATGGCGCCCGACAGCGTGCCGCGGCCGCCGACCGCGACCCAGATCACCGCCTCGATCGAATTGGCCGGCGCGAATTCCGACGGGTTGATGATGCCGACCTGCGGCACGTAGAGCGCGCCGCCGATGCCGGCGATGACCGCCGACAGCGTCCACACGACGAGCTTGTAGGATTCCGGTCGGTAGCCGAGGAAGCGGGTGCGCGGCTCGGCGTCGCGCACCGCGATCAGCACCTTGCCGAACCGCGAGCGGGTCGTCGCCCGCGCCAAGAGATAGGCCAGCGACAGTATGACGGCGGTCGCCAGCATCAACCCGACCGAGGTTGTCTCTTTGTCGAGCGGGAAGCCGATGATGTCCTTGAAATCGGTCATCCCGTTGTTACCGCCGAACCCCATGTCGTTGCGGAAGAAAGCGAGCATCAGCGCGTACGTCAAAGCCTGCGTGATGATCGACAGGTAGACGCCCGAGACCCGTGACCGGAAGGCGAACCAGCCGAACACAAAGGCCAGGATTCCGGGCACCAGCACCACGAGGATGAGGGCGAACAAGAAATGCTCCGAGCCGTACCAATACCACGGCAGCTTATTCCAGCCGATGAACACCATGAAGTCGGGAAGGGTCGGATTGGCATAGACGCCGCGCGCGCCGATCTCGCGCATCAGGTACATACCCATCGCGTAGCCGCCGAGGGCAAAGAACGCAGCGTGGCCAAGGGTCAGGATGCCGGCGTAACCCCACACCAGATCGACCGCCAGCGCGAGGATTGCGTAACACAGATACTTGCCGACGATCGACACGACAAAACTGGGCACATGCAGCGCGCTGCCTGCCGCGATTGCCAGGTTGAAAATGGCGAGCAGCGCCGCGCCGCCAAGGAGGCAGGCCAATGTCGCGATGGCGCCGCCGTCGAGCCGCATCATGCCTCCGCGGCCCGGCCTTTGAGCGGGAAGAGGCCCTGCGGGCGGCGCTGGATGAACAGGATCAAGAACGCCAGCACCAGGATTTTGGCCAACACCGCGCCCTCGAACGGTTCGACGAACTTGTCGACGATGCCGACCAGCATCGCGCCGAACAGTGTTCCCCACAGATTGCCGACACCCCCGACGACGACAACGATGAAGCTGTCAACGATGTAGTTCTGGCCGAGATTGGGGCTGACATTGTCGATCTGCGACAGTGCGACACCGGCGATGCCAGCGATGCCGGAGCCGAGGCCGAAGGTCAGCGCGTCGATCCACGGCGTCCGGATGCCCATGACTGCGGCCATGCTGCGGTTCTGCATGACGGCGCGGATGCTGCGGCCGAGGCCGCCCCAGCGCAACGTCGCCATCAGTGCGCCGAGCACGAGCACCGCAAACAGGATGATCCACAGCCGGTTGATCGTCAGCACGAGGCCGCCTAGCTGCAACGAGCCGCTCATCCACGCGGGCGAGGTGACATCCTGGTTTGTCGCGCCGAAAATGCTGCGGACCGCCTGCTGCAGGATGAGGCTCAACCCCCATGTCGCAAGCAGCGTTTCGAGCGGCCGGCCGTAAAGGAAACGGATCAGCGTCCGCTCGACGACGACGCCGATCCCGCCCGCAACGAGAAACGCCGCCGGCACTGCGAAGAGGAGGCCAAAGCCGTTCAGCGCGGGGAGCGAGGCAGCGATCAGTTGCTGCACGACAAAGGTCGTATAGGCGCCGATCATGACCATCTCGCCGTGCGCCATGTTGATGACGTCCATGACGCCGAACGTAATCGCGAGGCCCGCGGCAGCGAGCAGCAAGACGGCGCCGAGGCTGATGCCGTAATAGACGTTTTCGAGGAGGCCCCAGAGCTTGAGGCGGTAATCGATCGCATGAATCGCCGTCGCGATCGCCGCGGTGATCGCGGGTTTCTGATTGTGCAGCGAGGCCAGGAGGTTGCGCGCCGACAAATCGGAGCGCTCGGCCAATCTTTTGACGGCGGCGATCCGCGCCCTATCGCTGCCGGAATTCGATTTGAGCAGCGCTGCCGCCTCCGCTTCACGCAACACGCGGGCGACGCCGGCGTCCGTTTCGGCCTTCAGCGCCCGCCGGATCAGCGGCAAAGCGCCCGGATTGGCCGATTGAAACAATGCTTCGGCCGCCTTGCGGCGGTCGGCGGTGGCCTTCGCGAACAGGCCGAGCGCGCCCTCCGCGGTCTCGATCGCGGCACGCACCGAATCGTTGACGATGACCCGCCGCAGATTGACCGACACGGGCGGGTTGGCTACCGCCATGCCGGTGCGGGCATCGACAAAGCCCTTGGTGGTGCGGATATAAAGCGGCGGGTTGGGGCGCGGCCACTTCCACGCGAACAGATTGCCGTCGCGCAGCGCGCCGATGACCGCGGCGGCGCGCGGGTTGCCGGAGGTCGCCAGCGCCTCCACGCCCTGCGCCTCGATGTCGAAGTTTGTTGCCGCGAGCGGCAAGAAGGGGTCGCCAGCCGCGTGCGCCGCACCGAGGCCGGCGGCCAGTGGCAAGAGCAGCGCGGCGGCAAATGCTCCCCACAAGAAACGGCCCCCGCCGCTCTTGCGGGTCACCGCGCCCCTCCTGTTCACGCCGGCTTCGGACCCATTTCTCATGCCTTCTTCGACCCGAGGCACTTGCCGGCGACGACATCGTAATTGCCGCACGACATCGGCGGCAGCCAATCCCCGATCAGGTTCTTGCTTTCCGGCAGGTAGGGCGACCACGGCTGCGCGACGACGAGGCCGGGCGTCTGCCACACGACGTTGAACTGGCCGTTGGCCTGCACCTCGCCGATCAGCACCGGCTTTGTCAGGTGATGGTTCGGCATCATCGTCGCATAGCCGCCCGACAGGTTGGGATGCGCGACGCCGATCATTGCGTCGATGACCGCGTCGTGGTCGGTCGTGCCGGCCTTTTCGACCGCCTTCACCCACATATTGAAGCCGATGTAGTGCGCCTCCATCGGGTCGTTGAAGACGCGCTTTTCGTTTTTGACGAACTTCTGGAAGGCAGCGACGACCGCCTTGTTCTCCGGGGTATCGACGCTTTCGAAATAGTTCCACGCCGCGAGATGGCCGACCAAGGGTTTGGTGTCGATGCCGGCCAGTTCCTGCTCGCCGACGCTGAACGCGATGACCGGGATGTCGGTCGCCTTGATGCCCTGGTTGCCGAGTTCCTTGTAGAACGGCACGTTGGCATCGCCGTTGATCGTCGAAACCACCGCCGTCTTCTTGCCGGCCGAGCCGAACGCCTTGATCTTGGCTACCTCGGCCTGCCAGTCGGAATAGCCGAACGGCGTGTAATTGATCATCATGTCCGATGCGCCGAAGCCCTTCGACTTCAGATAGGCTTCGAGGATTTTATTGGTCGTGCGCGGATAGACGTAATCGGTGCCTTCCAGCACCCAGCGCTTCACGCCGACCTGGTCCATCAGGTAATCGACCGCCGGGATCGCCTGCTGGTTTGGCGCCGCGCCGGTATAGAAGACGTTGCGGCTGCACTCCTGGCCCTCGTATTGCACCGGATAGAGGAGGATGCCGTTGAGGTGCTCGAATACCGGCAAGACCGATTTGCGCGACACCGAGGTCCAGCAGCCGAATACCACTGCGCACCTGTCGACCGACAAGAGCTGCTTCGCCTTTTCCGCGAACAGCGGCCAGTTCGAGGCAGGATCGACGACGATCGGCTCGATCTGCCGGCCCATGACGCCGCCCTTCTTGTTCTGGTCGGCGATCAGCATCAGCATCACTTCCTTGAGCGGCACCTCGCTGATCGCCATCGTGCCGGATAGCGAATGCAGGATGCCAACCTTGATCGGCCCGGTTTCGGGGGCCGGCGCTGCCTTGGCGCGGGTGACGGCGCCGGGGACGGGGCCAGCGCCGAGGCCCGTGGCGGCGGCGGTCGCGAGACCGAGGCCCAACAGGCCAAGCTGACGGCGGTCGATGATGGTGCTATCGGACGACATAAATTAGCGCTCCCCTGCAACAGCGCAGCCGACCCAAAAGGCGGCCTTCGCTCGCGCCGCAAGCAAGATCGAGGCCAATCGGACCAGCGACGACGCAGGCGAATCGGGGGGGAAACCGTTCCGCC
>JASIAN010000220.1 GCA_030042035.1 Alphaproteobacteria bacterium | reverse complement strand
GCGGCCGACACGAAGACGAAATAGAAGGCCGCCTTGTCGACCGGGACCTTCAGCAGCAGCGCGACGATCGTCGGCCCCCACAGATAGACGCCGTAGCCGGCGGTCGAGGAACCGCCCCAGATCAGGATGGTCTCGAAGAACATCCGCGGCTGCGACCACAAATCGAGCGGGTTGGCGCGCGGCGCCACGGCCGGAGGTACCGTCGGCAACGGCACCCGGTCGAGCGCCAGGCCCAGGTAGCGGGCGACCTCGGCCTGCGCCTCCTTGAACCGGCCCTTGGCGGTCAGCCAGCGGACCGATTCGGGGGTGAAGATCCACACCAAGACGCCGATGACCAGCGCCACGAACCCGAGCAGCGCGACCCGCCGCCAGCCATAGGGGCCCATGATCGCCGCCGAGATCGCCGGCGCGAGAAAGCCGCCCGCCGAGGCAAAGACGACATAAAAACTGGTGGCGATCGTGCGGTGGCGGGTCGGCGTCAATTCGACGACGACGGTCAAGGACGGCGTCACCGCCGCGGTCAGCCCGACGCCGACAAAGAAGCGCAGGATCGCAAACCACAGCCAGCCGCCTTCGGGGATGAACGCGATCAAACCCGCGCTCACCGCGCAGATAAACGTGCCGATGACCATCTGCTGCTTGCGTCCCCACGCGTCGGCGAAGGCGCCGAACACGACGGCGCCGACGATCGCGCCGATGCCGCCGCTATAGAGGATCGTCGCGGATTCGCCATAGGTCAGGTGCCATTCCTTGGCGACTGCGGCAAGCAGATAGCCGACCACCAGAAAATCGAAAAAATCGAAGACGAACACCGCCGACATCAATGCGAAAATCGTCCAATAACGGGCGTTGAGCGGCGCGTTGTCGAACACTGCCAACAGGCTTTCCGAGGTCTGCTCGGCCATGCATTCCCTCCCCTCGCACGCCGCCCATCGTGTCGGCGGGCATTTAGATCGGCGAACCAACCGGTTCTGCCGCTGGGCAACTTATCGGCGCGTGTGAGTTGCCGTCAACGTCGCGTCACGCGTGCGACGATTCGCGGTTCGCCGCAGCATGACGCCGTGGCCGGAACGGTCGCCGACAGCGGCTTGCGCATGGTTTGAGCAGCGCTTAAAATTCTTGTTCTGTTCTCCATGGCAACGGCGTCGGGCGGACGCTAAGTTGGGAGCATGCAGACAATTCGCATCCGCGGCGCGCGCGAGCACAATCTGAAAAACATCGATGTCGATCTGCCGCGCGACAGCCTCGTCGTCATCACCGGGCTCTCCGGCTCCGGCAAATCCTCGCTTGCCTTCGACACCGTCTATGCCGAAGGGCAGCGCCGCTATGTCGAGAGCCTCAGCGCCTATGCCCGGCAGTTTCTCGAACTGATGCAGAAGCCTGATGTCGATTCGATCGAGGGGTTGTCGCCGGCGATTTCGATCGAACAGAAGACCACCTCGCGCAACCCGCGCTCGACAGTCGGCACGGTGACCGAAATCTACGATTACATGCGCCTCTTGTGGGCGCGGGTCGGCGTGCCGTATTCGCCGGCGACCGGCTTGCCGATCGTCAGCCAGACCGTCTCCCAGATGGTCGATCGCGTCATGGCGATGGGGGAGGGGACGCGGCTCTATTTGATGGCGCCGATCGCCCGCCGCCGCAAGGGCGAATACCGCAAGGAACTTTCCGACCTGCAGAAGCGCGGGTTTCAGCGCGTCAAGGTCGACGGCAAGATGTACGAGATCGACAGCGTCCCGGCGCTGAAGAAGAATTTTACGCACGACATCTCGGTCGTTGTCGATCGGCTCGTCGTCTCGCCCGATCTGGGCAACCGCCTCGCGGATTCATTTGAGACTGCGCTCGGCCTCGCCGACGGCATCGCGATCGCGGAGAACGCCGACAGCGGCGAAGAGACGATCTTTTCCGCGAAATTCGCGTGCCCGGTCTCTGGCTTTACGATCCCGGAGATCGAGCCGCGCCTCTTTTCGTTCAACAATCCGTTCGGCGCCTGTCCCGCCTGCGACGGGCTCGGGACAAAACTCTATTTCGACGCCGACCTCGTCGTGCACGACGACAGCCGCAGCCTGCATGACGGCGCGGTCAGCCCGTGGTCGCACTCCTCGTCGCCCTATTACGCGCAGACGCTCGACAGCATCGCGCGGCACTTCAAACAGAGCATGCACACGCCGTGGCGCGACCTGCCGGAAAAGATGCGGCGCACGATCCTCTACGGCTCGGACGGCCAGCCGATCCGCATGAGCTATGACGACGGCGTCAGGCAATATGCGACCGAGCGGCCGTTTGAGGGGGTGCTGCCCAACATGGAACGGCGCTTCCGCGAGAGCGACAGCGCCTGGGTGCGCGAGGAATTGGGGCGCTACCAGAATTCGAAGACCTGCGAAGTATGCGACGGCGCGCGGCTGAAGCCGGAAGCATTGGCGGTCAAGATCGCGAAGAAAAGCATCAGCGAAGCGGCCGCCTTGTCGATCGCCGAGGCTGGCGCGTGGTTTGCGACGATCAACGACACGCTCTCGCCGGCGCAACAGGAAATCGCCCAGCGCATCCTGAAGGAGATCAACGAGCGGCTCGGCTTTCTGCGCAATGTCGGGCTTGATTATCTGACCTTATCGCGCGCCTCGGGCACATTGTCGGGCGGCGAGAGCCAGCGCATCCGCCTAGCGTCGCAGATCGGCTCGGGCCTGACGGGCGTCCTCTACGTGCTCGACGAGCCGTCGATCGGGTTGCACCAGCGCGACAACGCGCGTCTCCTGGACACGCTGAAGCGGCTCAGAGACCTCGGCAACACGGTCATCGTCGTCGAGCACGACGAGGAGGCGATCCGCGCCGCCGACTGGCTCGTCGATATGGGGCCGGGCGCCGGCGTGCACGGCGGCTATCTCGTCGCCGAAGGCACGCCCGAGGAGGTCATGCGCGTGCCGGCCAGCATCACCGGGCAATACCTGACCGGGATGCGGCAGATCGCCGTGCCGGCGCGGCGCCGGCGCGGTCACGACGGGCAGATCCTGAAGCTCATCGGCGCCAACGGCAACAATCTGAAGGACGTGACGGCGGAAATCCCGTTGGGCACGTTCTGCGGCGTGACCGGCGTGTCGGGCGGCG
>JASIAN010000219.1 GCA_030042035.1 Alphaproteobacteria bacterium | reverse complement strand
AACCGCTATTTGTCGAGCGGCGGCACCGACGGGCATATGTACAAGGCCAACCCGCCGGGTTATGGCGAGCGCATCGTCCCGTCATTGCTGCTGACGACAACCGGCCGCAAATCGGGCGAAAAATTCATTTTCCCGCTGTATTACGGCGAGACCGGCGACGGCAGCTACATCATCGTTGCATCTAAGGGCGGCGCGCCGCAGCACCCGCAATGGTACAAAAACCTCGTCGCCAACCCCGACGTGGAAGTGCAGGTCGGCACGCGGAAGATGATGGCGCGGGCGCGCACTGCGAGCGGTGCCGAGCGCGCCCGCCTGTGGCAAACGGCGCTGCAATTCTGGCCGCCCTATGCCGACTACCAGAAGAAGACGACGCGCGAAATTCCGGTCGTCGTGCTCGACCCCGTCGGCTGACGACGGAAAGCGTGGGATGGGTTGAGCGTGGCGAAACCCATCGATGTCATCTGATTTGAGGATGGGTTTCGCGTCGCTCAACCCATCCGACACAAGGAGATGATTGATGCCGTTTTATCAGAGAGGCGATGTCCGCATCCGTTACGAGGAGGTCGGGAGCGGTTTTCCGCTGTTGGTGACGCCGGGCGGCGGCCTCAATTCGCGCGTCAGCAACTGGCCGACCGCGGTCATCAACGCGATGGAAGAATTCAAAAACGACTTCCACTGCATCACGATGGATCAGCGCAACGCCAATGGCGGCGAGTCGACGGGGCCGGTACAGGTCGACAACCCGTGGGATGCATTTGCTGACGATCAGTTGGGGCTGATGGACCATCTCGGTATCCGCGAATTCTTTTACATGGGCTACTGCATCGGCGGCTGCTTTGCCGGCAAGCTGTTGCAGCGCGCGCCCAGCCGCGTTGTCGCCGCGGTGTTTTGCCAGACCGTCGGCCATCGACCGGAAGACCCCAATGTCATGTACCGCCACGGCCACGAGAACTGGGTTCCCGATTTCCTGAAGCGGCGCCCCAACGTGACGATGGACACGATCGAGAAATACCTGCACAACCTCTATCGCATGCAGCCGGATTTTCTCTACAGCGTATCGCGCGACTTCATCAAGAACTGCCCGACGCCGATGCTGGTGCTGCCCGACGACGTGCCGGCGCATCCGCTGCAGACCTCGATCGATGTCGCCTCGCTCGCGCCCAACGCCGAGATCACGGTCTTTCCATGGCGTGAGCCGCCGGAACTGAAGCAGCGCATCATCAACAAGGTGCGCAATTTCCTCAAATCGCACATCCCGCTGCGCGCCGCGGCGCAGTAAATGCCGCAGGCGGACGAGCGAGACGCGATTGGCCAGCGGCTCCCGCTCCAGGCCGAAGATGCGCCGAGCTTGTCCGCCGACTGGGCGCCCGACGATCGCGCCAAGCTTGCGGCGATCATCGATGAGGTCCGCGCCAGATTCACTTAATCAACCGCACCAGATCGGAAGGAGAGTGGGAATGCCGTTCTATGACAGAGGCAATGTCCGCATTCATTATGAAGAGGCGGGGGCCGGGTTTCCGCTAATGGTCATTCCCGGCGGCGGGCTCAACTCGACGATCGCGGGCCTCAAGACGATCCACCCGTTCAACCCGTTCGACGAGTTCGCGGGCGATTACCGCGTCATCGCTGCCGATCTGCGTAACGCCAACGGCGGCGGCAGCACCGGCCCCGTGGAAATCGAGCGGCCGTGGGACGCCTATACAGACGACCATTTGGGGCTGATGGACCATCTCGGCATCCGGCAGTTTATGGTCTTGGGCTTCTGCATCGGCGGACCGTTCATCTGGAACCTGCTGAAGCGGGCGCCCGACCGCGTCGTCGCCGCCGTGTTGACGCAGCCCTCGGGTTTCCGCCCGACGATGCCCGACCTGTTCTACCAGAACAACATCAAGGGCTGGGCGCCGCAGCTCACAGAAGGCCGGCCCGACATCACGATGGCAGAGGCGAGCGCCTTTCTCGAAAACATGTATCGCAAGAACGCCGATTTCGTGTTCACCGTGACGCGCGACTTTGTGCGGCATTGCGATACGCCGATCCTGATCCTGCCGGACGATGTCGCGGCGCACCCCTATGCCGTCGCAATGGAGACCGCCCATCTCGCGCCGAATGCGCAGGTGAGCCTCTATCCGTGGAAGGCGAACCCGGAGCAGATCAGCCTGGCGCTGCGCCACATCGGCACGTTCCTGCACGCCAATTGCCCGGCGACCGCCGCACAGCCCCTCGCCGCGGCCGCGCAGTAAGTCCGAGGCGCCGTGGAATTCGTCATGGCCGGGCTTGTGACCCGGCCATCCACGACAAGCACCGCGTGATGCCCGGCAAGGCCGGGCATCACGGCTTGGGCAGAGCGGCTTGCGGCTTCTGTTATTTCGCGGCGGCGAGGCGACTGGCGGCGCCAATGCCGTTGCCGCCTGTCCGCTGTTGCCGCTCGCGCTTCAACGCCTCAGCGATCTCGAACGCCAGCTCCAACGCTTGGCTGGCATTGAGGCGCGGATCGCAATGCGTCAGGTAGTTCTGCGCCAGAGCGGCTTCGCTCAACCCCTGACCGCCGCCGAGGCATTCGGTCACATTCTGGCCGGTCAGTTCGAAATGCACGCCGCCGGCATGGGTGCCTTCGGCCGCGTGTACCGCGAAGGCGCCGTGCACCTCGTCGAGGATGCGGTCGAAGACGCGCGTCTTGTAGCCGGTCGATGACGTGATCGTGTTGCCGTGCATCGGGTCGATGCACCACACGACCTGGCGGCCCTCGCGCTGCACGGCGCGGATCAGCGGCGGCAGGCGCGCGGCGACCTTGTCGGCGCCCATGCGGGTGATCAGCGTCAGCCGCCCGGGCTCGTTCGCGGGGTTGAGCTTGTCGATGAGCCGCAGCAGGTCATCCGGTTCGAGGCTCGGGCCGCATTTCATGCCGACCGGGTTCTTGATGCCGGCGAGAAATTCCGCGTGGGCGCCGTCGACCTGGCGCGTGCGGTCGCCGAGCCAGACGAGGTGCGCCGAGCAATCGTACCAATCGCCGGTCGTCGAATCCACCCGGGTCAGCGCCTCCTCGTAGGCGAGAAACAGTGCCTCATGCGACGTGTAGAACTCTGTTTCGCGGATCTGCGGCGTCGTCTCCGAGGTGAGGCCGCAGGCCGCCATGAAGTCCAATGTCTCGGTGAGCCGGTCGGCCAGGGCGCGGTAGCGCTCGCCCTGCGGGCTGTCGGCGACAAAATCCTGGTTCCACGCGTGGACGCGGTGCAGATCGGCATAGCCGCCCTGGGCGAAGGCGCGCAGCAGGTTCAACGTCGCGGCCGACTGGCTGTAGGCCTGTACCATGCGTTGCGGGTCGGGTTCGCGGGCGGCGGCGGCGAAATCGAGGCCGTTGATGATGTCGCCGCGGTAGGAGGGGAGCGTCACGCCGTTCTGTGTCTCGGTTTCCGATGATCGGGGCTTGGCGAACTGGCCCGCCATACGCCCCACTTTGACGACCGGGCAGGCGGCGCCGTAGGTCAAGACGACCGCCATCTGCAGCAACACCTTGAACGTATCGCGGATGTTGTTGGGATGGAATTCGGCAAAGCTCTCGGCGCAGTCGCCGCCCTGCAACAGAAACGCCCGGCCGGCCGCGACATCACCCAGCCGCGCCTTCAGCCGCCGCGCCTCGCCGGCGAAGACCAAGGGCGGGAAATGGCGCAGCGTCTCCTCGACACGATTGAGTGCGGCCTCGTCGGCATAGCCGGGGACCTGGCGGATCGGCAGGCCGCGCCAGCTCTGCGGCGTCCATTGCGGCGACATCATCGCTCTCCCTGCCGGCGGATGCGGCTCATCGGGTTTGGGTTCGGCATCGTTGGAACCTCCTCCTCTGGAGGCCGCCCCGCCGGTCGCGACATTCGCATGGGAATAAGGACAAAACGCGAAAGCCGCCTGGCAGGGGCGGCTTTCGGGTGAAACGCAGGATGCGCGATCCTAAGCCGCCGTCACATACCGGCGGTAATAAAATCGCGCGTTATGGCCAATCATTGCTGCCATGGGGGAACGCTAGCGGCAGATCGCCCCGCGCGCAAGCATTTTGCGCGCGGGGAGCCGCTCGCATCGCTGCGTCAGGCCAGCACGACCTCGGCGACGAGTTCCTTGCCGCGGGTTTCCGGGCTCAGGAGCAGCGCCACGATGAAGCTGGCGCAGCCTGCGATGGTGCCGATCAGCATCGGGATGGCAAAGCCGAGATGCAGGTTGATGGCGAAATAGGTCAAGATCGGTGCCGTCAGCCCGCCAAAGATCGCCCCCTGGTGGTAGCAGAACCCGCTCGCCGTCGCACGCACCTCGGTCGGGAAGCGCTCGGCGAGATAGGTTGGGTTCTGGGCGTACATGCCGCCGCCGGCAAAGAAGCCCTGGATCGCGAAGAAAACGACGATCATCGAATAGTCGTGGGTCAAGAGGTAGAACGGCGTCACGATGATGCCGCCGATCGCCGGCAAGATCAGCGCCCAACGCCGGCCAAGCCGATCGGCGACCAAGCCCCAGAAAAACCCAGACACGAAAAACACCACGCTTTGCAGCATGACCGGCAGCGCGACAAAAGCGGGACTGAGGCCAACCTCCTTTTGCAAATAGGTCGGGAACATGCCGCCCTGCGAGTAGGCGGCGACAAAGCCGCTCGCCATCCACCAGCACGCGGTCAGCGTGTTGAACAGCATCCCCAATTTGAAAATGCTGATCAGCGGCAGGCGCACCTCGCGTTTTTGCGTGCGCTGGATGCGACGATTTTCCACCCAAATCGCGGGCTCTTTGACGAAGTATCGGATGTAGACGAGCCCGGCCGCCGGCAGGACGCCGAGCATCAACAATCCTCGCCAGCCGATCGACGAATAGAGCAAGCCGTAAGCTGCGCTCGACAGCAGCCCGCCGATGCCCCACGACGCCTGCAGGATGCTGCCCATCAACCCGCGCGATCGGATCGGCCATTGCTCCAAAGCCAGAGCCGCGCCGGCCGGCCACTCCGCGCCCATGCCAATGCCGAGCAGTGCGCGGAACAGGAAGAGCACCCAGAACGTCGGCGCCAGCCCGGCCGCCAGGTTGCAGACCGAATACCACGCAATCGAGATCATCAGCGGCTTTTTGCGCCCCATCCGGTCGGCTAGCCAACCCGACGCTGTGGCACCAACGAGCCGCATCCACAACGTGAGCGTGAAGACCGCCGTAACCGCGACCAGCGGCACGTTGAAGCTCTTGGCGATCGGCGCCATGATCAAGAGGAAGATCGTGAAGTCGAAGGCGTCGAGGGTCCAGCCGAGCCAGGCTGCCACCCAGGCATGCCATTGCTCTTTGGTCGGCTCCTTCCACCACGCGACCGGTTTCTCGCCGCTCTCGGCCGGATTCTGGGCGACCGCCATTGACGCCTCCTCCCTTTCTTGCGGCCCTTTTTTGCGGGCCTCGCGGCCAGCCTATCGTATGCCGACGCAAATGTCTCCGGTTTAATCTCGCCGATCCCGCGTCTTCGGCGCAGGAATTGCTCGTCTCCGGTGTGGCTCGCCGATGCGATGATCAACAGCGTCTAGCCGTGGCTCCGCACTTCGTAGTAGATGTCCGCGCCACCGAGTCGGCGGGCTGCACTCTCGTCGCGGTGGTAGGGTGCCTGCCGCCGGCGGAACAACGCAGCTCCGCCGGCTCTGGCGCCGACCGGTTGATCCAGCGCAACGCGGCCTGCGCCTTCCGTATGAATAAAGCCGAGCGTTGGCCGGTTCGTGAAGTGGCGAACCCGTCAGTCACACAGCGAGGAGGATGGTGACATGTTGAGCAAATTGCGGATTGCGGCCCTGGCAGTGGGCCTTGGGCTCGCCCCGGCACTGGCCGGGCCGGCGGCCGCCCAGGGGGGCGTGCAGGTCGGCACGCTGACCTGCAACTCGGCCGGCGGCTGGGGCTTCATCTTCGGCTCGACGCGGGCGCTGGCCTGCACCTTCGCCGGCCCGGGCCGGGTCGAGTATTACCGCGGCGAGATCTCGAAATTCGGCGTCGATATCGGCTACACGGCGGGCGGCGTCCTGCTGTGGACCGTCATCGCGCCGACCGCCAACTTGGCGCCGGGCGATCTCGCCGGCACCTACGCCGGCGGCACCGCCAGCGCCACGGTCGGTGTCGGGGTCGGCGCCAATGCGCTGGTCGGCGGCTCGGGCAACCACATCGCGCTGCAGCCGCTCAGCATCGAAACCAATCGCGGCCTCAATGTTGCCGCCGGCGTCGCGTCGCTGACGCTGACCTCGGCGCGCTGACGCATCAGCCGCCGCGCCGCCGCTCGCCGCCGCCCTCGGGCGCGGCGAGCGCGGCCAGCCGGTCATAGACGAGGCGGTCGATCGTCAACCCCTCTTGCGACAGGCGCACGCGGTTTCTGGCCGACTGCTCGCCGGGAAGGCGGATTTCGGCGACGCCGGGTTGCCGCGGCACCGCTTTGACGCGGGCGATCAGCCCGGCGAGGTCGCGCTTCAAGTCGGCGAGCGGCACCAGGAGGTCAGGGCGAAAGGCGATGAACACGTAACCGTCGTCATTGCCCGGCAGCATCGCGCCACCGGCCAAGAGGCCGAACGCCTGCACGATGAGGCCGAGGCCAAAGCCCTTGTAGCCGCCCGTCGGCCCGCCGAACGGTAACAGCGCGCCGGCACGCGCCGCGTGCGGATCGCGGGTGGGTCGGCCGTCGCGGTCGAGCGCAACGCCCTCGGGCAACGCCTGCTCGAGCCGCTCGCGCAACTGCAATTCGGTCCCCATGAAGGCCGAGGTGCCGATGTCGAGCACCAGCGGCCCGTTCTCGCCCGGCAATGCGAAGGCGATCGGGTTGGTGCCGAGCATCGGCCGCGTGCCGCCGAACGGTGCCACCGCCTTGCCGCTCGCCGCGGTGTGGATCGCGACGAGGCCGTGCCGCGCGATCATTTCGACAAAATAGGCGCTGCGCCCGCTCATCCAACTGTCGCCGACGGCGACGAGCGAGATGCCGTGCGCCGCGGCCTTGGCGATCGTGGCGCGGGCGGCGTGGTACATCGCCAGCATGCCGTTGTTGTTGCCGCCGTCCAAGAGCGCCGAAACGTCCGTCTCGCGGATCACCCGCATCGGCCGGCGCGGCTCGCGGAAGCGGCGGTGTTCGGGGATGTTGAGGATTTTGGCGAGGCCCGAATACTCGTAGCCGCACAGCGCCGCATCGATCACGTGGTCACAGATGATGCGCGCCTCCTCGGCATCGTAGCCGATGCCGCGCAGCGCTCCTTCGCCCAGCGCCCGGGCCTCATCGACGGAGAGATGCACACGATCAGAAGGCATGGCTCGCCTCGTCCAAAGGTGCTGGCGCCGCGAGCATAGCCGCTGCCGGCGATCCTGTCGCGGCGCGAGGGCAATTAAACCTCTCGTCTGCGGCCCGGCGAGGCGATAGCTTGCGCCGGCGCGCATTGCAACGAAGCCCGAGGGGGGACGATGGCCACGACCGCACCGACCAACATCAAGAAGCTCTTGTTGCCGACGACGATGGCGAAGGCCGGCTGGGCGATCGTCGAAGCGCGCGAGGATGTGGAGGGCGTGCCGTTTGCGCCAGGCCTGCGGCGCGGCGACTTCCATCAGCTGCTCGAAGACATCGCGGGCATCGCGCTCGGCGTGCAGCCGTTCAGCGATCCGGAGCTCGACGCCGCGCCCAATCTCGAAGTCGTCTCGCGCATCGGCGTCGGTTATGACGCGGTCGATGTGGCGGCGCTGACTCGCCGCAACATTCCTCTCATGATCGGCGGCACGGCCAATTCGGTCAGCGTCGCCGAGGCCGGCGTGTTCCTGTCGATGAGCCTCGCGCGGCGCGGCGCGGCGATGGATGCGATGGTCAAGGAGGGGCGCTGGGCCGACCGCTACAAGGAAATGCCGATCGACCTTGCCGGGAAAACCGTGCTGATCGTCGGCTTCGGCAAGATCGGCACCCGCTCCGCCCGCCGCTTCGCGGCGATGGAAACCCGCGTGCTGATCTACGACCCCTATATCTACTCCGAGACGATCCGCGGCTCCGGCTACGAGCCGGTGCAGGATTTGGACGAGGGTGTCGCGCGTGCCGATTTCATCACGATCCACTGCCCGAAGACGCCGGAAACGACTGGCCTCTTCAACACCGCCCGCCTCGCCAAGATGAAAAAGACGGCGTTCCTCGTGAACACAGCACGCGGCGGCATCGTCGACGAAAAGGCGCTCTATGACGCGCTCGTCAGCAACCGCATCGCCGGGGCCGCGCTCGACGTCTTCGAGCAGGAACCGACGCCCAAGGACAACCCGCTCTTGACATTGAAGAACTTTATCTCGGCGCCGCATGTCGCCGGGGTCACGCGGGAGGCGGTCGAGCGCATGGCGATCGTCGCGGTCGAGAACATTTTGAGCGTCATCGACGGCAAGCCCAACCGCGAGAACGTCGTCAACAAGGAAGTGCTGGGGTAGGCATTATTAGAAAAGCTTCGTGGAAGCCGGTAAATCCCTTAAACCGGAAAAGGCCGATCGACACCGGCTTCCACCGTGCCGCCCGCTGACGCAGAATGTCGGCAACTGCTTCGCTACAGACCGCATAATCGCGAAGCGGCAGTTCTTCCGGAGCAATCGGATTGATCGCCTCCGCCAAAGCCGCGCGGGTAATCGATTCATGGCGAAATGCGAAAGAGACGTGGGGACCTTCGCGGTCATTGGGCAGCACATCTACTTCGCCAATATGCACCGCCGCCCGCAGAACCAAAGCCTGTTCCGCCGGCACCGTGGTGTTGCGTTGCGCCGCCAAATCAAACAACTCGAACACACTCTCCACGGCTGACAGCGCTGCCAGCTCGGCAGAGTGATTGTTGTGAAATGTCAATAAATACCCATCGCCCGTGCTTTTTTGGCAGGATAGCCCGCGCCCGACAGCGACTCGTGCGATCAGTCGACGGAGGTCGCGCAGCGCACCGCGCCCAACCGCGTACCATCCGAACCGGTTACTCATCTTTGTGGCGTCAACGATATCGACGATGGCGATGGCTTCGGTCGCGACTTCGACGGGAGGTGAATCCGTGTCCACCACGCCCGTAACACTTTTATGCGCCGGCAACTTGGAGCCGGGCGAAGCCAAGCCGGCCGAAGCCGACTTTACCGATGTCCCTCAGTTCGCTCGTTTCCCGCCGATTGACCAGACCGAGCTCTTCTGCTGACAACCGCTGCATCGCCGCGTCGGAAATAACGATCTCGTGCGGTGCCGCCAATCCTTCCAAGCGTGCGACCAGATTCACGTTCCGCCCGAAGACGTCCTCGCCGTACGGCGTCTCGCCTACCGATACCCGACCATAGTGTATCGCCAACTTAAGCGACAGCCCTTCACCGCTGATGGTCTCGTCTTCGTAAAACACGGTTGGCAATTCACGAGCAAAGTGCAGAGCATCGGCCGCGTCGTCGAAGACTGCGAGAAATCCGTCTCCCAATTCCTTTATCAAGCGGCCATTATGGCGTGATGCCAAGCCTGCGGCGCGGTCGTGGAAGGCTCTTACCAAATTGAAAACCGCCAAGTCCCCGAGCTTGGCTGCGGTACGGGTGCTTCCCGCGATATCGCTCAGGACAAGAGCTCGATCAGCGAGGTATGCGGCAGCAGGCGGCATGTTCACCTTGCTCTATTGTCGCCGGTATGCAGGCTGAATTATACGCGATGCGCGCAGGCTTGCCAGTGGCAGGATAACGGAATGAGCTCACCGCGGACGCTGAAGCAGCAGCAGGATCTGGTCGCCAGGCTGCGCGAGCAGCGTGGCGCCGCGCATCCCGAGACATTGGCCGCGATGCTCGATCTCGCCGAAATGCTGTGGGCGCGCGGGCGCCTCGACGAGGAGCGGGCAATCGAGGAGCACGTCGTCGCGGCCCGTCGCGGGGCGCTCGGCGATGCGCACGGCGACACGCTGAAGGCGCAGGGCAAGCTCGCGGCGACAATCGGCGCCCAGGGCGATCTCCAGGCGGCGCGCCGGCTGCAGGAAGAGATCGTGGCGCGGGCGCCGGCGGCGTGGGGCGAGCACGCCCGCGAAACGCTGCGAGCGATGAACAACCTCGCCGGCACGCTGTCGGCCGAGGGCGATCTTGCCGCCGCCCGCGCCTTGCTCGAACAGGCGATCGAGGCGCTCCACCGCGAATTCGGCGACAGCGACCCCGATACGCTCGTCGCGCTCGGCAACCTCGCGGCGATGCTGTGGCAATGGGGCGAACGCGGCGAAGCCTATTGGCTGCAGCGCCAGCTCGTCGACACACGGCGCCGGGTCGCGGGCGACGATGACCCGGCGACGCGCGGTGCGGTTGCCGTGCTGGAAGCGATGCAGCGCGACGGCATGCCATAGCAGCTCGCGCATACGTTGAGTTCTTCGGAGTTAACCTTATCCTAAGTTAGGGTCTCCTATTGCGGTCGCGTGTGCTGTAAAAACAGCACGGCTTTGTCATGGAGATCAGCGGCAATGGACCTTCTCGACGCGGCTCGCGGCTTCCACGAGGACCTGACTCTGTGGCGACGCGACATCCACGCCCATCCGGAACTCGGCTTCGAGGAACGCCGCACGTCCGATCTGGTCGCCGGCAAGCTCGCCGAATTCGGCATCGAGGTGCATCGCGGCATCGGCCGGACCGGCGTCGTCGGGCGGCTCCGGGTCGGCAACTCGCCGCGTACGATCGGCTTGCGCGCCGATATGGACTGCCTGCCGATGCACGAGACCAACAATTTTGCGCACCGCTCGCAGCACGATGGCCGCATGCACGCCTGCGGCCATGACGGCCACACGACGATGCTGTTGGGCGCGGCACGCTATCTCGCCAAGACCTGCAATTTCGACGGCACCGTCAATTTCATCTTCCAGCCGGCCGAAGAGGGTCGGGGCGGTGCCGACGCGATGATCGAAGACGGGCTGTTCGACGAATTTCCCTGCGATGCGATCTTCGGCATGCACAACCGGCCGGGACTTGCGGTCGGCAAGTTCCAGATCCGTCCGGGCGCGATGATGGCGGGCGGCGCGTTCTTCGACATCGCGATCCGCGGCAAGGGCGCCCATGGCGCGCGGCCCGAGGCAGGCGTCGATCCCGTGCTGGTCGCCAGCCATATCGTCGCCGCGCTGCAATCGATCGTCGCGCGCAATGTGCGGCCGGTCGATACGGTCGTCGTCAGCGTGACACGGATTGCCGGCGGCGACGCCTATAATGTGATCCCGGAACGCGCCTCGCTCGGCGGCACGGTGCGCTGCTTCAGCCGAGAGGCGATGGCGCTCGTCGAGGACCGCATGCGGCGCATCGCCGAAGGCGTGGCCGCTGGGTTCGGTGCCACGGCCGAGCTCGATTTCCGCTACCTCTTCCCGCCGCTCGTCAACGATGCCGACGAAACCGAGTTCATCGCCGATTGCGCCGCCGACGTCGTCGGCGCCGGCAACATCAACCGGCAGGGACCGCTGACGATGGCGTCGGAAGATTTCTCGCGGATGCTCGAGATCGTCCCCGGCGCCTACATCCAGATCGGCAATGGCGACGGCGAGGGCGCCTGCGAGGTGCATAACCCCGGCTACGATTTCAACGACGGGGCGCTGCCTTATGGCGCGGCGCTGTTTGCCCGCCTCGTCGAGCGTCGGCTGGCCCGCCTCGCGAGGTGAGCGCTGGATCCCGGCCGATGATCAAGACGATCCTCGTCGCCGCGACCGGCAGCGATGGCGACGCGGGCGTGCTGGCGGCGGCACTGGCGGTCGCCCGGCCGTTCGCGGCCCACCTCGACGTGCTGCACGTGCGGTTCGACGCGACCACGGTGGCGCTCGCAATGGCAACCGACGCCGGCAGCGGCGCGCTGACCGCCGGCCTCATCGAGCGCATCGAGCAGGATGCGCGCGACCGCGAGGCCAAGGCGCGGGCCAATTTCGCCCGCTTCTGCAGCGATGCGGGACTGGCGGCCGCGACGGTGCCGGGCATCGCCGCCAACGCTGTGCCATCGGCGCAGTTGCATGTCGAAATCGGTGAAGAGGCACGCTGGATGGCAAGCTACGGTCTTGCCGCCGACCTGATCGTCGCGCCGCGGGCGCGCGGCGAGGAGACCGACGAGCGGGCGATTCTCGAAGCGGTGTTGCTCGAAACCGGCCGGCCGCTGCTGATCCCGGCGACAGGGCCGATGCCGGCCGGCTTTGAGCGGATCGCCATCGGCTGGAAGGCAACGCCGCAGGCGGCGCGGGCGGTGGCGCTGGCGATGCCGTTTCTTGCCCGCGCCCGCGAGATCGTCGTGCTGACGATCGAAGAAAGGCCGGAGGCGGCCGACGCCGCCGACCGCATCGTGCGCAACCTCGCCTGGCACGGCTTTGCCGCGCGCGGCGAGCGGCTGCGGCCGGGCGCCGACGGCGCGGCGGCGACGCTCCTGGCGGCGGCGCGCGAACGCGCCGATCTTCTGGTCATGGGCGGGTACGGCCATACGCGGCTGCGCGAATGGGTGTTTGGCGGGGTCACGCAGGCGGCGTTGGCCGAGGCGCCGCTGCCGGTCTTGCTCGCCCACTGACATCTCACCATCCGCGGCACCCATCAATCCCGCCGCCGCTGCTCGGACGAGCCGCGCGGGCGAGCGAGCAGGGCGCCCGGCCATTGATCGGGGCGGGCCCGCCGATATTGCGGCGGACAGGCGATCTCTGCGCCGAGCGCGTCGGCGGCATGCCAGGCCCAGCGCGGATCGTCGAGAAAGGCGCGGGCCAG
This sequence comes from Alphaproteobacteria bacterium, assembly GCA_030042035.1. Lineage (GTDB taxonomy): Bacteria > Pseudomonadota > Alphaproteobacteria > ATCC43930 > CGMCC-115725 > DATARH01. Next base: position 34,085 of record JASIAN010000219.1, on the reverse strand, counting down.
CGCCACGCTGTCGGCGCACCCCGTGGCGAGGATCTCTTCGGCCTGATGCGGATCGACGATCATGCCGACCGCCTGCACGGCGATGCCGCTCGCTTTCTTGACGGCCGCAGCAAACGGTACTTGATAACCGGGGCCTATTGCCGGTCGGGCCTGCGGGCCGATCCCGCCGGATGAAACGCAGACATAGTCGAGCCCGATGCCGCGCAGCGCGCGCGCGAACACACCGGCCTCTTCCGGCGTAATGCCGCCGGCCATCCAGTCCGTACCGGTGATGCGCATACCGAGCGCCTTGTCGCGTGGCCATACCTCGCGCACCGCCGCCGCGATTTCAAGGGGATAGCGCATGCGGTTCGCGAGGCTGCCGCCGTATTGGTCGCAGCGCCGGTTTGCGATCGGCGTCAGGAAGCAGTGCAGCAGGAAGCCGTGCGCGGCGAGCAGCTCGACGAGATCAAACCCGATCCGGTCGGCGCGTCTTGCGGCTGCGACGTGGGCGTCGCGAATGCGGGCGAGCCCGGATTCGTCGAGCGCCTCAGGGACGGGCCAGCGATCATCGAACGGGATTGCCGAGGGCGCTGCGGCCGGCCAGGCGCCGTTGTCGACGGCGAGCGGTCCGCCGCCATGCCAGGGCAGCCTGGCCGAGCCCTTGCGACCGGCGTGCGCCAGCTGGATGCCGAGCCGTGCCGATCCCCAGCGCCGGCACAGCGCGAGGACACGGCCGAGCGCCGCCTCGTTCGCATCCGAATAGAGGCCGAGGCAGCCGTGAGTGATGCGCCCTTCCGGCTCGACCGCGGTCTGCTCGACGATCACAAGGCCGGCTCCCGACAGCGACAGGGAACCAAGATGCTGCAGGTGCCAGTCGCCGGCCGAGCCGTTCTCGGCGCTGTATTGGCACATCGGCGAGACCGTGATCCGGTTTATTAAAGTGATGCCGCCGAGGGTGATCGGCTCGAATAAATGGCTCGCCTCTTCCATCGCTATACCTCGGCCAGTTGCGTCACGGTCAATCTGCGGGGTCTGACGCCTGCCGCGAGCGCTTCGCAGCGCTGTCGCAAACGGAATGCGCCAAGGCGGCGAATTCCTCCGAGAGCACCTTCCACATCATCACCGGCCTGTTGTTGCCAATCCGGAACCGCCTGCCTGCCGCTCGCTGGTGGCTCGTAACATTTCTGAAATTGTTCAATACACCGTTGAAAAATTTAATGGGTGGATCACGCGTCCCTCTCGCCGGGTTCGTAAAGCGTCTCGCGACCGAGGCGGTCGAGACAGAGTTCGGCGGTCCACGGCAGCATCAACGAGCCGCAGCGGCTGTCACGATAGAGGCGCTCCAACGGCAGCGAGCGCAGCATCGCCTGGCCGCCGCAGGTTCGGATCGCCAGCCGGCAGAGGTCGTTGGCGTTTTCCATGATCGTGTACTGCGCCGCGTAGGCGCGCAGCCGCTCCTCCTTCGACGGGTCGCAGCGCGCTTCGCCGATCGCCCGCAGGAACAGCGCGCGGGTCTGCTCCAGCATGACAAACATCTGCGCCACCGCGATCTGCTTTGTCGGGTACATGCGGCGCTTCACGGCGACGCCCGATACCTCGCCGCGCAGGTAGGCGACCGTGAAGTCATAGGCGGCCTGGGCGATGCCCATATAGGTCGGCGCGAGGGTGAGGAACATGTGCGGCCAACGCCGCGCCGCCTGATGATAAACGCCGGGCGGCATCAGCGCCGCGTCGTCGGCTACGAACGCGTCATTGAAGACAAGGTTGCGCGAGACGGTGCCGCGCATGCCAAGCGGGTCCCACTCCCCCTCGACGGCAACGCCTGGTGCGGTCGAGGGTACGGCGAGGTAGAGCGTATCGGCCATCGTGGCGTCGGGCTTGTCCTCGGTGCACAGCACGCCGTAGTAATCGGCGGCGCCGGCGAGCGAGGCAAAAATCTTGCGGCCGGTGAGGCGCCAGCCGCCCTCGACACGCCGAGCGAGCGTGCCGAACGGTGCCCGCCCGGCCGCCGCCGGGCCGCCCTCGGAAAACGGCTGGGCGTAGAGCGCGCCGTCCTCGACGATGCGGCGATAATGCAGCGCGCGGTGGCGGTCGTGGCGGGCGCGCTCCACGGCGCTCATGTCGAGGTCGTCGGCGAGTGCGCCCATCCACAGCGTCGAAGAGACATGCATGTTGAAGGTCAACGCGGTCGCGCCGCACCACCGGCCGAGTTCGGCCGAGACCAGGCAATAGGTTGTGAAATCGGCGCCGAGGCCGCCATAGCGCTCGGGCACGCACAGCGCCGTCAGCCGCGCTGCGCGGAGATCGGCATAATTCTCGAACGGAAAGCTGGCGTCGCGGTCGTATTGCGCGGCGCGCGGCGCAAAGTTCTCGCGGCCGAGCCGCGCGGCCAGCGCCACGAGCGCCGCCTGCTTGTCGCTCGGCGCGAACGGGCTCATGCGAGGTCGCCGACAAGACGTCCGCAATCGACGATCGGCACCCCATCGAGCGCGATCGTGCAATGGCGGAGCGGCAGGTCGAAATGGCCGATAGTATGGCGGCCGGCGGTTTCGTTGGCACCGGTTGAATAGAGGAAATTGCCAGCAAAAGCGCGCAGTTCGGTACCGTTTGTGTCGCCCTTGTCGTAGAGCTGCAGCGCTTCCCAACAGGCTTTCGGGTTCATGCCCCAGCCGACATGCGAGACGGCGTAGGCGTCCTCGTCGCCCCAGGCGGCGATGTAGCTGCGAAAGAGCTCGGCGTCGAGGCCGTCGCCCTCGATCGCGGTCACATAATCCTCGTCGATTACGAGCCGAACCGGCGTCTCGACATAGCGCTTGAACGTCAGGTTTGCGTCGCCCGGCGCCAGCACCAGCGAGCCGCCGACGCTGCCGGCCTTCGGGAAGCACAGGCACAGCCCGCCTGGCCAATGGCTGACTTGTCCGGGCCGCGCCGCGTAGCCCCAGCCGCCGCCAACCCGGGCGCCGGCGACGCGCACGGTCAAATCGGTGCCGGCCGGCGAGGTGACGCGCATCTCCGTCGCCTCGCGCAGTTTGCGGATGCCCGCCCGCACCTTGGGTTCGAGCGCGGGGTCGGGGACGAGCCGTTCGAGCGCCTCGGGGTGCTCGTTCGACACCATCAACAGGCGCGCGCCGCCGTCCAGAATCTCCGGTAACTCCGGGGCGTGCAGCATGCCCTCGACGGTGAGGTCGAGGACGAGCGTCGCGGCGGCGAGCGCCGTGACGACAGGTGCCAAGCGCTGCACCGCCTCCGAGGCGCCGGTCGAGCGCACCGGCACCGGCGCCGAGACATGCGGCGTCGGTACGATGAGGTGAAAGGCGCGGGCGCCGCGCCTCAGCGCGGCCAGTTCGGCGAGATGCACGTTAACCGGGCGCGACTGCGTCTCCGACAGGATGGCGACGACATCGCCCGGTCCGATGGCCGACAATTCCAGCACCCGCGCGAACGCGGCGATCCATTTCTCCTCGATGCGCTCCGCCAGCATCGTTTCGCTCCAACCTCGGCTAATTGCCGATCATGCGGCTGAATGCAGCGAGATTCCATGTGTTGCTCGCCATCGTTGAAATGCTCGGCATCCGACCCTCTCGCGTGCGTGCGCGACCCGCATGTCGGGTCTGATCTCGATCAACAATCCAGATTGGTGCGGTCAGGATTGTTCAGTCATGGCCGCGCTGCTAGCATCATGGCGTAAACGTGCCGGCGGTGCGATCGCCGGAAAAGCATGCGAACCGGGAGGACGCCGATGGCAACAAGCGACGCGGCCGGCTGGGGCCTGTCCGACATCGAGCATAACCTGCAACTGCGGCGCGCGGTCGTCGCCGGAACGGTCGGTACGATCATCGAGGCCTACGATTTTCTGCTCTACGTACAGATCGCGCCGCTCGTCTTTGCCAAGCTGTTTTTTCCGCAATCGGACCCGCTGACCGGGACCTTGCAGGCCTTCGGCATCTATGCCGTCGGCTTTATCTCGCGGCCGGTCGGCGCGGCGCTGTTCGGCCATTACGGCGATCGCATCGGCCGCAAGGTGACGCTAATCTCGACGCTGCTCTTAACCGGGCTGTCCACCTTTGCCGTCGGCTTCGTCCCGGGCTACGCCAAGATCGGCATCTGGGGCGCGGTGATCCTGACGATCGTGCGCTTCATCCAGGGCATGGGGATCGGCGGCGAATGGTCCGGCGCCACGCTGATCGCGATGGAATGGGCCAAGACCAACAAGCACCGCGGCTTTATCACGTCATGGCCGCAATGGGGCGGTCCAGCCGGGCTGGTATTCGCCAATCTGGTCGTACTGATCGGTAGCGCGGTCTCCGGCGACCAGTTCCTCGCGTGGGGGTGGCGGATTCCATTCTGGATCAGCATCGTCATTGTCGCGATCGGCATCTATATCCGCCTCGGCATCCTCGAAACGCCAGTGTTCCAGCGCATTCTCGACCAGGAGAAAGTCGCGCGTACGCCGGTCCTCGAGGTCATCAAAGCGCAGCCGGTCATGATCATTTTGACGGCGCTGTGCCGCATGGCCGAGCAGGCGCCGTTCTATGTGTTTGTCGCGTTCATCTTCACCTACGGCACGACGGTGTTGCACAGCTCGCGCAACACGCTGCTGACCGCGGTGCTGTTTGCCGCCGCGCTGTCAACCGTGTCGCTCCCGGTCGCCGGCCACATTTCCGACCTGATCGGCCGCAAGAAGATGTACCTGATCGGCGCGGTGACGATGGGGCTCTGGGGGTTTGTCTACTACGGGCTGCTCAACACGATGATCCCGGTGGTGATTTTCATCGCGATCGTCCTGTCGCTGGTGCCGCACGACATGATGTACGGTTGCCAGGCGGCGCTGATCGCCGAATGCTTCAGCCCGCGGCTGCGCTACAGCGGCTCGGCGCTCGGCTTTCACCTTGCCTCGATAGTCGCCGGCGGCCCGGCGCCAATCATTGCGACGGCGCTCTATGCGTGGACGCGCAACCCTTATGTGATCGCATTGTATATCTTCGGCTGCGCCGTCATCAGCGTCGTAACGACCGCGCTTCTGCCCGATTACACGAACAAGGACATCTCGCAAGAGGAGGCATACGGCAGCGCTCCGGTGCCGAGCGCCGCGCCGGCCGCCAGCCCCGGCGGCGGCTAGGCGGCGCGGCGGCTCAGGAAGGTGCCGAGGCGACGGCACCCTCGGCGCGCAGCCGGGCGATCTCGTCGGCCGAGAAGCCCCAGTCCTTCAGGATCGCGTCGGTATGCTCGCCAGTACGGGCGGGGGGACACTGCACGCGCGAGGGGGTGCCGAGAAAGCGCGGCGCCGGTGCCGGCTGCACGACGCCGTCGATCGCGACAAAGCTCTCGCGATGGCGATTGTGCGGATGCTCGATCGCCTCCGACATGCGCAGCACGGGCGCAAAGCAGATGTCGGTATCCTGCATGATCTGGGTCCACTCGGTCCGCGTCTTCTGCTTGAAGACCTGCGCGAGGCGCTCGCGCATCGCCGGCCATTGGCTCTTGTCGAGCTGTGCCGGCAGGTCGGCCGCGCCGTCGAGGCCGGTGTGCTTGAGCAACAGCGCATAGAACTGCGGCTCGATCGAGCCGACCGAAATGTATTCGCCGTCCTTTGTCTCGTAGACGTGATAAAAATGCGAGCCGCCGTCGATCCGGTTGGACCCGCGCCGTTCGTCCCACGCGCCGGCGGCGAGCGCGCCGTACATCATCATCATCAGGGACGCCGAGCCCTCGACCATCGCACAGTCGACGACCTGCCCCTTGCCGGTCGCTCGCGCGCTGATGATGCCGGCCAGCACACCCATCGCCAGATAGAGCGCGCCGCCGCCGAAATCGCCGACGAGATTGAGCGGCGGCACCGGCGGCCCGCCCGGTTCGCCGATCGCATGGAGGGCGCCGGACAGCGCGATGTAATTGATGTCGTGGCCGGCAGTGTGGGCGATCGGGCCGTTCTGGCCCCAGCCGGTCATGCGACCGTACACGAGCTTCGGATTGCGTTTGAGGCACACATCGGGGCCGAGGCCGAGCCGCTCCATGACGCCCGGTCGGAACCCCTCAATCAATGCGTCGGCCTGGTCGATCAGGCGCAGCACCGCCGCAACCGCCGCCGGATGCTTCAGATCGACGGCGATGTTGCGGCGGCCGCGCTGCAAGAGGCCGAAGCGCGGGTGCTCGCCCTCGCGGCCGATGTCGCGCCCGACATTGGCGGCGCGGTCGACGCGGATCACCTCGGCCCCCATGTCCGACAGCAGCATGGCGCAGAACGGCCCCGGGCCGATGCCGGCCAGTTCGACGATCCTGACCCCTGCGAGCGGTCCCATCGGCGACATCCTCATTGCCGTTTCGGCCGCAGCTTAGCAGCATGAGGGCGAAGCGTCGTAATGAGGTTTGCGATGCGCCGGGCCGCTATCCTGCTATTTGCGACTCTTGCCTTCCTCGCGCCGGCGACGGCGGGCGCATGGACCGGTTCGCCATCTGCGTTGTGCCGCCGGCTCGGCACGAGCGACCGACTGCAGCAGTTGCCGCCGTCGCTCGTCGCCAAGGCGACCGCGTTGTTCGGCCTGTCGGCGATGCCGGAGGAACAGATCCGCCGCTCGACCTTTTTCCGTTGCGCGGGCGGCTACGTGCTGCTGTGCAACGTCGGCGCCAACCTGCCGTGCGGCAAGGCAAACACGAGCCGCCATCTGGCGGCAGCCGATCGATGGTGCGCCGCCCATCCCGGAAGCGACTTTATCCCGATGTACATGACCGGCCATGACACGGTTTATCGTTGGCGCTGCACCGCCGACAGGGCGACGACGGTCGGCCGTCCATGGCGCGTCGATCGCCGCGGCTTTATCGCGCGGTTCTGGAAGCGCGCCGACTGAGCGCGACGCCGGCTTCACGCGGCGGGCGGCGCGTCAGGCGTTGTACGCGATGCGGCCGGTGCGAGAGACGTCATAGCCGCCGAGTTCGGCTGCGTGCCGGCGAAACGTGGCGCCGCCGGCAAACCCGAGCAGCGCCTGCAGCGGCGGCTCGAAATAGTCGCGCCGCCGCATCGCAAGATCGAACCGCTCGCGGTGCAGCGGGATGAAGTCGAGGCGAAAACGCTGTGCGACTGCGCGGATCGCAAGGCCGCAATCGGCCTTGCCGTCAAGCACGGCGGCAGCGAGGTCGGTTTCGGTCAGCATCGGCGGGTTGACCAGGTTCAGCGCGTCGAGCGGTAACCCTTCGCGCGCCAGGAGATGGCGCATCAGAAGTTGCGCTCCGGCCCCCTCCTGCCGCCGCGCCACACGCACGCGCCGATTGCGCAGATCGGCGATGCCGGCAAGGCCGAGCGGGTTGCCGGCGGCCGTGACGAGACCCTGTTCGCGCTCGGCCCATTCGATCAGCACGACATCGGCGATGCCCCCGATATTGCGGACGGCCGCGACGTTGTAATCACCGGACTGCGGGTCGAGGATGTGCAGGCCGGTAACGACGGCCTGCCCCGCGGCGAGCCGTTGCACGCCGTCGGTGCTGCCGCCCGCCAGCATCGCCAACCCGCTGCCGGACTCGCGCAATGCCCATTCGAGCAGCGGATCGTGACTGCCGGCCGCAACCGGCGGCGCGGCGCGCGCTTCGGTCCCGGCGGGATCGGTGTTCTGCGCCACCCACAAATCGATCAGCTGCTTCGGAAACAACAGCTTGCCGGTGACGCGCGAACACGGGATGCGGCCGCGGCGGACGAGATCATAGACCTTGCGCTCCTTGAGGCGGAGATAGGCGGCCACCTCGCCCGTCGTCATCAATTCCGCCATCATCCGGCCTGTTTTAATATGAATTCATATGCACTATTTACATCATCCGCACAATCCATCGTCCAGTGCACAATTGCGCCGCGAAAATGCACAGGAGGAATGGATGGGGCTCCGCGGATGGCGGCTTGCCGCGTCGAGCGGCATTGCGGCAATGCTCGTGGCGTCCGCGGCGGCGCGTGCTGCGGGACCGGTCACGCTCAACGTCCTCGGCGCCGGGACCTTGGCGGTGCCGTTTCGCCAGGTCGCCGCGGCGTTCGAACATGCCCATCCGAGCGTGACAGTGCATGCGCAGTTTGGCGGCAGCGTCATGATGGCCCGCCGCGTGACGGATCTGCATCAGCCGGCCGACGTGCTGGCGGTCGCCGATTACAGCGTCATTCCGAAATACCTGTTCAAGGTAAAGGCAGCCGACTGGTATGCCGGGTTTGCCCGCAATGCCATCACCTTTGTCTACACGCCAAAGAGCAAATTTGCCGGCAAACTCACGCCGTCCAACTGGTACGAATATCTGGCAAAGCCGGGGGTCGAGATCGGCCGGTCGAACCCCGACACCGATCCTTCGGGATATCAGACATTGCAGATGCTGCAATTGGCCGAGCGTTATTACAAAGCGCCGGGTCTTGCCGCCAATATCCTGAAGAATGCGCCGCCCGGCAACATGCGCGATACCGAAACCTCGCTCCTCGCGGCATTGCAGACGGGACAGATCGATTATCTCGCGATCTATCGCTCGGACGCGCTGCAGCACCATCTCGAGCATCTGAGATTGCCGGCCGCCATCGATCTCAGCGATCCGGCCTACAGCAAGCGGTATGCAAGCGCGGTCGCTCACACGAAAAACGGCGAACTGCACGGCAAGCCGATCGTCTACGCATTGACGATCCCGCGCGGCGCCGATCACCCGGCGGAAGCGGCGCAATTCGTCGCGTTCCTGTTCGGCGCCGAGGGGCAGGCGATCATGGCGAAGAGCGGCTTCGGCGCGGTCGAGCGGGCCTATGCCGTCGATGAAGCGAACATGCCGGCCAGTCTGCTCCCGCTGATCCAGCCCTGGCCCGGTTCGTAATCGTCGCCAGGGCATGACGAGCGCTTCCGAACCGCGGCGCGGCGCTCGGCCGAGGTGGCCAGCGCCGGCCGCGGCCGCCGATCGGCCCCGGCCCAACGTCGGCCGGTATGCCCTCCTGCTCCTGCTATGGATGCTCGGGTCGCTGCTGCTCGCCTTCATCGTCGCGCCGCTGCTCGGGCTCGTTTCGGCGCAACCGATCGGCAGTCTGCGGCGCGTCGCGGCGATGGCCGATGTGCGCGACGCGATCGGCCTGAGCCTCGGCTGCGCATTTGCCGCCGCGCTGCTCGCCGGCGTGTTTGGCACACCGCTCGCCTACCTCTTGGCGCGAGCCAGGTTTCCCGGCCGCGATTTCGTCGCGGCGATCGTCGATCTGCCGCTGGCGGTGCCGCACACGGTGGCGGGAATTGCGTTGCTGTACGTCTTCGGGCGGCGCGGGTTCATCGGCGGCCCGGCGGGGCGGTGGTTTGGCCTGCGCTTTTGGGGGACGGCCGCCGGCATTGTCGCGGCGATGCTGTTTGTCGCTGCGCCCTATGCGGTCAATGCCGCGCGTCTTGGCTTCGAGGCGATCGACCCGCGTCTCGAACGGGTGGCGCGCACGCTGGGCGCCGGGCCGTGGCGCGTCTTGTGGCGCATCACCTTGCCGCTGGCGCGCCGCAGCATCGCCACTGGGCTGACGCTGACCTTCGCCCGCGCGATCAGCGAATTCGCGGCGGTGGCGATGCTCGCGTACTACCCGATGACCGCGCCGGTGCAGATCTACGAGATGTTTCTGCGTTACGGCCTCAGCGACGCCGCTGCGGCGGCGGTGCTGCTGCTTGCCGTCTCGCTCGGGTTGTTCGTGCTGTTTCGCCGTCTCGCCGGCGCCGGCGACCGGATCGGGCCAGTGCGATGACGCTGGCCGCCGCAGTCGAGCGCGCCTCGCTGCAACTCGGCGCCTTTGCGTTGCGCGACCTCGACCTGGCGCTCACCTGCGGCGAAATTCTCGTTCTGCTTGGACCTAACGGTGCCGGCAAATCGGTCTGCCTGGAGATGATCGCCGGGTTTCACCGCCCGCAGCGCGGCCGCATCCTGATCGCCGGGAAGGACGCGACCCGCCTGCCGCCGGAGCGTCGCGGCATCGGCTTGGTTGTGCAGGATTTCGGCCTGTTCCCGCACCTGACGGTCGCCGGCAACGTCGCGTTCAGCCGGCCCGGCGGCGAGATTGCCGCATTGCTCAGGCAGGTCGGGATCGGGCATCTCGCCGATCGGCGGCCCGCCAGTCTCAGCGCCGGCGAAAAACAGCGCACCGCGCTGGCGCGCGCACTTGCGATCCGCCCCGCGTTGTTTCTGTTCGACGAGCCGTTTTCGGTGCTCGACGCGCGCAGCCGGGCGGGCTTGCGCGACGAACTCAAATCCTTTCTGCGCCACGCCGGCATTGCCGCGATTTTTGTCACGCACGATCCCGAAGACGCCTGGGTTTTGGCCGATCGGGTCGCGGTCATCCGCGACGGCGCGATCATTCAGGCCGGCGCGGCCGACGCCGTTTTCCGGAAACCGGCCAATCGCTGGATCGCCGAATTCGTCGGCGTCGAAACGATCGTTCCGGGACGCATTGCCGGGCGCGCCGGCAACGCGTGCCGCATCGCCATCGGCACTGCCAGCCTGCTGTCGACAAACGCAGTCGGCGGCGGCGACGGTACCGTCCTCGTCTGCGTCCGCGCCGAAGAGGTTGAATTGCGCCGCGCCGGCGACGACCGGACAGGGGAAGGGTTGCCGGGCCGGGTCATCGCGATCGCCAATCTCGGCGCCTGGGGCCGCGTGACGGTCGATTGCGGCTTTGCGCTGACTGCCCTGCTAACGCATCGCAATATCCGCGATCTGCGCCTGGCGCCAGGCAGTGCAATCGTTGCCTCTATCGACCCCGAGGCGGTGCACCTGCTGCCGCTCGCGTAATCGCAGCCACGCCGCGAGGAGGCGCGAAGAAACCCACGTGGCCGGCGGCAACGGTCCGGGTAGCGCCTAGGCCGCTTCGGGCTTTTCTTTGGGTTTCAGATAGGCCAGCGCGACATGGCGCTCGCAATAGGGCTTGCCGGCGATCGGCCGCTCGCCGCAGAAATGGAAGTCCGCGTCGGTCGGATGACCGATCGGCCACATGCAGGCCGGACCGGTGAACTCGAACACGTTGCGGTGCGGCGCCGGCAATTCCTTGATCACACGCGGCACCAGCCCGATGCGGTGAACCTTGCCGATCACCGCGTTTTTCGAGACGCCGATGCGGCGTCCGATCTCGGCCGTCGTGACCCCTTCCTGCCACAGCACCGTCAATTGCGCGACGCGTTCCGGCGTCCAGGTCGGCTCTACCGGCTTCGGCAAGCACACCTCGACGCGCTCAGCCTCGCTCGGCTCCAGCGTCCACGATCCGTCCATGTTGCTTCCCCCGCATGCTGCGGCCAGGGCCACTTCCCCCACAAGATGTGTATCACTCTTGTGGGTCGGCGCCAACCGCTAACTACATTTTGTGGCTAGGTCGGGGGTGGACCGCCACGTCGATACGTCACTACTTTTGAAAAATAAGCGAGCGAACGAGCCTCAGGGGAAAAGCCCGGCTGCATCAGCCGGTCAAGATCCTCACGCACATAACCGGCGTAGTATGGCTCATGAAAGGCGAGAGGGAAATAGTCGAGCAGCGAATCGTAGTCGGGCTCGTCGCCTTTTTGCAGCGAATCGACGAGAATCAACGTGCCGCCCGGCCTCAGCACACGGGCGATCTCGGCGACGACGGCGCGCCGCACGCGCGCCGGCAATTCGTGAAACAGATAGACGCAGCTCGCGACATCGAACGCGGCGTCGGGAAACGGCATCGCCTCGGCCGCCGCCGTGATGAGCTGCACCCGAGACCATGCGCTGAGCCGCCGTCGCGCGACCGCCAGATACGGCGTCGACAGGTCGATGCCGGTCACCGCGAGGCGGGGATAATTGCGTTTCGCCTCGCGCAGGAACTCGCCGGTGCCGCAGCCAACGTCGAGGAGCCGTGCCCGGCTCGCGCCGACCCGATGCAGCGCCGCGCGCAGCGGCACCAGCCCCTGGCGCCGCATCGCCGCGGCGCCGCCGCCGAACAATACCTCGACCTGATGGTCGTAGCGCTGGGCCGAGGCTTCGCTCAAATAGCCGTCGCTCTGGAAGTGGAATTTGCGCCGGTAATAGGCCGGGTAATGTGCCGCCTCGGGGCCATTCAGCAGCCTGTCGGCCAGCGCGCCGTGGCGGCGTGCCTCGACGGCGCGCAGATCGGCGAAAAAATCGGCGGCGCGGCGCAGTTCGGCAAGAGGGTTGCCGCGCCAGTCTTCCGGCGCTGCGTAGACGCCGGCCGCGATGTTGCGCCAGTCCGCATCAATGAGCCGCCACAGGTCGGAGAGCAGCCGCCGGCGGTCGGGCAGCTTGCGGGCGCGCCATCGGGCGGGCGCCGGCAGCGGTCGCGACAGTCGCGCGGCCACCAGCTTCTGGCCGAAAAACCAGCCGATCCGCGCCATCTGCGCAGTCTCGAAGGCGAACTTGTCGAACCCGTTGGCCATGCCGTAATGGAGGTATAACGCGGTCGACAGATTTGCAAAGGGGGCAGCAATGCCACGATTTCGCACGATCGACGACCTCGACGTGAGGGATAAGCGCGTGCTGTTGCGCGCCGACCTGAACGTGCCGGTGAAGGACGGAACGGTCACCGACGCGACCCGCATCGAGCGCCTGGGGCCGACGATTGCAGCGCTTGTGGAGAAGGGCGCGCGGGTTGTCGTCATGTCGCATTTCGGCCGGCCGAAGGGGCCCGACCCGTCGCAGTCGCTGCGCCCGCTCGTCGCGCCGCTAAGCCGGGCGATCGGCGGCCGGCATGTCGAATTCGCCGCCGATTGCGTCGGGCCGGCGGCCGAGCGCGTCGTCGCAGCGCTGCAGCCGGGCGAGGTGGCGCTGCTGGAAAACCTGCGCTTTCACCCGGAAGAGGAAAGCAACGATCCCCTCTTTGCGAAAGAGCTGGCGGCGCTCGGCGATGTTTATGTCGATGACGCCTTCTCGGCGGCGCATCGCGCACACGCCTCGATCGACGCGCTGGCGCATCTGTTGCCGGCCGCCGCCGGCCGCAACATGCAGGCCGAATTGGAGGCGCTCGGCGCCGCCTTGGAGCACCCGCAGCGTCCGGTCATCGCGCTGGTCGGCGGCGCCAAGGTCTCGACCAAGCTGGATCTTTTGAAATTCATCGTCTCCAAGGTCGACCGCCTGGCGATCGGCGGCGCGATGGCCAACACGTTCCTGTTCGCCGAGGGCCGGCCGGTCGGTCGCTCGTTGTGTGAGCGCGACCTCGCCGATACCGCGCGCGCGATCCTCGCCGATGCGGCGGCGCGCGGCTGCGAGGTCATCCTGCCGGAGGACGCGGTGACCGCCGAGGCGCTGGAACCGGGCGCCGTGACCCGCACGGTCGGCGTCAATGCGGTGCCGGCCACGGCGATGATCCTCGATATCGGGCCGGCGAGCGTCGCGCGCATCGCAGCGGCGCTGGAAGCATCGAAGACGCTGGTGTGGAACGGCCCGGTCGGCGCCTTCGAGACGCCGCCCTTCGACCGCGGCACGACCGCGATCGCTCGCAAGGTCGCCGAGCTCACCCGCACCAAAAGGCTCCTCAGCATTGCCGGCGGCGGCGACACGGTTGCCGCGCTGCACCAGGCCGGCGTTGCCGACGCGCTGACCTATGTCTCCACCGCCGGTGGCGCCTTTCTCGAATGGCTCGAAGGCCGCACCCTCCCGGGCGTCGCCGCGCTCGAAGCCGCCGCCCGATAAAGGGTCCTCCGGTGAGCGCGCGCGGCCGCGCCCACCGCCCGGCACCGCAGCGCGGTCGTGGCGAACTGATCCATAAAGACTGTCGGGTGGCGACCCCGGCAGGATTCGAACCTGCGACCACCTGCTTAGAAGGCAGGTGCTCTATCCGGCTGAGCTACGGGGCCGGGCCGATGGCGGCGTTATCGCACCGGCCGGAACGCGCGGCAATTGCTTCGACCGGCGCGAGCGCTCTGCTATTCTTGCGGCGCGGCAACGGGTGCGGGGACCGATGCTGAGCAAAAATCTGCCGTTCGGGTTCAACCTCATATCGCTCGCCGGCTTCCTTCTGATGGGCTTGGGCCTGACGTTGAGCCGGCAGAAGCGGATCGGTGCCGGCGCCGCCGTCCTGCTGATGGGCGTCGGGACGGCACTATTGTTCGGCGGCCTTTACGTCGCGGTGCCTTGAGCGGGGCGACATGATAAAGCCTCGCGCATGCGGGCGCGATGGATCATTGCGGCGATCGTGCTGCTGCCGCTGCTGGCGGCGACCGGCTACGGCATTGCCGCGCAATATCCGCTCATCGACAAGCTGGAAAATGCGCCGCCGCGCAGCGCCTTCAGCCGGAAGCTGATCGCCGATGGCGCCCGGCTTGCGGCGATCGGCGGCTGCCATCTCTGTCATACCGCACCTGACGGGGCGGACTTTGCCGGCAACCGGCCGATCCCGACGCCGTTCGGCACGATCTACAGCACCAACATCACGCCGGCGCCGGGCAGCGGCATCGGCCAATGGTCGGAAGCCGCCTTTGCCCGCGCCATGCGTGCGGGGATATCGCGCACCGGCCGACATCAGTTTCCCGCCTTTCCTTACCCGCACTTCGCGCGGCTCAGCGACGCCGACCTGCATGCTCTTTATGCTTTTTTGATGACGCGCCGGCCGGTCGAGACGACGCAGCTTCCGAACCGGCTGCTGTTTCCGCTTAATCAGCGCTGGCTGATGACCTTCTGGAACATTCTGTTCTTTCATCCGGCATCCTCCCGCCGCGATCCCCGACACGATGCCGAATGGAACCGCGGCGCCTATCTCGTCGCCGGCCTCGGCCATTGCGGCGATTGCCACACGCCGCGCAACCTGTTCGGCGCCGAGGAGAGCGGTCGCAAATTCGCCGGCGGCAGAGGCGAGGGCTGGACCGGGCCGGCGCTCCCGGCGGCACCAACGCCGTGGAGCACGGCGCAGCTGTTCCATTACCTGCGGCATGGGTGGGACCAGACGCACGGCGCCGCCGCCGGCCCGATGCAGGCGGTCGCGGCCGGGCTCGGCCAGGCCGACCCCGCAGATGTCCGCGCCATCGCCGCCTATCTCTCGTCGCGAGAGCCTCGCACCGCACTGCCGCGCGGGCATTCGGGCAACGCCGAGCCGGCCGCGGGCAACCGGCTCGGCGCCGCGCTGTTTGCCGGCGCCTGCGCCCGCTGCCATGCCGGCGGCGCGCCGATGCTGCCGCCGCACGGCATTGACCTGCGGCTGAGCACGGCCATCGCTGCAGCTGATCCGCGCGATGCGATCCTGACCGTGCTGGGCGGCATCCGGCAGCCGGACGGGCGGGCCGGGCCCTATATGCCGGGGTTTGCCGACAGCTTCAGCGACCGGCAGATGGCGGCGCTCTTGTCCTTTGTGCGCGCCCGTTACGGCGGAGGCCCGGCGTGGCGCGGGCTTGCGAGCCGGGTTCGGGCGCTGCGGCAGGGCAGGGGGCAGTCATGATCACGCTCACGGTCAATGGCAGGACGCACCGGCTCGAGATCGAGCCGGCGACGCCGCTCCTCTACGTGCTGCGCGGCGAACTCGGCCAAAACGGTGCCAAATTTGGCTGCGGGTTCGGGGAGTGCGGCGCCTGCACCGTCATCGTCGACGGCGAGCCGGTGTTTTCCTGCCTGCTGCCGGCGATTGCCGCAGCGGGGCGCAAGATCACGACGGTGGAAGGGCTCGGCACGCCGGCGAAGCCGAGCCCGCTACAGGCGGCCTTCATCGCCGAGCAGGCGGCGCAATGCGGCTACTGCACCGCTGGCATGATCACGCGGGCGCAGGCGCTGATCGACCGCAACCCGAGCCCGAGCGAATCCGAGATCCGCGCCTGGATGGAGCCGAACCTGTGCCGCTGCGGCACCTATTTGCGCATCATCCGCGCCGTCCGCCGCCTCGCCGAGGCGTGGGCGAAGGCCCATCCGGGCGCGCCAGAGGAGGCGAGCCGGTGAGCGCCGTAAGTCCGTCGCGGCGCGCGGTGCTGGCCGGCGGCGGCGCGCTCGTCATCGGCTTCTCGCTCCACCGGTCGGCCGTCGCGCAAGATGCGGCCGCGCCGGCAGAATTGCCGGGTGATCTCGCAAAAGAGCCGCTGCTCGATGCATGGCTCCGCATTGGCGGCGGCGGCGACATCACCGTCTTCACCGGCAAGGCGGAACTGGGCCAAGGGCTGAAAACCGCCCTCGTTCAGCTTGCCGCCGAAGAGCTCGTCGTTGCGCCCGAGATGGTCCGCCTCATTACTGCCGACACCGCGCTGACGCCGAACGAGGGCTACACCGCCGGCAGCCATTCGATGCAGGACAGCGGTACCGCGATCCGCAACGCCGCGGCGCAGGCCCGCAGGCTGCTCGTCGCGAGAGCGGCGGGGCTGCTGCAGTTGCCGGCTGCGAAATTGCAAGCGAAGGGCGGCACCGTCGTCGCCGCCGACGGCCGCCGCCTCGGCTACGGCGAGCTGGTCGGCAACGACCTGCTGCATGTGAAGGCCGCGCCGCAATCGACATTCATCGCGGCGAAGCGGCGCCGGCTGATCGGCGAGGACGTGCCGCGCATCGATCTGCCGGCCAAGGTCGCGGGCGGCGCCGCGTTCGTCCAGGATCTGCGCCTGCCGAACATGGTGCACGGCCGCGTCGTCTTGCCGCCGGCCTACAGCGCGCGGCTCAGATCGGTCGATACGGCCGCCGCCTCTCGTCTGCCGGGCGTGCTGAAGATTGTCGAGGACGGCAGCCGGCTCGCCGTCATCGCCGAAACCGAGCCGCAGGCGATCCGCGCGATGGCGACGCTTGCCGCATCGGCAAATTGGGATGAGGCGCCCGATCTGCCCGATCCCGCGAACCTGTTCGAGACGCTGGCCGCGCTGCCGGCGGAAACCGTGCCGGTGCATGATGGGCCGGGCGATATGCCGTCGGGCGCCAACGTGCTCGAGGCACGCTATCGTCGCGCCTATCAGATGCACGGCGCGATTGGCCCCTCCTGCGCCATCGGGCTGTTCGACGGCGACGCGCTGACGGTTTGGACGCATTCGCAGGGCGTCTACCCGCTGCGCGCCGCGCTGGCGCAACTCTGCGGCCTGCCGCTCGCCAAAATCCGCTGCATCCACCGCGAAGGCGCGGGCTGCTACGGCCATAACGGCGCCGACGATGCCGCGGCCGACGCGGCTCTGCTGGCGATGGCGCTGCCCGCAAGGCCGGTGCGCGTGCAGTGGATGCGCGAGCAGGAGCATACGTGGGAGCCGTACGGTTCGGCGATGCTCGTGCATGTGCGGGGCGCGGTCGATGCGCTGCAGCACATCGTCGCCTGGGATTACACGGTGCGCAGCTCAGCGCACGCGACCCGACCGGGGGGCGCTGGCAACCTGATGCCCGCGTGGCATCGCGCCCGGCCGATCGCGCAGCCAGCGCCGCAGCCGCTGCCGCTGCCGGAAGGCGGCGGCGACCGCAACGCCGTGCCGCTCTATGCGATCCCGCGGCTGCGGGTCATGTATGACTTCATCCCGGCGATGCCGCTGCGGGCTTCGGCGCTGCGCGGCCTCGGCGCCTACATGAATATTTTCGCGATCGAGAGCTTTGTCGATGAGCTGGCGAAAGCCGCCGGCGCCGGCGCGATCGACTTCCGCCTCGCCCATCTCGCCGATCCGCGCGCCAAAGCGGTCATCAATACCGCGGCGGCGCGTTTCGGCTGGGAGGGGTTCTTTCGCGCGGAGGGCCACGGCCGCGGCTTCGCATTTGCCCGCTACAAGAACCTGGCGGCATATCTGGGGCTCGCGGTCGAGGTCGCGGTCGATCACGAAAGCGGCGGCGTGCGGCTCGTGCGCGCCACGGCGGCGGTGGACGCCGGCGAGGCGATCAACCCCGACGGCATCAAGAACCAGATCGAGGGCGGCATTTTGCAGGCGGCGAGCTGGACGCTGTACGAAAGTGTCCGATTTGACCGAAGCCGCATTCTCAGCCGCGACTGGAGCAGCTATCCGATCATGCGCTTCTCGCAAGCGCCGGATGCGGTCGAAGTCCATGTGCTCGATCAGCCGGGCCAGCCGTTTCTCGGCACCGGCGAGGCGGCGCAGGGGCCGATCGCCGCGGCGATCGCCAATGCCATAGCCGACGCCGTCGGCGTCAGGATGCGCGACATTCCGATCACGCCCGAACAGGTGAAGGCCGCGATCGGGGTATGAAGCTGGGGGCGTCAGCGGTCGCGGCGGGCGGCAAGGCGCAGCCGCAGCGCGTTCAACTTGATGAACCCCTCGGCGTCGCGCTGGTCGTAAACCTCGTCCTCCTCGAAGGTCACATGCGCCTGGCTGTAGAGGCTATTGGGCGATTGCCGGCCAACGACCCGCGCCGCGCCTTTGTAGAGCTTCAATCGCACGCGCCCCGCGACCTTCTCCTGGCTCTTGTCGATCAGCGCCTGCAGCATTTCGCGCTCCGGCGAAAACCAGAAGCCGTTGTAAATCAGTTCCGCATAGCGCGGCATCAGCTCGTCTTTCAGGTGCATCGCGCCGCGGTCGAGGGTGAGGCTCTCTATGCCGCGATGCGCCGCCTGCAATATCGTGCCGCCCGGGGTTTCATAGACGCCGCGCGACTTCATGCCGATAAAGCGGTTCTCGACCAGGTCGAGCCGGCCGATGCCGTGCCGGCCGCCCATCTCGTTGAGCCGCGCGAGCAGCGCCGCCGGCGACAGTTTTTCGCCGTCAACCGCTACCGGATCGCCGCGCAGAAATTCGATCTCGACATATTGCGGTGCGTCCGGCGCCGCTTCCGGCGCGACGGTACGGCTGTAGACATATTCCTCGGGCTCCGTCCACGGGTCTTCCAGCGCCTTCCCTTCTGCCGACACGTGCAACAGGTTGGCGTCCACTGAAAACGGCGCCTCGCCGCGCTTGTCGCGGGCGATCGGGATCTGGTGCGTGTCGGCATAGTCGAGGAGCCGGCTGCGCGACGTGAGGTCCCATTCGCGCCACGGCGCGATGACCCGGATGTCGGGAGCGAGCGCGTAATACGACAGCTCGAAGCGAACCTGATCGTTGCCCTTGCCGGTGGCGCCGTGTGCGACCGCGTCGGCGCCGACCGCGCGAGCGATTTCGATCTGTCGCTTGGCGATGAGCGGCCGGGCGATCGATGTGCCGAGCAGATACGCGCCCTCGTAAAGCGCGTTGGCGCGGAACATCGGAAAGACGAAATCGCGGACGAATTCCTCACGCAGATCGTCGACGAAAATCTCGCGGGCGCCGAGCAGCTCGGCCTTCTTGCGCGCCGGCTCTAATTCCTCGCCTTGCCCGAGATCGGCGGTGAACGTGACGACCTCGCAGCGATAGGTCTGCTGCAGCCAGCGCAGGATGACCGAGGTGTCGAGCCCGCCCGAATAGGCCAGCACAACCTTGTTGACCTCGCCTCGTTTCGCCCCGTCGGCCATGCTTCAACCCTCGCCGCTTTTCTGCCGCTCTTTCTGTCATCGCCGATCCACGGACGCAATCGTGCGCCGGCGCGCGGTTGCGTCCCGCCGGGTTGCACCTTATGGTCGGTGCGTCGGTAGCGGCAACGGGGACATCGATGGACAAGCGCATCGTCTTCGTCGGGGCGGGCGCGATCGGCGGCTATACCGGCGGCAACCTCGCGCAGAACGGGTTCGATGTGACGCTGATCGACCCGTGGCCTGAGCATGTCGAGGCGATCCGCAAGGACGGCCTCGCGCTCGAAGGCGTGACGCCCGACGAATTCGTGCTGGCGCGACCGAAGATATTGCACCTGACCGAGGTGCAGCATCTCGCGAAGGAGCGGCCGATCGACATCGCCTTCATCTCGATGAAATCCTACGATACCGAATGGGCGACGACGATGATCCGCCAGTATCTGGCGCCGACCGGCTATGTCGTATCGCTGCAGAACTGCATCAACGAAGAGCGCATCGCGGCGATCGTCGGCTGGGGCAAGACGGTCGGCGCGATCGCCGCGATCCTGTCGGCCGAGCTCTATGCGCCCGGCAAAATCCGCCGCACCGGCGCCAAGAGCCCGCCGGGCCACGAGGTCTACCGGGTCGGCGAAGTGCACGGCCGCATCACCAAGCGGATCGAGGAACTGGGCGACATGATCCGCACGATCGACACCTGCAAGGTTACCGACAATCTGTGGGGCGAGCGCTGGTCGAAACTGTGCGTCAACGGCATGCACAACGGCGTCTCGGCGGCCAGCGGCCTTTCCGGCAACGACATGCGGCAGGACGAGCGCGTCCGCCGCGTCATTATCCGGCTCGGCGGCGAGGCGGTCCGGATCGGCCAGGCGCAGGGCTATCGGCTCGAAGACATCGCCGGCCAGGATGCCGAAACGCTGGCGCGCGCCGCCGAGGGCGACCGCGCCGCGCTCGACGCCGTCGAGTCGCTGATGGTCGCGCTGCGGAATTCGCAGCAGCGCAGCGAGTATCAGCGCCCGTCGATGGGGCAGGACATGCAGAAGGGACGGCGCACCGAGATCGATTTCATCAACGGCGTCATCGTCGAGTGCGGCCGCCGAGTCGGCCACCCGGCGCCAACCCACGAAAAGCTGATCGCGGCCGTAAAGCGCGTCGAACTGGGCCTGGCGCCGCCATCCCGCGAACACCTCTACGCGATCTGAGCGGCTCAGTCCGGCGGCGTGCGGGAGGTTTGCTCGCCCGTCGGCGACGCGTCGTGATTGTCGCCCGGGCCAATGTAGAGACGCCAGACAAACGAGACCAGAAAGCCGGCGATCAACACCGCGACCACAAGCGCCGGCATCAGATGTGCAAGATTCATCGCCATCACCCCACTGTCGAATTAGAGGATGCAGCGGGGCGGCGCGGGTTGCGTTGACAGGGATCAATCGAACGGCGGTCGGAAAAATCTCGCATACCGTGCAAAAATGACACTGCTGCGGCCGGGACCTCTTGCCGGCGCATGGCGGTTTGTTCCATTCTGCGGCAATGCATCGTCGCCCCACCGGCTGGCCGCAACCCGAGCGATTGTCGGACATGATCAAGGACATCGCGCTTGACGAGATCGTGGCAGTCTGCGGCGACGCACGCACGGTCAGCGTGCAGCCGGGCGACGTGTTGTTCCGCGAAGGCGACGAGGCCGACGCGATGTACATCGTCAAGCGCGGCACGATGCGCATTTTGAGCGGCAGCTCGATCTTCGAGACCGTGCATGACGGCGGCATCGTCGGCGAGATGGCGATCGTCGAGGATAATGTGCCGCGCAGCGCAACCGTCATCGCCGGCACCCGCTGCGAACTCATTGAGATCGACGTGCCGCAGTTTCTGGCGCTGGTCGCCAGCGTGCCGGCGTTTTCGATCACGGTCATGCGCGTCATCGCGCGCCGGCTGCGGGTCATGAACCGCCGCCACCGCGAAGGGGCCCGTCGCGCCTGATCGAAATCCCCGAAGGCTCGAAAGGGGATGCCCACCTAGGGCCTATAGCTGCGTCTCACGTCAATCTGAAGCAGCGGTTGGCGTTGCCCCAGAAGAGCTTCTCGGCGAGCTCGCCCTTGACACTCGGCCAGGCGAGGATTTTGTCGATCGAGTCGGGGAACCAGCTTTCGTAATGCGGATAATCGGACGCGTACATCAACACGCCGTCGCCCAACGCCTTTGTCACCATTTCGAACATCGGCTCGTGCTCGTGCGCCTCGATGTTGCAGAACACGCGGCCGGCCTGGAACTGCTCGCTCGGCAGCATTTTCAATGGCGCGGTGCGGCCGACGTAGCTGACCTGTTCGTCCATGCGGCGCACCCAGAACGGCAGCCAGCCGAAGCCGCACTCCAGGACCGCGAGGCGCAGCCCAGGATGGCGGTCGAGCACGCCGCCCGCGAGAAACCCGGCCATAAAGCGCTGGGCACCCCACGGGTGCGAGCACAGCCGCGCGATGTAGACATTGTCCCACATGTCGCGATAGCCGGGGAAATAGGGCGGGTTCCACGCAAACGAATGATGCGCGATGGCGAGGTCATGCTCCTCGGCCGCCTGCCAGATCGGTTCGAGATCGGGGTGATCGACAGGACGGTCGTTGTCCAACAGCGGCTGCACGGCGACCGCCCATTTCGAGCGGCCCCATTCGCGGATTTCCCGCACCGCCTCTGCGACCTCACGGGTCGAGGCGACGATCGGGCCGGTGAGACGATCGGGCGCAGTGCCGCAGAAGTCGTGCATATGGCGGTGATAGGCGCGGATCAGGTTAACCTCGATCGACGGATCGGGATGGCCGACGCAGGCGGTCCATGCCGAGGGCACGAGGAAATGCCGGTCGGCGCCCTCGATGTCCATGTCGTGCAGGCGGTTCAGGGCGTCGTCGTCCTGCACGCCGGGCGAGGGACGCAGCCGGCCGCGCCACACCCTGCCGTCGCGCGAGCCGGGCCGCGGCTCGGCTTCGCCGAGCGTGCGCTCATAGACCTTCTCGTCAAAGCGGTAGAGCGAACGCTGGCCGCCGCCCTGTTCGCGCGAGGCGATCGACACGCGGTAAGGCGCCAGTTCCGGCAGGCGCGGGCGGAACGCCGGATCGACGTATTTGTCGAGAACCTCGGCGCCGGGATTGATGTGGGTATCGACATCAAAGACGCGAAATCCATTCTTCATCGCTGCGTCCTCTCCAATAGGGTCACGCCCCGCCCGTCTGATGGGCGAACTATAGCCGCCTCGTGCTATGATGGCGACTGGCGGGTGCGTTCGGCCGGCCGACTGTGCTATTGACGCCGCCTGGCCGCGGCAACGCGGGCGTGGCGGAACTGGCAGACGCACTGGATTTAGGTTCCAGCGATGCAAATCATGGGGGTTCAAATCCCCCCGCCCGCACCAAACCCGCGCAACCGACAGAGATGGACGCGAGCACCGTACGATGAATGTGACCGAAACCAGCACCGAGGGGCTGAAGCGCGAATACACGATCACGATCCCGGCCAGCGAGGTCGAGGAGCAGATAACCCAGCGCCTCGGCGAGCTCGGCCGCTCCGTCCGCATCCCCGGCTTCCGCCCGGGCAAGGTGCCGCTGGCGCTGTTGCGCAAGCGGTTTGGCCAGGCGGTGCGCGGCGAAATCCTGCAAAGCAAGGTGCAGGACACGTCCGCCGAGGCGATGCGCGAACATAATCTGCGGCCGGCGATGCCGCCAAAGCTCGAGATCGTGTCGGCCGCCGAGGGCGCCGACGTCGAATATAAGATGTCGGTCGAAGTGCTGCCCGACATGCCGGAGCCCGATTTCTCGACGCTCGATCTCGAAAAGCTGGTCGTCGAGGTGCCCGAAGAAGAGGTCGAACAGTCGATCGCACGGCTGGCCGAGGCGCATCGCAAGACCGAGCCCGTCGAGCGGCCCGCCCAGGAGGGCGACATCATCGTCGCCGATGTGGTCGGGCGGATCGGCGAGGAGGAGCTTCCCGGCAGCCGCGCCGAGGGCCGCCACATCCAGCTCGGAGAAGCCGGCCTCCTGCCCGGCTTCTCCGAGCAGCTCATTGGCGCCGCGGCCGGCGAGGTGCGCGCGGTGCGCATCATGCTGCCTGCCGATTACGGCGATCCCGAGCGGGCCGGCAAGGAGGCGGTCTTTGAGGTCACGGTCAAAGAGGTCAGGGAGCGCCAGCCGGCCGTCATCGACGACACGTTGGCCGAGGCGATGGCGCTCGAAAATCTCGGCGAATTGCGCCGCGATATGCGCGAGAGCATGCAGCGCGAGTACAACGCCGTGGCGCGCCAGCGGCTGAAACGGGCGCTGCTCGACAAACTCGCCGAGCGCTACGACTTCCCGGTGCCGCCCGGCATGGTGGACATCGAGTACGATGCGATCTGGGCGGAATACGAAGGCGAGAAGGAGGCCCGCAAGCAGCTTGCGGCGCGTCTCGCCGAGCGGGGCGCGGCGCAACTCCCCGCCGAGGGGCCGATCGATGCTGCCTCCCTGGTGGCGCCGGAAGAGACGGCGCTCGAAGGCGGCGCCGAGCGCGCGCCGGCCGCCGCCGAGGCGGCGAGGCCCGAGCCGTCCGCCGAGGAGCGGGCGAAGGAGCGCATCCCGGCGGCGCACGAAGTGCCGCATCCGGGCGCCGCTGACGAGCCGATCGATGCCGCCGCTATCGTCGCACCGGAGGAGACGGCGCTCGAAGGCGCCTCCGACAGCGAGCCGCCGGCGCCATCCGAAGCGGAAAACGAAGCGACGCTGCGCGCCGATTTCCGCCGCATCGCCGAGCGCCGGGTGCGGCTCGGCCTGCTGCTTGCAGAGGTCGGCCGCAACAACAATATCACCGTCAGCCAGGAGGAGCTGAACCAGGCGCTGGTGCAGGAAGCGCGGCGCCATCGCGGGTATGAGCGCCAGGTCGTCGATTTCTACCGCACCCATCCGGACGCGATGAACCGCCTGCGGGCGCCGATTTTCGAGGACAAGGTCGTCGACTTCATCGTCGAGTTGGCGAAGCCGGGCGAGCGCCGCATCTCGCCGCAGGACTTGCTTGCCGGCGAGGAGCCGCCGGAAGAGACGGGCGCCGCCCCGACATGATGCGGCCGCAGCAGCACACCCTGGCCCGGTTTAAGGAGAAGGACATGGCTGATCCCTACGAATACTACATGAACAATCTGGTACCGATGGTGGTCGAGCAGACCAACCGCGGTGAGCGCGCCTACGACATTTATTCGCGGCTGTTGAAGGAGCGGATCATCTTTCTGGTCGGGCCGATCCACGATGCGGTCTCCAGCCTCATCTGCGCCCAGCTGTTGTTCCTGGAGGCAGAGAACCCGAACAAGGACATCGCGTTCTACATCAACTCGCCGGGTGGCGTCGTGACGTCGAGCCTCGCGATGTACGACACGATGCAATACATTCGCTCGCCGGTCTCGACCGTGTGCATCGGCCAGGCCGCCTCGGCCGGCTCGCTGCTGCTGTGCGCCGGCGCCAAGGGCAAGCGCTTCTCGCTACCCAATTCGCGCATCATGATCCACCAGCCGTCGGGCGGCGCCCAGGGCCAGGCGACCGACATCGAGATCCAGGCGCGCGAAATCCTGGCCTTGCGCGCCCGCCTCAACGATATCTACGTCAAGCACACGGGCCAGCCCTTGGAGGCGATCCAGACCGCGCTCGAACGCGACAAGTTTCTGTCGCCGTTGGAGGCGAAGGAGTTTGGCCTCATCGACGAGGTTGTCGAAGCGCGACCCAGCAAGGAAGAAGAGCGCGGTTTCCGCGCCTGAGGCTTGGGATGACGGCCGCGAACAAGCCAGCGGGAAGCGCGGATTTAACTGGTTGTTGATCCGCCGGGAGCACATATACTCATGCCCGTGCCGGAGCGACCGGCCCGGCGCGGGATCAGGCCCGCCCCGGCCGGCCCGCCCGGGAGGATGCGGGAAGGGCGGGCAACCGGTGCATGCCGCCGGCAGTCGGCCGAAGCCGGCAACGGAGTGGCGATGACAAAGTCCAGCGGCGGCGACTCGAAAAATACACTTTACTGTTCCTTCTGCGGCAAAAGTCAGCATGAGGTCAGGAAGCTGATTGCCGGCCCGACGGTCTTCATCTGCGATGAGTGCGTCGAGCTTTGCATGGACATCATCCGCGAAGAGCACAAGACGACGCTCGTCAAGTCGCGCGACGGGGTGCCAGGGCCGCGCGACATCTGCCGCGTCCTCGACGACTATGTGATCGGCCAGGATTACGCGAAGCGCGTGCTGTCGGTTGCAGTGCACAACCATTACAAGCGGCTCGCACACGGCGCCAAGAACAATGATGTCGAACTCGCCAAATCGAACATCCTGCTCGTCGGCCCGACCGGCTCCGGCAAGACGCTGTTGGCGCAGACGCTGGCGCGCATCATCGACGTGCCGTTTACGATGGCCGACGCGACGACGCTGACAGAGGCGGGCTATGTCGGCGAGGATGTCGAGAACATCATCCTGAAGCTGTTGCAGGCGGCCGATTACAACGTCGAACGGGCGCAGCGCGGCATCGTCTACATCGACGAAGTGGACAAAATCTCGCGCAAATCTGACAACCCGTCGATCACCCGCGACGTCTCTGGCGAGGGCGTGCAACAGGCGCTCTTGAAGATCATGGAGGGGACGATCGCTTCGGTGCCGCCGCAGGGCGGCCGCAAGCACCCGCAGCAGGAATTCCTGCAGGTCGATACAACGAACATCCTGTTCGTGTGCGGCGGCGCGTTTTCGGGCCTCGAAAAGATCATCGCGCAGCGCCGCCAGGGCACCTCGATCGGCTTCGGCGCCGAGGTGCGCGGCCCCGATGAGCGCAAAACCGGCGAGATATTGAAGGACCTCGAACCGGAAGACCTTTTGAAATTCGGCCTCATTCCGGAATTCGTCGGCCGCCTGCCGGTGGTCGCGACCTTGGACGATCTCGACGAGAACGCGCTGGTTGACATCCTGACCAAGCCGAAAAACGCGCTTGTCAAGCAGTATCAGCGGCTGTTCGAGATGGAGGACGTGCGCCTCGAACTGTCGGAAGAGGCGCTGCGCGGCATCGCCCAGAAGGCGATCGCCCGCAAGACGGGGGCGCGCGGCCTGCGCTCGATCATGGAGGCTATCCTCCTCGATTCGATGTTCGATCTGCCGAGCCTCGCCGGGGTCAGCGAGGTCGTCATCAATCGCGAGGTCGTCGAAGGGCGCGCCAAGCCGCTGCATATTTACTCCGACCGGCGCGGCGACGTCGGCACCGGCGATTGACCTCGCATATAGCCGCCGCCTCGGGAAGCGGATAGGGTGCGGTGTCGGTCGCCGCCGGCCGCGGCGACGCAGCGAGCGAATGGCCGGCATCTCGATCCCAGGCTTGACGGCGGGGGCCGGGAGGCCAACCTTTACACGGCTTGTCCAGCCGCTCGTCCTCGGCGAGCGGCCCTGTACCAAAAGAGGGCTCATGTTCGAAACCGCCCGCTCCGCGCTTTACCCGGTTCTGCCGCTCCGCGACATCGTCGTGTTCCCGCATATGATCGTGCCGCTGTTTGTCGGCCGCGAGAAATCGGTGCGGGCGCTCGAGGACGTGATGAAGGATGACAAGCAGATCCTTCTCGTAACGCAGAAGAACGCGGCGCAGGACGAGCCATCGACCTCCGACATCTACACGGTGGGCACGATCGGCACGGTCTTGCAGCTGCTGAAGCTGCCGGACGGCACGGTCAAGGTGCTGGTCGAGGGCGGCCAGCGCGCCCGCATCGTCCGGTTTGCCGAGAACGAGGCCTTCTTTCAGGCCTATGCCGAGGTAATCGGCGAGAAGCCGGGCGCGCAACAGGAGATCGACGCGCTCGGCCGCACCGTCGTCGCCCAGTTCGAGCAGTACATCAAGCTGAACAAAAAGATCCCGCCCGAGGTGCTGGTGTCGATCAATCAGATCGACGATCCCGGCAAGCTGGCCGACACGGTAGCCTCGCACCTGACGCTGAAAATCCCGGAAAAGCAGGATCTGCTGGAAACCGAGGCCGTCTCCGAGCGGCTGGAGAAGGTGTTTGGCTGCATGGAAGGCGAGATCGGCGTGTTGCAGGTGGAAAAGCGCATCCGCAACCGCGTCAAACGCCAGATGGAGAAGACGCAGCGCGAATATTACCTGAACGAGCAGCTGAAGGCGATCCAGAAGGAACTGGGCGAGGGCGAGGACGGCAAGGACGAAATGGCCGAACTCGATGATCGCATCAACAAAACGAAGTTCACGAAAGAAGCCCACGACAAGGCGATCGCCGAGCTGAAGAAGCTGCGCAGCATGAGCCCGATGTCGGCCGAGGCCACGGTCGTGCGCAACTACCTCGATTGGCTTTTGTCGATCCCGTGGCACAAGCGCACCAAGATCAAGCGCGACATCAACGGTGCGGAGCGCGTGCTCAACGCCGACCATTTTGGGCTGGAAAAGGTCAAAGAGCGCATCCTCGAATACCTTGCCGTGCAACAGCGCATGAAAAAGATGAAAGGCCCGATCCTATGCCTGGTCGGGCCGCCGGGCGTCGGCAAGACCTCGCTCGGCAAGTCGGTGGCGCGCGCGACGGGGCGCAACTTCGTGCGCATGTCGCTGGGCGGCGTGCGCGACGAGGCCGAGATCCGCGGCCATCGCCGCACCTATATCGGCTCGATGCCCGGCAAGATCATCCAGGGCATGAAAAAGGCAAAATCGTCGAACCCGCTGTTCCTGCTCGACGAGGTTGACAAGCTCGGGGCCGACTGGCGCGGCGATCCCTCCTCCGCGCTCCTTGAAGTGCTCGATCCCGAGCAGAATTCGACATTCAACGACCACTACCTCGAAGTCGATTACGACCTGTCGGATGTGCTGTTCATCACGACGGCCAACACGCTGCGCATGCCGCAGCCGCTGATGGACCGCATGGAGATCATCCGGCTCCCCGGCTACACCGAGGACGAAAAGGTCGAGATCGCCAAGCGCCACCTGATCCCGAAGCAGATCGGCGCGCACGGCCTCAAAAAGAACGAGTGGAGCATCAGCGAGGACGCCCTGCGCGACCTCTGCCGCTACTACACACGCGAGGCCGGCGTGCGCAACTTGGAGCGCGAGATCGCCAATCTGACGCGTAAGGCCATCAAAGACATTTTGATGAAAAAGGCCGAACGCATCGCCGTCACCCGCCGCAACCTCGAAAAATACGCCGGGGTGCGCAAATTCCGCTTCGGCGAAGCGGAAAGCGAAGATCTGGTCGGTGTGACGACCGGTCTGGCGTGGACCGAGGTCGGCGGCGAATTACTCACAATCGAGGCCGTCACGGTGCCGGGCAAAGGCCGGGTCACTGCGACTGGCAAGCTCGGCGACGTGATGAGGGAGTCGGTGCAGGCGGCCGAGAGCTTCGTTAAGTCGCGCGCCCAGGCCTACGGCATCAAGCCGACGATCTTCGAAAAGAAGGACATCCACGTTCATGTACCGGAGGGTGCGACGCCCAAAGACGGTCCGTCGGCCGGCGTCGGCATGGTGACCTCGATCGTCTCTGTGCTGACTGGCATCCCGGTGCGGCGAGATATCGCAATGACCGGCGAGATCACGCTGCGCGGCCGCGTGCTGCCGATCGGCGGCCTTAAGGAAAAGCTGCTGGCGGCCTTGCGCGGCGGGCTCAAGACAGTGCTGATCCCGGCCGAGAACGAAAAGGACCTCGCCGAAATCCCTGACAACGTCAAACGCGGGCTCATGATTGTCCCGGTGCACACGGCCGACGAGGTGTTGCATCACGCGCTGGCACGGGCTTTGACGCCGATCGAGTGGGAAGAGGATGCGACGGCGCCGGTGCTTCCCGCGGCAAGCGAAGAGCGGCCAGGTCTGATAACGCATTGATTGCGCTGGTGCATGTTGCCGCCCCCCGGCGCCGGCCCCGGCAAGCTGGCGGCAACAGGTTATAACGCCTTGAGAAAATGCCCTTCCGCTGGGGTGCAGTGACGTTGACCCGTCCGGGAGCCCGCTCTACACTCCCGGGCGCATTCCCACCAACGTTTCCGTTATCCTCGCTTTAGGGGGCAGCACGTGAACAGAAACGAACTCGTCGATGCAGTTGCCGGCAAGGCCGATCTGTCGAAATCGGCCGCTAACAAAGCGGTCGATGCCGTCTTCGAGTCGATCACTGACGCGCTGAAGGGAGGCGGCGAAGTTCGTCTTGTAGGGTTCGGCACTTTTTCGGTAGCGGCACGGGCTGCGTCCGAGGGGCGCAACCCGCGCACCGGCGAGAAGATCAAGATCGCGGCTTCGAAGCAGGCAAAATTCAAACCTGGCAAACGGTTGCGCGACGAACTCAACTAGCGGCCGCCCGCGGCTGGCGGTCAATCGGGGGGAACGCGCCGAGTGGCTTGGGGTTCGGCGCCGGGCGATTAGCTCAGTTGGCAGAGCATCTCGTTTACACCGAGGGGGTCGGGGGTTCGAGTCCCTCATCGCCCACCAACCCCTCGGACGGCACACCGCGGCGGGCGCGCAGCGCGCGTCGCGGCTATGACCGCGCCGGCGTGCCGATTTCGCCGAGATCCCAATAGAGGCCGGCCATGATCTGCAGCGCCTCTCGCGCCACCGGCGCCAGCATGTGCTCGTTCGGCGCATGCTGCGAGCAGGCGGCGTAAGAATGCGGCACCCACACTGTCGGTAGGTCGAGATCGTGGGCAAAGATATCGTTGGGCAGTGAGCCGCCGAGATTGGGCAGGATGGCGGGCGCCTTGCCGGTTGTCGCCTTGATTGAAGCCGCCGCCCAGCGCACCCATGGGTGATCGGGATCGAGCCGTGTTGCCGCGAAATAGGCCTTCTGCCAGCGCTCGATCCTGACCATCGAGAAGCCGTGCGCGTCGAGATGGCGGCGCAGCGCCGGCAGGAATTCCTCTGGCTCCGTCCCGACAACAAAGCGGATCTGGCAGGTCGCCCGAGCCCGGGGCGGGATCGCGTTAACCGGATTGTCGGGGTTGCCGGTCCGGAACGCCAGCACCTCGAAGCTCGACCAGCCGAACACTTTCTCGGCCGGTGACAACCCCGGCTCGCCCCATTCAGGGTCGATTTCGGGCGCGCCCTCGCCGGCCTCGATGACGCAATCGGCGAGCGCGGCGCGCACCGAGTTGGGCAGATGCGTCGGGACCCATTCGCGCACCCGGATCGCGCCTTTGGGATCGGTGATTGTTGCTAACGCCTGCGCGAGGATGATGCCCGGATTGGCCAACAGCCCACCCCAATTACCGGAATGATGGCCGCCGTCGCGTAATTCGACGATCAGGTCGAAATTCAGCGCGCCGCGCGCGCCGAGGAAAATCGTCGGCCGTTCCGGTGCAAGGCGCGGCCCGTCCGATGCGATCAGCACGTCCGCGGCGAGCCGATCCTTGTATTGCCGGCAAACCTCGCGCAGGCCGGGCGAACCGACCTCCTCGCCGGTCTCGACCAGGAAGATGGCGTTGAAGCCGAGGTGGCCGCGCGCCTCGAGCACGCAGTCGAGCGCGGCGAGGTTGATCGTGTGCTGACCCTTGTTGTCGGCGGTGCCGCGGCCGTAGAGGCGCTCACCGTCGCACTGCAGCCGCCACGGCGACAATCCGTCGCGCCATTCGGCGTCGAGGCCGCGGATCACATCGCCGTGGCCGTAGCCGAACACGGTTGTCGGCGCGCCTGTCTCGCGCCGCTCGGCGATCAACAGCGGACCGCCCGGCGCCGGGTTTGGCACGATCTCGGTCGCGAAGCCGAGCCGGGCGAAAGATGGCGCGATCTCGTCGGCGAGATAAGATTCCAGCACCGGCAGGCGCGCCTCAACCTGGCTTTCGGTCGGCATCGCGACGCGGCGCGCGAGATCGGCGATAAAGCCGCCATCGTCGAAATAGCGTGCGGCGGCGGCAAGAGCGGCGGCGCGGGTCATGGCTTTTCCGTGGCAAGGGCGGCTTCCAATACCGCAAGGTTGTCATTGCCGGCGTCGCGACGCAATCTCGGGCCCATTGGCTCGGCAACCCTACGGGCTTCCGCATGATGGCGGAAGGTGGTGGAATGCGGCGATGCGGCTCGCGATTCCCGATCTCATCTCGAATTCCTATTTCCCGGCGCTGGCGGCGGCCGAGCTTGGGTTTTTCGCGCACGAGGGGATCGACGTCTCGGTCGAGTTGATGTTTCCGGTCGATCGCGCCTACGAAGCGCTGCGCCATGGCGAGATTGATTTTGTCGGCGGTGCCGCGCACGGCGCCCTTGCAGCCTTCCCGCAGTGGCGCGGCGTCAGGCTGCTCGGCGCGCTGTCGCAGGGCATGTATTGGTTTCTTGTCATGCGCCGCGAACTCGGGATCGCGCGCGGCGATCTCGCCGCGTTGCGCGGCCGCAGCATCGGCGCTGCGCCGTGGGTCGAGATGGGGCTGCGGGCGCTGCTCGCTGCCGCCGGGCTCGATCCGGTGCGAGACGGCATCCGCATCGCGCCGGTGCCCGGCGCGACTGCCGCTTCCGTCAATTTCGGGCTGACCGCGGCCGAGGCGCTGGCAAACGGTGCGATCGACGGGTTCTGGGCCAACGGCATGGCAGCCGAATTGGCGGTGACGGGCGGCGTCGGCAATATCGTGCTCGATGTGCGGCGCGGCGCCGTGGGTCACGATGGGGGGCCGGTCGGCTGTTTCGACTACACGATGCCGGTTTTGGCGGCGACCGAGCGCCTCGTCGCGGCACGGCCGGATGTCGCGGCAGCGGCGGTGCGCGCACTCGTCGCGGCGCAGGCGGCACTGAAGGAGGACGTGTCGTTGGCGGCAGAGGTCGGCCGCAAGCGTTTCCCGCCCCGTGAAGCCGGCCTTATCGCCGCCGTTGTCGCGCGCGATCTGCCGTTCTACGACGCGGCAATTTCCGAGCCTTCGTTCGCCGCGATCAACGATTTTGCCCGCCGCGTCGGCATTCTCGACGGCGCGCCAGAATACGCCACTGTCGTCGCAACGCAGTTCCGCGATTTGTGGCGCGGCGAGACGCGATGATGCTGCGCGCCGGCGCCGAATACCGCGAGGCGATGCGCGATGGGCGCAAGGTTTGGGTGCTCGGGCAGGGGCGCGTCGACGACCTGACGACGCATCCGGCGACCGCCGCGATGGTTGAGGAATACGTCCGCTGGTACGATCGCCACCACGATCCGGAATGGCGTGACGTGCTGTTCCGGCCGGCGGCGGCCGGGCGCCCGGACATCCCATGGGCTTACGTGCTGCCGAAAACGTCCGACGATCTCGTCGGCATGGGACGATCCTACGCGGCGACGCTGTTTTATAGCGCCGGCAACATCACGCATGACCCGGCCTACGGCAATTTGATCGCCACC
Organism: Alphaproteobacteria bacterium; assembly: GCA_030042035.1. Classification (GTDB taxonomy): domain Bacteria; phylum Pseudomonadota; class Alphaproteobacteria; order ATCC43930; family CGMCC-115725; genus DATARH01. Next base: position 1,534 of record JASIAN010000219.1, on the reverse strand, counting down.
GGCATCCTGACCGCCGTCGAGGAGCACGGCGGCTCGAAGGAGCAGATCGCCGCGGCCGCGTCGTACCGGCAGACGATCGCCGATACGGGCCGCTATCTGACGTTCTGCGGCGGCGCCGCGCCGATCGGCTTCCGTCTGCGGCCCAACCCGGGCGAGCGCGCCGCGCTGCGCATCGTGCGCGAGACCGATGCCGGCGTCTATCTCAGCGGCCGCCTCGGCATGCACACGAGCCCGGCCTATGCCGAGGATATTTACATCGGGCCGCTCTCCGGCGTCCGCATCGGCGAGGATTGCGCGACCTTCGTGCTGCCGGTCGGCGATCCGGGCGTCACGACCGTCTGCCGCAAGATCGCCACGCGCCCCTCGAGCCGCTTCAGCGCGCCGCTATCCAATCGCTTTGACGAATTGGACGGGCTGATGTGGCTCGACAATGTGTTCGTGCCATGGGAGCGGGTGTTTCTGGTCGGCCCGTCTGCCGAGACGATCGTGCTGTGGCTCCTGTGGCATCATCTCTACGGCTGGCTCGCCAAGGCCGAATTCGCGCTCGGACTGGCGCTGGCCTTGGCCGACGCGATGGGGCTGAAGGAAAACGAGGCGACAATCGACTACATCGTCGACGTCATTGCCGACGTGCAGCTCGTGCGCAGCTGCCTCGTCGCCGCCGAGCGCGACCCGGCCTATACGAAGGGCGGCCACTGCTATCCGGCGTATCCCATGCTGATGCCGGGCGGCCTCGCGATGCTGCGGGCACGCCAGCGCATCACTGAGATTTTGCGTATCGTGCCCGGCTCCTCGCTCGTCGTCGCGCCGACCGACCGCGATCTCGCGGCGCCCGAAATGGCGGCGGACCTCGAAGCGGCGTTCGGCGGCGGCGGGTACAGCGCCGAGCAGCGCGCCGCGCTGCTGCAGCTTGCCGCGGACCACGTTTCGTCGGCGCTCGACGGCCGCGAGTCGGCATTCGAGCTGCACGCCAGCGGCGGCGTGCCGGTGTGGCGCGGCCGGCTGCGGCAGGTCTTCCCGAGCTATAACGAGCTCGCGAACGCGGTGCTGCGCGCGATCCATCTGCCGATGCCAGAGATCGACGTGAGCGGCATCGGGGCGAGACCCTTGGCGCCGCGCCGCATCAACCTCGCGCCGGCCGCACCCTCAAAGAGCGGAGACTGACGATGCGCACGGGCGCCGAATACCGCGAAGCCTTGCGCGACGGCCGCAAGGTCTGGGTCATGGGCGGCGGGCCGGTCGCCGACGTGACGACGCATCCGGCGACCCGCGCGATGGTCGAGGAATATGTGCTCTGGTATGACCGTCACCGCGATCCGGCGTGGCAGGACCTGCTCTGTCGCGGCAACGGCGCGCCGTGGGCCTTCGCGCTGCCGACGGGGGTCGATGATGTCGTTGCGATGGGCCGCTCGTTCGCGCGGACGCTGTTCCACAGCGCCGGCAACATCACGCACGATCCGGCCTACGGCAACCTGATCGCGCTCGGCGTGCTCTCCTGCGTGCAGGTGCTGAACGGCGCCCAATCCGAAAACGC